>JAFGRA010000091.1 GCA_016935415.1 Anaerolineales bacterium
ATAATGCCTCCATTTTATTGAACGAATAGACCTCAATAGCATCCACTTCTATTCTAATCAAAAAATTGGAGCAAACTTACCCACATTCGTTAGACTTTTATAAATATTGGGAGAGCGTTACCAAGATAATCTGGCACCGAGGCAATTAGGAGTAAATGGTACACAAGGAAACAAGCTTATAGGAACTCCCATCAAACGCGCTTATACCTCTCCCTCCGGGAGAGGTCGGCGGGCGCGGCTCGCCGGGTGAGGGAATAATAACCCCCTGCACAAATACTATCTTCCCAAACATGTAAGAAATCCCAAAGATAGAAAGTTTTTCCTCTGCGCATCTCTGCGTCCTCTGCGGTAAAAAAACGCAGAGGACGCAAAGTAATTACCCAATCAGATTCGTCTGGCCTATAATGTTCCGTCGATTACATCCAACTCGGCCGCAACCATCAAGCGCACCAATTCCTTGAAAGTGGTCTCCGGCTCCCAGCCCATCTTCTCTTTGGCCTTGGCGGCATCCCCCACCAGCAGATCGACCTCGGCGGGTCGCATGAAGCGCGGGTCTTGCACCACGAAATCGTGGTAATCCAGGTCGACCGCCCGGAAAGCCAAATCGACCAGTTCTTCCACGCTGTGGGTTTCGCCGGTGGAGAGCACGTAATCGTCCGGTTCATCCTGCTGCAGCATCATCCACATACCGCGCACATAATCCGGGGCGTAGCCCCAATCGCGGCGGGCGTCCATATTGCCCAGACGCAGTTCTTTTTGCAGGCCGCGTTTGATACGCGCCACGCCAATCGCCACCTTACGCGGCAAGAACTCGTGGCCGCGGCGCGGGCTTTCGTGATTGAAGCAGATCCCGGAAGTGGCGTATAGATCGTAGCTCTCGCGGTAGTTCACCGTGATCCAGTGGCCGTACACCTTGGCAACCCCATACGGACTGCGCGGGTAGAAGGGCGTCGTCTCCTTTTGCGGGGTCTCACGCACCTTGCCGAACATCTCGCTTGAACTGGCCTGGTAGAAGCGGATACCGGGATCGACCAACCGGATCGCATCCAGCACGCGCGTCACGCCCAGCGCGGTCACCTCGCCGGTGAAGACCGGCTGGTTCCACGAGGTCATCACAAAGGACTGTGCTGCCAGGTTGTAGACCTCGGCCGGGCGGTGCTTTTCGATGATGTCGATCAGCGAAACCTGATCCATCAGGTCGCCGGACACGATCGTGATCTTGTCTTGAATGTGCTCGATGCGCCCGAAGTTGAGCGTGCTCGAACGCCGCACCATCCCGATCACTTCGTAGCCCTTCTCCAACAGAAATTCTGCCAGATAAGAACCATCCTGCCCGGTCACACCGGTGATTAAAGCACGTTTGATTGCCATATTTTTTATCTCCTTTGGGGGTACACAGCATCCAACTGTACGCCGGTATATGATTTTTCGTATGCCAAGCTTATCGACATCCGCAAAAACTGTCAGCTAAGCCACTTAGCAGAAAGCGCAGCGATTTTGCGGTACTATTGAGGCAAGCATAGCTAGAGGATGGTGTGTATGGTTCCGGAAGAGATCGGAAAACGGATTGCCCGCCTGCGCCAGGAATTCGGCTGGACGCAGCAAACCCTGGCTGAACGTCTGGCAATTTCACGCGTGGCCGTATCGCACATCGAAATGGACATCAGCATGCCCGGCGAGCGTACCGTCACCCTGCTGGCCGGGCTTTTCAAACTTACCCCGCACGAACTGGTTGCCGGGACCACCTATCCCCCCGCCAAGGCAGACCGCCTGCCTACTGTCGTATGCGCCTTCACCTGCCTGGAACGCGACCTGGAACTGCTGCGCAACGATCTGAATTGGCTGACGCGCTTGCAAGATTCCCCCGACGTCATCCGCTACCGGCACGAGGTTTGGGAGCGTTGGACGCGCATCCTGGAACACTGGGAGCATGAGATCATCGATGACCAGCAGCGCGGGCTGCTGCAGCAGGCTCAAGAGGAACTAGGGAAAAGCAACACTGCTTGAACAGCCTGTCCAAACGGCTGCCTGGCGTGTAGGATCGCCCTTGAGGAATTTTGAACGCGTGGCTGCGTTCAAAAACTATGGAGTTACACATGCGCAGATCACGTAATTTGGCCTACATCCTGGCGGGCATCGAGGGTGCTTTCATCGCTCTGGGAGCATTCCTGACCCCATTCCTTCGCACGCGCCGCAACCGTTGGGGGTTGAGCCAGGCCGAAGCCGACCGGCCTTACCCGGCCGACAAGTTCATTATTAGTCCGCGCTGGGGGTTTACCCACGGAATCCACATCACAGCCCCGGCTGAAGCAGTCTGGCCGTGGGTGGTGCAGATCGGGCAGGATAAAGGCGGGTTCTACAGTTACGAACTGCTGGAAAACCTGGTTGGCTGCCAGATGGTCAACGCCGACCGCATCGTCCCGGAATGGCAGGAACTGCACGTCGGTGATACCTTCAACCTGCACCCCGAAGCCGGGATTCCAATTGTGCTGGTAGAACCGGGCCGGTCGTTCGCGGCCCGGATGGCGATGAACCTGGACACCGGAGAAATCATCGACCCGGCGCAGGGATTACCGGAGAAATATCTAAACCTGTGCTGGTTGTTCTTGGTCGAGCCTCTGGAAGATGGGAGTTCCCGGTTCATCTCTCATTGGCAGGTGGAATACTCCCCCTCACTGAAGAACCACCTGATGTACGGCCCGTTGATCGTTGAACCGGTAGCCTTCACGATGGATCGCAAAATGCTGCTGGGCGTGAAACAGCGCGCCGAAGCAGCCGCTTGAACTGGTGGTATAATCAGCACTTGTAGCAAATGCCCTAAAGACTTTTGAAAAGGAAACTGTTTTCAAGGGCATTTACTAGAGGAACTGACCGTTTAAAACCTTTACAATAATTCCAGGCTGAAATGGTCATCATTCTGATGAAAAGCTTTTCGTCATAGACGGTCAGTTACCTAAAACAATAAGGAGTATCACCTTGGCAAAGAGAAAAAGACAATCAAGAAAACCAACCAGTGTCGACAAACTGCGCGGCCGCGAGTTCAATCCGGATTATTCCTACGTACTCCAGGATCTGAAACGCATCGTGACATTAGCCAGCTTTTTCATCGTCTCGCTGATCGTGCTTTCTTTTATCCTGAATTAACATCTGCGATCTCTAAACAGCAGAACACGGACTACCAGGAAATATCCGCATCTTCCTGGTAGTCATTTGTGTTAAAAGGATAAATTGAGTCTACGGATGCTTTGCCAAAAGCCATCTTTCACGCTAGAATCAGAATGAACTTTTATTTATTAATAGGTATGGAGGAACTGACCGTATATAACCGTTTAGATTTTTTAGCCGAACCGGTCAGTTCCCAAGGATAAGTAGGCGCATGTCAGAAACCGCACCGCAAAATGTTTCCCCCGGTTGGGGAGCGACCACCAAACTCATCGTTGGCCTGACGCTGGTAGCGATCGTCGCCGCCGCGTTGGTCAAATTCAATAATATCATCGCTCCTCTGATCCTGACCTTTATCCTTTCCTACGTGCTGCACCCCATGATCGCCGCTCTCAACAGGTCGACCCGGCTTTCCTGGCAAGCATCCGTTAATATCGCCTTCCTGCTGCTGGTCATTTTAATCATTGGCAGCCTGACCGTAACCGGTGTCACCGTTGTCCAGCAGATGGAGCGGCTGATCAACATCATCTCGGACTTTATCACCGAGCTTCCAGACCTGCTTGAATCCTGGACCGCCAACCCCATTTTCCTGGGGCCGGTTGGGCCTTTTGGCCCCTGGGAAATCGACATCCCTTCTTATCTAAATAACCTGAATATCGACTTCCTCCAGCTTTCTCAGCAAGTCCTGGGCGTCGTGCAGCCGGTCGTTGGGCAGGCCGGGGGTTTAATCGGCAGCGTGGCCGCTTCTACCGCAGTCACACTTGGTTGGGGTGCGCTGATCCTGATCATTTCCTACTTCATCCTGGTCGAAGCCGGGGAATCGCCGGATTTCCTAGGTGACATCGAATTCACCGGCTACCTCGCCGACCTGCGCCGCCTTGGGCGGGAATTGGGGCACATCTGGAATGTGTTCCTGCGCGGCCAATTGGTCATCATCCTGCTGGCAACCATCACCAATTTCACGGTCATGTCGATCCTGGGCGTACGCACGGCCTATGCCATCGCCCTGGTAGTCGGGGCAGCGCGCTTCGTGCCTTACGTCGGCCCATGGATTGCGGCCACTGTGATCGCCGTGGTCACTTTTTTCCAACCGGCCAATTACCTGGGCTTGGCCCCCATCTGGTACGCCATCCTCGCGGTGGGCATCGCCATGATCCTGGATACGATCTTTGACAACATCATCTCCCCGCGCATTTTCGGGTCGTCCCTGGGCGTACACCCCGCTGCTGTGCTGCTTTCGGCCATCGTGCTGGCCTCGCTGATCGGCATTATCGGTTTGCTGCTGGCCGCGCCGGTGCTTGCCAGTGTGCAGTTGGTGGGTGGATACACTTTACGGAAGATGTTTGACCTCGATCCCTTCCCAGACCCGGAAGATGATGACGAAGATGTCTTGAGTTTTAAAGCGTTAAAGGCTTTTCTCGCGCGTTTGTGGGCGCGTGTTCAGCAAAATAAAATCTTTCAGAAAGTTTTTCGCCGAGGAAAAAAGAATGACTGACAACAATGGCAATACGGAATTGAAGACCACCACGTTGGCCGAAACGTCCAACCTGATCGCCTGGAAAGCCGAGGAGCCGGACGGAGAAACTACCTTCCACCTGGAATTGAACAACATCACCCTGCACTTCTTCGAAGAAGAGTGGACGGAGTTCCTGGAACTGGTGAAACTGCTGGCAAAATAATCACTCCACAACGGGGGCATGCCGTAAACACAATCAAATACCAGTCATCGCTGCAAGTGCGCTTTCATTTCAAAATTACCCTTTTATTATCATAATATTGAAATCCAAGCGCACTTGCATTGCAACTTTCAACATGATACACTGTTATTATGACCGTTCCGGTAATTATCATCACACCCAGCACGGGTTTTGGAGAATTGATTCGTCAGATCCTGGAAGAGGATGGCGGCTATACCGTCGCGTTGGCCTCCGACCACACTCAGGCCATCAATGCAGTTAAAGCAGAGCAGCCGGTGTTGTGCATCCTGGATGCCGACCTGGACGATGTACCGCTGCTGCAATTGCACGCGGAAATGAGCGCAATCGTTCCCGACATACTGCTGGTGCTGATCCCACCGGACAACAACCCCGACCAGGAAGAATTGGAGGCGCTGCCCGCCGACGGGTTCCTCTCCAAGCCTTTCTACCTCCCCGATCTGCTGGTAACGATCGAAAAGGTCATCAAGAACAGCGATATCGAACACATCAACCAGCTTTCCCCCAAACCAGCTCCGGCGGCGAACCCCGTCGTCGAGGCCAAACCCCCTGCTCCCCCGCCCGATTGGTTGAAGGACGTTGAACTGGCTGCACAGTACCTGACGCGCCTGTCGTTCTCTTCCGCCTCTCAGGCCGCCTTGATCACGCGCGGCGAAGAGATTTGGGCTTACGCCGGGGAACTCCCCAAACCGGCCGCCGAAGAACTGGCCCGCACCACCGCCTATTATTGGGAGAACGGCAACCGCGGTGACCTGGCGCGCTTCGTGCGCCTGGAAGCCACCGGTGGGGAATACATGCTGTATGCCATCGGTCTGGGCGGCGAATTTGTGCTCGCCTTGGCTTTCAACGCCGAGACGCCCTTCAGCAAGATCCGCTCCCAAGCCAACGACCTGGCACGCGCCCTGGCATCTGCTCCCCAGGAACTACTGCTCGAAAAAGCGGCAACTGGCCCGGCCGCTAGTGCCGGCAGCACCCCGGTCGAGGAAGTCGAAGATACCGCCTCGATCAAATGGGAAGTCGATCTCGACCCGGAAGCCGACTACAAATCCCCGCTGCTGGACGATGTACCTCCGGCCATCCCGGACGACTGGATTCCTCAGCCGGTACCGGCCCAGGCCCGGCAAAATTTTCTAGATGAAATCATGGCGGACGCCCCTCCTTCCCTCAATGGAGAAGAGGCCGCTTATACCCCGCCAAAACCCCAGCCGCAGCCCCAAAAGGAAGTCGCCCCGCTGGTAATGGAAATACCGGCCGACCAGACTGATCCTTTCATGGAAACACAGGTTTCTCAGGTTGCGCCCGCCGAACCGATGCCCGATTTCCAGGCCGAGACCATTCCCAGCAAAGTCGATACCACCCCCGATTATCTGGCAGAAACCATTCCAGCCCGTAAAGCGGACATCAGCGCAGAGAAAGAGTTGCGCGTCGAGTCGGTCTCCCCGGCAATGTACAACCTGACCTACGCCTGCGTGCTACTGCCGCGCTTCCCCGAACACTATCTGACCGGCGACCTGGCCGCCCGCCTCTCCGAATGGGTCACACAGCTCTGTGTAGCCTTTGGCTGGCGGCTGGAACACATGTCCATCCGCCCCGAATATTTGCAGTGGATGGTCAACGTGCCACCCGCCACCTCCCCCGGCTACCTGATGCGCATCATCCGCCAACACACCTCCCGCCGCCTGTTCCTCGAATTCCCACGCATGGAAACCGATAACCCCTCCGGCGATTTCTGGGCACCGGGCTACCTGATCGTCAGTGGGAACCAACCGGCCCCCAGCCACCTGATCAAAGATTTCATTCGCCAAACCCGGGAGCGGCAAGGCCTTTCCGGTTGACCCTAATTCTCATATAATACATACATGCCACCTACTTTGTATTTAATTGATGGTCACGCGCTGGCCTATCGCACTTATTTCGCGTTAACCGGCGCCGGGACGAATGTATCGCGCTGGAATACCAGCGCAGGAGAACCCACCGCAGGGATTTACGGTTTCACCAGCGTCTTGCTGCGTATCCTCGAACAAGACCGCCCCGATTACCTGGCGGTTGCCTTCGACGTTGGCAAGACTTTCCGCGACGAAATGTTTGCCGATTACAAAGGCACGCGCGAGAAAATGCCCGATGACCTGCGCGTGCAGATCGAGCGCATCCGCGAACTGGTCGACACCTTCAATATTCCGCGTCTGGAAATGGAAGGCTACGAGGCCGACGATGTACTCGGCAGCACCGCAAAAAAAGCGGTGGCCGAGGGCCTGGGTGTGAAGATCATCACCGGCGACCGCGACCTGCTTCAATTGGTCGATGACCGCATCATCGTCAGTCTGCCGGGACGCAAACTCTCCGACGCCCAGGATTACACTGCCAAGGATGTGCTCGAATCGCTGGGCGTCAAACCCGAGCAAGTAGTGGACTACAAAGCCCTGATGGGCGATTCTTCCGACAACATCCCCGGCGTGAGCGGTGTGGGCAAGAAGACCGCCGCCAACCTGCTGGAACAATACGGCGACCTGGATACGGTCTACGCTCACCTGGACGAGCTAACGCCCGGACTGCGCAAGAAATTAGAAACCGACCACGATAATGCCTACCTGAGCCAGAAATTGGCCCAAATCGTCACCGATTTGGATATTCCCCTCGACCTGGAAAAGGCACGCACCGACCACTTCGATCCTAATGCTGTCGAGCAGCTTTTCCGCGACCTGGAATTCCGCAGCCTGATGCCGCGCCTCAAGCTGGTGGCCCAATTGCTGGGCGTCGCCCCCGTGCCGGAAGGCACGCAAATGAACATGTTTGGCGACGCGCCTGCTGAAGCCGCCGCCGAAGCCAGCGAAGTCTTCGAACCCGACGTAGACACCGACACCATCATCGTTACCACTGCAGCGCAGTTGGCTGATTTGGTCAAGGCGTTGGAAAAGGCAAAAGTGATCGCCTTCGATACCGAGACCACCTCCACCGACCAGATGCAAGCCGACCTGGTTGGCATTTCGTTGGCTGTGGAACCTAAAAAAGGCTATTACATCCCGGTCGGGCACAACGAAGGCACACAGTTGCCGTTAGATGATGTGCTCGATGTGCTGCGCCCCGCCCTCACCAACCCGGATATCCCCAAGGCCGGACACAACATCAAATACGATTACGTCATGCTGGCCCGCTACGGCTTGGAAGTCAGCCCATTAGCTTTCGACAGCATGATTGCCGAATGGCTGCGTGACCCCGCTTCCCGCAACCTGGGCCTAAAGAACCTGGCCTGGGTGCGCCAGAACGTCACCATGACCGAGATCGAGGCCCTGATCGGCAAAGGCAAGAAGCAGATCACCATGGCAGAAGTGCCGCTCGAAAAAGCTGCGCCCTATGCTGCCGCCGATGCGGAAGTGATCCTGCGTTTGAAGCCCGAGCTTGAAGCAGACCTGGAAGCCTGCAAAGGTACGCAGTTATTCCACGATGTGGAAATGCCATTAGTCAAAGTGCTGGCCGAGATGGAAATGAACGGCATTGCCCTGGACATCAACTTCCTCAAAAAAATGTCGGGCGAACTCGAACAGCGCATGGGCGAGATCGAAAGCAAGATCTATAAGGCTGTGGGCGAAGAATTCAACGTCAACTCCACCCAGCAGCTTTCCGTGGCCCTCTTCGAACGTTTGGGCCTAACCCCGCCCGACGGAACCCGCAAAACGGCCAGCGGCCATTACTCTACCGCCGCCGGGGTGCTCGATGCGCTGCGCGACCAGCACGACGTGGTCGAGTGGGTGCTGGAATACCGCGAGATCGCCAAATTGAAATCGACCTACGTTGACGCCCTGCCCTTGCAGGTCAATCCGCACACCGGGCGCGTCCACACCTCATACAATCAGACCGGCACGGTGACCGGCCGCATCGCCTCCACTGACCCCAATCTGCAAAACATTCCCATTCGCACCGAACTGGGCCGCAAGGTGCGCGATGCCTTTGTCGCCGAACCCGGCAAACTGCTATTGGCCGTGGATTATTCGCAGGTCGAACTGCGCATCGTCGCCCACATGGCCGACGATAAGGCCATGCTGGACGCTTTCCTCGCCGACCAGGACATCCACGCCACCACTGCCGCGGCGATCTATGATGTCCCCCTGGACGAGGTCACCAAGGTGCAGCGCCGCCACGCCAAGGCGATCAATTTCGGTCTGATCTATGGAATGAGCGCCTTCGGCCTGACCCGCACCACCGAACTCACCCTGGCAGAAGCTGAAGATTTCGTTTCTGCATATTTCGAACGCTTTCCCGGCGTCAAACAATACCTGGATGGCATCCGCGATTTTGCCGTGAAGAACGAATACGTGGAGACCCTGCTGGGCAGACGGCGCTATTTCTATGGACTGGGGTCACAAACCAACCAGAACATTCGCAACCGCGAACTGCGTGAAGCCGTCAACGCCCCCATCCAGGGTACGGCGGCGGACATCATGAAACGCGCCATGCTGCGCGTACACAGCGCCCTCAAGCAGTCCGATTTACAGGCCAAGATCATGCTACAGGTACACGACGAACTGGTACTCGCTTGCCCCACGTCCGAACTGGCCGAAACCACCCGCCTGGTACAGGACGAAATGGAAGCCGCCTATGAACTCAAGGTTCCTCTGAAGACGGACGCCCGCGCCGGTGAAAACTGGGGTAAAATGAATCCAGTAGCTGATTAAGCTGATGATTTTATAAGCATTCTGCTTTTTGCCTGATATTTTTCTGTAATTTATATGACTTCTGCACTATAATTGAACTGTAATTACATCACGTAGGTTCGATTGATAATCCAATATGCCTGGATCAGAAGAAACTTTCCGTAAGTTCATGAATCAAGGCCACTCAGCGGCCTGGGATCAGCGCTGGGACCGCGCCGAAGAGTTTTACCGTAAAGCGTTGGAAGCGGTTCCCGACCAGCCGCGCGCCCTTATCAACCTGGGACTGGCCTTATTCGAACAAGAAAAATTCGAAGACGCGCTCAAATTCTATATGCGCGCCGCCGATGTTTCTTCAGGCGACCCCCTCCCCGTAGAAAAATCAGCCGAAATCCTGGAACGCCTCGGCATGCTCAATAAAGCCGCCGAGCAGTCCATGAAAGCCGCCGACCTCTATTTGAAGGTCAAGGACGCCGACAAGGCCATCGAGAACTGGACACGCGTGGTGCGTGTGCTGCCCGAATACCAGGTCGCCCACTCCCGCCTGGCGCTGGTACATGAACGTTTAGGACGCACCCAGCAGGCCATCACCGAATACCTGGCCGTAGCCGCCTTGCAGCAGCAAGCCGGACACCAGGACCAGGCCTTGGGCACGGTACAACACGCCCTGGAATTGAATCCCGATAGCAAAGAAGCCCAGCAAGCACTCAAGATGGTGCAGGGACACAAATTATTACCCAAGCCCATGCGCCAGCCGGGGGCAACCGGGCCGCTGCGCATGGCGCGCGTGCGCCAACTGAAGGATAAGGAAGAAGATCGCCAGGAAGCCGGCGAAAGTCCCGATCCGATCAGCGAAGCCCGCCAAAAAGCGCTGACCGCACTGGCCGGGCTGTTGTTCGATGTACCCGATACGTCCACAGCCGAAGAACCTCAGGAACGCCAGGGTGGTTTGGGTGGCATCACCCGCATGGTAACCGGCAGCCTGGTATCACAAGGGCCGGATCGCACCCGCATTGCTATGCACCTCGGTCAGGCCGTTGACCTGCAAACGCGTGGTGAGAACCTCCAGGCCATGGAAGAATTGAACCGCGCCATTGAAGCCGGTCTCGATCACCCTTCGGCGCACTTCGACCTGGGCTTACTGCTGGTCGAATCGGGCGATAAGGACACCGCCCAACGCCACCTGGGGCGCTCGGTCAAACACGCCGACTTTGGGCTGGCCTCACGCTTGATGGTTGGAGAATACCTGCGCGAAAAGGCTCGCCTGAACCAGGCCGTGGAAGAATACCTCGAAGCCCTCAAGATTGCCGATGCCAGCGTGGTCTCCCCCGACCGGGCAGACGAGATGCGCCAGCTTTATGAACCACTGATCGAAGCGCTTTCCCAGGAAGAAGACGAGCAAAAACTGGTCAACTTGTGCGACAATATCCACGAGTTATTACTGCGCCCCAACTGGCGCATGCACCTGCGCCAGGCGCGCAGCCAATTGCCCGGCAACGAAAACGGTGGCCCACCTGTGCCGTTGGCTGAAATGCTTACCGAAGCCAAAAGCAGCATGGTCGTGGAGGCTTTGGGGCACATCAACCAGTTGGCCCGGGAGGGATTTTTGCGCTCGGCTATGGAAGAGGCTTTTTCCGTGCTCGACCACGCCCCCACCTACCTGCCGCTGCACGTCCAGATGGGCGAATTGCTTTTACGCCTGGAACGTACCGTCGAGGCGATCGACAAATTCAACACCGTCGCACAGACCTACAGCGCGCGTGGCGAAGCTGGCCGGGCAACCGACCTGTACCGCCGTATTGTCAACATCTCCCCCATGGACCTGGCTGCCCGCACCCAGTTGATCGACCAGTTGGTCGACCGCGGCGAGATCGAACAGGCCCTGGAAGAATACCTGCACCTGGCCGATGTCTACTACCGCCTGGCCGAACTGGACATGGCGCGTTCGACCTACGAACGTGCCCTCCGTCAAGCGCAGCAATCCAACGTCGACCGCTCCTGGAATGTGCGTGTGCTGCACCGGATGGCCGACATCGACCTGCAGCGCCTCGATTGGCGACAAGCCATGCGGGTTTACGATCAGTTGCGCACCCTGGAACCCGAAGACGAGGTCGCCCGCACGAAATTGATCGACCTGAGCATGCGCCTGGGACAGGATAACAAAGCGATCAACGAGTTGGACAACTACCTATCACATTTGGAAAGCCAGGCCAAAGAACAGCAATCGCTGGATTACCTCAACAAACTGGTTGATGAATTTCCCGAATACCTATTCGCCCGGCGGCGGCTGGCGGAACTTTACCAGCAATCCGCCCAGATTGAGGAAGCCGTGGCACAGTGGGATCTGATTGGCAAGGCCTTGATGAAAGCCGGGAACAAAGAAGGTGCGGTGGCTGCCATTCGCCAGATCCTGGTGCTGAACCCACCCAACGCAGCAAAGTACGAGCAATTCCTTCGAAAACTGGGCGCCTAACCGGTATCTGCTCCCCCTTTAAATGCTACAGCGAGTGATTTGATCACTCGCTGTTTTTATTTCTAGACTGGCTTACTGCCTAATACCAGATGCGGAAGGATGTGCGGAAAGTTTCTTTTTCTCCGTCTTTCTGCACCTCGATCACTACAGTTGCCATTCCGGTTTGGTCACCGGCCTGGACGGTAAAAGCAGCTTTGGAAACACCGTCTTCATCGGTTGGTGCAAGGTTGAGCGGAACAACCAGGGAATTGGGCAGCAAAACACTCCCCGTAATCTTGGCATCCTCGACCGGCACATTGTTCTGATCTTCAACAGTCACATACACTGTTTGGACTTCGCCGTTACCCACCACAGCCGAACGCACAAACGCTCGCGGCACCATCACCAGTGGGATTTTTTGCACAGGAAGGTTATTCTCATCGGGGTCAGGAACCGGGTAGAGTAAAGGGGGCGATAGATGCAGCAAGTTGAAGTAAACCTCACCCAGGTTACCGATAACAACCTTCTTGCCGTCCGGCAACGCCGGGTGCCATTCCAGGCGAGCACGTTCGAAATACTGCATGATATAGCCGCTCTGCATTTCCATTTCCGAAATCGGCAGCCCAAATTGTTCGGCGCCGCCGTTGGCTTCATAGAAAGTCAGGAAAGAATAGCAAACCGGATAACGGTGGTCAACCTCGTCGGATAGAATCTTGCAGCCTCCAGCATAGGTGGTCAGATTAATGGGTGCGCCTTCATCATGGGTGAATTCACCCAGGTTGGTGAGTACAATGCGCTCACCTTCGGGCTTTTCAGGGTGATACTCAAAACGCGCCTTTTCGAAGAACTGCACCTGGAGGCCAAAAGATTCCTGATAAAACGGCTCCGTGATTGGGAAGCCGTAGACCTCTTTAGGATTAGGGATGCTGTAGTAAAAAGTAAAATATTCGCCGGTGAGTGTATGTCCGGTTTCTGGAAAGTAATCAGGCTCCCCCGTTTGTGCGTATGCCGTAGTGCTCAGGTCAACGGAAGATACGATCAGCAATCCCAACACTAGTATCTGGAAGATCCGCTTTGTGTACATATTCACATTATACGTCCATTTTTTTAGGTGGGCAACAAAATTCAGCAAGCTGTTGGTAAAAAATACCTGTGTTGAAATTACGAATTTTCCAATAAAACGGATGGCAGTTCGGCCACCGAAGGCAAGATCAGATCGGCCCCAGTGCGCAGCAGTTCCCGTTCTGCACCAAACCCCGATAACACCCCCACGGTCTGGGCACCGGCAGCTTTCCCGGCGCGCATGTCCACCGTGGTGTCCCCAATCATCAGACAGTTTTCCGGCGGCACGCCCATTTGCTCCGCCGTCCACAACACCGGATCGGGGAAGGGTTTGGTCCGGGCGCAGGTTTGGGCGCTGGCAACGGCTTTGAAATGCTGACCAAGATCATGCTGCGCGATGAACGCCATTGTGCCGCGTTTGCCGCGCGCGGTCACTACCGACATCGGGAAATGGTAACCGAGCAGCGCCAGGCTCTCCTGCACACCGGCAATAATCATCAATTGGTGCGCCTTCTCACGGCGCAAACCGCGTTCGAAGAGCCAATCGTTGGCAGCCGCCAGTTCATCATCCAGGCCAACCCGATCCGGCAGGCTGAAGACGAAGTTTCCGGGCGTCTCTACCGTCATCACGAACCAGCGTGCGAAAGCTTCCGGGTCGCGGCGGGGGAACAGGAAACGCAGCGGCGTCAGGCGGCGGCTGATACGCAGTACCATTTGGTCATCGGTGTCGCGCAGCGTACCATCCACATCGAAACAGAGGGCTTGAATGCGGGCAATATCTAAAGGCATAGGTTCAGGCGTTCAGGAAAAAGGCCCAGATTCCGGCAGCGATGATATATCCGGTCAGGCACAGAAAAGCCACCAATAGGATCACCGCCAGCGAAAGGGCAACATTTTTCAGGGTCTGGTTCATGACGGTATTGTACTTGCGAACGCCCCCCTTGTCAGGGGTAAAGGAGAGATAGGATGCAAGGAAGTAAGGGAGAAACAGAGCAGGATAGAGCATCTTACTACCTCACAACATAACTTCAAATTATGGTAGGGGCGCAGCATGCTGCGCCCTACGTGCCTGTCAAGTAAACTACTACCGGCTGAAAGCCGGTAGCTTTGAGGGTCGAATGAAATTCGACTGAAGAACCTTTCCAAACTCAAAGTCTTTTTCTGCGTGGCTCACTCGGCGTTTCCATC
>JAFGRA010000092.1 GCA_016935415.1 Anaerolineales bacterium
GCCCAGAAACTCTTCGTCGAAGACCTGACCTCCACCCTGCAGGTCATCGCCCTGGACGCCAAAATCCAGGTCGACTTCAACCCTGACGTGGTCGCTTACTACCGCCTGATCGGGTACGAGAACCGGGATGTCGCGGATCAGGACTTCCGCAACGATGCCGTCGACGCCGGCGAGATCGGCGCCGGGCACAGCGCCACCGCCCTGTACGCCGTGATCTTCCGCCCGAACGCAGACGGACGCATCGCCACCGTGCAGCTGCGATGGGAAGATCCCGACACGCACCAGGTAACGGAGATCAACGGAAACTTCAATACCTGGGACCTGGCACAAAGCTTCGAGAGCGCTGATCCTCGCTACCAGCTGGCGGTGGTGGTGGCGCAATACGCCGAATTGCTGCGCCACAGCCCCTGGGCGGCCGGGACTTCGGCTTCGCAATTGGTCGAGCATGCTTATCGGCTGTCGTCAGTCCTGTGGGATGATCCGGAAGTGGTCGAGTTTGCCAGCCTGGTATCAAGGGCGAGTCAGATCCGGGCGTTGGGGCAGTAAGCAAATTATCCAAAACAAACAGCCCTTGGTGCATAAGCAAGGGCTGTTTGTTTTACGTCCATTGCTTATTCTGGGCCGACCCATTCCCAAAGCATCGCATCCCAACTGCCTTGGGCAGTCCTATCCAGGATCGGGTTGATGAAATCCCGCGCAGCTTGAACCGCTTGATCGAATTCCGAGAAGGGCAGATCCAGGTTTCTGGTGAGCTGGTGATATTTCGGTCGCCAATCAGTTGGAATGTGTTCCAATTCAACGGGGATCTGATCGCCACGTGCCTGGAAGACAGCCTGGATGGCAGCCAGCAGGCGATCCGCTGGTAAATCGCTCTGCAGACCGGCAAAGAGCAGAATATCGACGAAGTCCTTAACGCGGCTGGTCTCAACCGGACGCGGGCGAACCAGGGCATGCAGTTTTTCAGCCAGGTGCTGGGTAATGGGATAGCAAGGAATTGATATGGCTGCGATTTCTGCAAAGTCGAGGTAGGCAGGTGGCACCAGGTGGTCGACGGGATCGACAATGGGATCCCCCAACCCGATGTCAATGTGAAAGCGCTCGAAGACCCGGCCTGCTAAGCGGGCCGTCACGCGGAAGCGAATGGCGTTTCCGAATAATCGATCTTGGTTGGTGCGTTCCAGGTAGAAATCAAAATGATCCTCGCAATCACGGTGGAGCATCTCGAGTAAAGCTTCTGCGATCTGGTCTGGGGAGATATCCAGCGCCAACAAATCAATATCCTGGGTTGTGCGGGAACTCTCAGTGCGCAACTGCAGGGCATACCCGCCTTTCAGGATCCAGCGCGCATCCAGCCGGGCCATGAAGCGTTCGAAGGCAATCATTTTGCGCACCCGGGGGATGCGGTGAGGCGGATATTGGATGCGTAAGCGATCTTCGAGCGCCTGGCGAAAGGCCGCTGGGGAAGCATATTTCATAGTGAGACACCTTCAGCGAATCGACTCACGAGTTCGGCGATACCGGTGGATCGCCTTGCGGCTTGTTCTGTGAGTTTTTGCTTGCTGGTCATGCCGCGCTGCAGAGCCTGGTAGATCGCCAGCCTGATCTGGTCATCTTCGACATGCGCAAAGGCACAGTCTACAATCGTCTTTTCGACGGTGGTGATCGGCAGGCCTTCGAACTCGGTTACGTCTTCGGGTAGTAGTTGGATGGTATGCACCCGGATTCCGGGCCTGCGTCGGGAACTGGTGGGAGGCAGGATCAGGTGGATTTCGTCGGGGATCAGGTCGGAAAGCTCATAAACATACAGCGCAGTTTGAAAACCTACCACGGCTTGCGGTCCTGCACTGAGGACGGCCCGGTGAAGCTCCTCAAACTGGCTGGCCGGAAACTGCACAAAGCGGTAAACGCCTTGCTCGGCACTAATGAACTTGCCGCGCTGGACCTCCCGATAGATCTGGTGGCGACGCAGGCCGAGCTCCCTCGCCTGGGCGAGGGAGAAATACCCAGCCTGATCTTCAGCGATCTGGTAAAGTTGAACTTCTGTCTCGGTTTTCATTGGAACAATATGTGCAAAATGGACACGAAACTGTATCCGTATTGCACATATTATATCACTAGACCAGTACTTTTTGCCTTCTTTGGATGCAAATCCGCATATGCAGGCTTGGTAGGGTTCGTCGGTTGTGTAAGCAATTCGAATGACACGCTGATGGAGACTCTGGCCGATAACGGGGACGGCAGCTACGCCTACGTCGATGACGGCTCAATGGCGCAGCCATTGACCTGGACGAGGCCCAAAAACTCTTCGTCGAAGACCTGACCTCCACCCTGCAGGTGATTGCCCTGGACGCCAAGATCCAGGTGGACTTCAACCCCGATGTGGTCGCTTACTACCGCCTGATTGGGTACGAGAACCGCGATGTCGCCGACGGCGGATGCTACGCAACCGCTTAACTTCCGCAACGACGCCGTCGATGCCGGTGAGATCGGTGAGATCGGTGCCGGGCACAGCGCCACCGCCCTGTACGCGGTGACCTTCCGCCCGAATGCCGATGGCCGCATCGCCACCGTCCAGCTGCGCTGGGATGATCCTGACACGCACCAGGTGACCGAGATCAACGGCAACTTCAACACCTGGGACCTGGCGCAGAGCTTCGAGAGCGCTGATCTTCGCTATCAACTGGCCGTGGTGGTGATGCAATACGCTGAACTGCTGCGCCACAGCCCTTGGGCGACCGGGACATCAGCCTCACAACTGGTCGAGCAGGCCTACCGCTTGTCCTCGGTCTTATGGGATGATCCGGAAGTGGTCGAGTTCGCCAGCCTGGTCAGCCGGGCCAGCCAGATCCGGGCGCTGGAGAAATAGGTTTTCAAAAACGTAACCAGAATTCGCTCCCTGAGATTGATATCCAGGGAGCGAATTTGGATTTGGGGAAATATTATCAGGACGCAGCACAACGAACTGCGGCTGGTCCGCTGCGACGTGTGCGAAGCTATTCACGAGTGTTTGATATTCACGGATTCACCCGATAAATAGATTCCCCAAGAAAGCGACCGATGTATCTGGGCAGTGCGACAGAAGTTTGGAGCGACGGTTATAGTGATGTACCGAAGATGATTGTGTGCGAATTCGCTCTGCCAGCGCGGCTGTATCCGGCCCTGGCTCGATATTCAATTCTGTCTGTAAAATGGCACGACAGGGATCATAAGTTTCCATCGCTTATCCATGCTCGCCAGCAGCGAAATGCGCTCGCATTTTGCGGCGATAGGCCATTTCGTTGAGCGTATCCAGGGCAATCCAGCGCGAGGCTGTTTCAGTAACACCAGCAAACTCGCCGCGTGCAAACTGGATTTCGGAGAGCCGGTCGTGGATCAAACCCAACCGGCGGTGCCAAACTTCTCGCTGGATGGCAACCCAATCATCGAATCCGGGTGCATCGCCCAGCGAAAACCCAGCCAAGAAATCGCCACGCCAACTGGCTGCTGCTGATTGGAATAAAGGCAGGCTGGCTGATCCCTCAACTCGATCGGTCGGCCCGTGCCTGTTTGTAAGCCTGTGCTATTGTTTGCAGATCAAATTCGATTTCGGCGCCTGGGTTCAAGCCCAGCGCATGGTGTGTGACAGATAAGTAGGGGGTCAGGGTTTGTCCATCTGATCGACGCAAGATTGTTTGTAATTGACCGAGAGTGTTGCGCAGGGAGGCATAGCTATGTTCAAGGCTGGCATCCGGCCACAGCAGGACTGCCAGATGTTCGCAAGGTTGCAACTCCCCCTCGATTGCCAGGTAGATCAGCAAGGTCAGGGGCTTGCGGGTGGGAAAGATCACCAGGCGTTCGCCCAGGCGGATTTCGGGGGGACCGAGTGCGAAAATGTTCAATACTGAGGTTTGTTCAGCCATTATCAGGTACCTTGTGACGCGTTTGAGACTCTATTTCATTATACTAAGACCAGAATAACGGTTCGGAAAAAGGCAGGTCAACTAAGAAAACATTGTAATGAAGTGTTTGTTGGGGGTGAAACCAGGTAAAACAGCCCGTAACTTCCCAACTGTTTACACCGCTGGGCGCAGTCACCCTGTTGGTGATTGTCAACCTCTTCCACCGCAGACGATAAAACTCAGACAATTTTCTTCTTATTACGATGCGGCGATTACGCTTGCCTGGACCTGCAGCAGGGGTCCCGCAAACAATGACCACCGACCAGCACACGCACGAATAAAAAGGAGGCAGAATGGATATTTCGGCTGATAAATATGAATCGGAAGGTAATAACCTCGGTCTCTTTTTGGCCGTATTGCATACCCTGAGTGGCATTATCAGGGAGATGATCGGGTTTTTTACGCTCACAGAAGGAGAGCGCTTAGAGGCTGGCGTCGTTATCGGCAACCAGTGGCGTGACGGATAGACTGGTCAACATCTTCAGCTTCACGCCTCACACAAACCGTAAAATGTATTCACGATCGATTCAGATCAAGGAGAAGAACCATATGGAAAACAATGCCAAAGAACATGTGCCGAACACAAAAAATACGAAGACCATTTTACTCGGCCTGCTGCTCGGTGGCCTGACCGGGGCGGCCGCGACGCTGCTATTTACACCCCAATCGGGCAAACGGACGCGCACCCAAATTCGTCAGGAAAGTATCCAATTGCGCGACCGGGCCACCACAGGAAAAAAAGAAGCCGTTGAACAGATTCGCTCCGTTACCAACAGGATCACGGCTGAAGTTCAAGAGAAAGCCGGGAATCTCAAACAATTGGGTCAGGATAAGCTCGTTGAACAGATGGAGCATGTCTCTGTGGCGCTCGACGTCGGGAAAGCGGCTGTCGAGGCTGCCTGAGATCCTACGATCTGCACCCCTCTTTGCGGCCGATAAAGGTCGCTGGCCCCGACGTCCACCACTCATTCACCTTAGAAAGGAGACCTTCCATGAAAAGATTCACAAAGAATATCGGGATGCTCTTGCTGGCGATCTGGTTGATTGCCTGGGGTCTGGTTGCGCTCGTCCCGGCTTTGAGTGGTCTGGGGCTGGTGCTGGCGGTACTGGCCATCGCTGCTGGAATTTTCATCCTGCTAGACCGTTAGTTCAACTGGCACTCGGTAAACCGACCAGGCAGCTTCCATCCACCACACACCCTAACCACCCGAACCCCGTAAGTCCTAAATCGATCATTCAAAAAGGAGAAATCTCATGTTGTGGACCATCATCGTAATTCTCGTAATCCTGTGGCTTCTCGGCTTGTTCGGCCGGAACATCAGTCCAAGATTCCCGCGCACGGGCAATTGGATTCACGCTCTGATCGTTATTGCTGTCATACTCATCATATTGAACTTCCTGGGGGTCGTGTAAACCCCTCGCTCATTCGGCGCAGGCATCTGCTTCTTCCCGTTGCTGAATGCCCCCGGCCATAAATTGCGCTTCCCGCTTGGGCCTAAAGGCGCAATTTGTGGCGAGAAGGGTAAAGTTTGTCGAAGGAGAAAGCTTATGAACGAAAACGAATCCGTCCTTTCTGAAGCTGGGCCTGAAACCCGCTTGCAAAAAGTCATGCGCGGCGCCCTGCGTTGGGTGCCGGTAGGGCTGTTGGCATTTGGGGCGGGTGCACTATTAATCACTTTCGCGCTCTTCCTCCCTGCCCGGCAGAAGCTCGCCATAGCCAACACCGACCTGGAAAACGCCAACACGACCATCACCAGCAAAACCGAGCAGATCACCACCTTGCAGACGGATAACGAGACTTTACAAGAGAATCTCGACTGCACCACGCTGCACATGTACTTACTCCAGGCCTTGTCTGGTGTGCGCGCAGCCAGCCTGGCGGTAGCCGCTGACGATTACGCGGGCGCGCGCCTGTCGTTGATCCAGGCCTCCGAAGCGCTGGATACCCTGTCTGACCTGCTGGGGACGGATCAAAAAGATGTGTTCAGCGCCATGCAAGAGAGCGCCGCTCTGGCATTGGCCGATGTGCAAAACGACCTCAAGTCAGCCCAGCCAGAGCTGGATCAGTTGACGAAAAACCTGGTGCAACTGGAGGATAACCTGTTCCGTAACCCGTAAGCCTGTCCTTTTATATAATTTCCATGAAAGGAAAGAAAATGGAAAACTATATCATATGCCCTAATTGCAAAAAAACGATATCCAATGATCCCATCATCGATGCTGCAGCTAGAAAAGAAAGTTCTGAAAACAGAGCGATTGTTTGCGATTGTGGAAAGCGGATAACTTATTGGGCCATCACAGCCCAATTACGAAAACAAAAAACGTCTGGTAGGAAACTCCAAAATTGGATTCGGAATCTCTTCAAAGGTCAAGGCTAAAGCGATCTAATGATGAAAATCCTGTTGCTCTATCCAGAATTTCCAGACACCTTTGGGAGTTTCAAGCATGCTCTGCGTTTTATCCGGAAGAAAGCCGCCCCCAGCCTATGGGACCGAATGGAACCGGTTGGGGGGAGCAGGGCATTTAGTTCGAACAGTGAACGTATTTATTTCACCGCTTCGAGCGAGCGCGTCATGGCAATCACCTACGCGAAAGCTCCAGCGGCGCACAATTGGATGAAGAAAGATGAACAATTGGTGTGCGCTCGGACGCGGCGGCGTTCAGCGTATAGGTATGCTGCAGACGATGACTGCCAAGGATATTCGCTGGTCAGTCTAACAAGATGAATTCGATGCCGAACTATTCCGCCTGGCGATTACAGAAGGTCAAGACCCCGACGGTACGCAGTTGAGCACGGATATGCCGCGCGGGAACACCGGCAAGGATAACCTGGCCGACTTGATCGCTAATCTCAAAACATTACCATAAAACATGGAAGAAAAATCGATAGCAATTGACATTGGTGCTTCTAGCGTAACGGTTGTGCAACCAGATGCGATTCGATCAAAAACGGCATAAAACCTCAAAATTTCTGTCTGCTGTGCGGCGGATGACC
>JAFGRA010000013.1 GCA_016935415.1 Anaerolineales bacterium
AGACCTTGTTGGGATAGACGGTCTTGTACATTTCAATCGGCTTGAGGATCGCGATGCAAGCGTCGGCCGCGGCCAGCGCCTGGGCCATCTCGCGCTTCGGCACCGGCGGTAGGAAATACACATTGGTCAACTGCATTTCGGCGGCTTGTACCTGCAGGGCAGGCTTATCCTTACCGTCACCCAGCAGTACGATGGCGATCTCTTCCCGGTCACGCAGTTGATCGGCGGCTTTCAACAGCACGCCCAGATCGTTGGAGAGGCCATGTGCCCCGGCATACAGGGCCACGAATTTATCTTCCAGGCCATGTTCCTGGCGGAAATCACCGCCATTAGCGGCCGGGTCGAACATGTGCATGTCTGCCCCATTGGGGATCAATGCCACATCACCTCCGCCGCGCGCCTGGATGTGTTCAATGAAACCGGGCGAATTGACCATCATCTGGTCGGCGCGCCGGTAGAGGAAGCGCTCCAGCCATTCAGCCAATCGGATGAGTACAGGATTGTGCAGCACACCCACCGCCACAGCGAAAGCGGGCCACAGGTCACGGATTTCGAACAGGAACGGGACGCGCTTGAGGCGCGCCAGCGCCCAGGCAGTCGGTCCCTGGAAGAGCGGCGGCGAGGTGCCCCACACCAAATCGACATCCTTGACGCCCAGACCGATCATAAAGGAAGACAGCATGAAACTGAGGAAGCTGAAGACGCGGTGCACGAAACTGCGGTGCAGGGCGCGGTAGGTATAAGCCCGCAAAATGGTGACGCCTTCCCCACCGGATTGGCGCTGTCCCCGTAGAATTGCAGAGCAATTCCGAATGCGTTCAGCGTTGGCTTTGCCGGTCAGGTAGCTAACCGGGCTTGCGATGATGGTGACGTGGTGGCCGCGTGAAGCCAGATAGAGGGCAATCTCGTGATGGCGGGTGCCGCCGGGTTCATCGATGGCGGCGAAGGCTTGATGGATGAGTAAGATGTGCATGGATTAGTTGGGTAGTCAGATAGTTTCGTGGTCTGTTAGTCTGTTAGTTAATAAGTTGATTCATCTCGGCGGCTTTAACCACTGATATAACTCCATCATAGAAATATATTTACCCGTTGCAGGTGATTTTAGTCACCGAACGATAAACATCATACATCTCTGCGCAAGAGGCGATTGCGGGCGTCGCGCAGTGTGATCAAGGTACTCTTCAAAATTACCTGCCAGAGCGGCAATATCTTCGTCTTGTCCACCGGCTCAGCTTCTTTGGGCAGTGCATCCGCGATCACTTCCAAGGTGCCGGGGGCCATCGGACGGGGGATTTCCGTTACCGGAAACCACTCGACCGCCATCGTTTCCGGGCCACGCTGGATGGCTTGTCCACCGATGATGTGACCGCGGTAAACGTAGCGCGTGTTGCCCTGTTGCGGGAAATGATAGCTGCCCACAAACCGATCCAAGGCAACTTCGAAACCGGTCTCTTCCCGCACTTCGCGGATCGCGGCCTGTTCCGGTGTTTCACCTGCTTCGATCGTGCCGCCAGGCAGCGCCCACAGACGAAAATCTTCACGTTTGTGCAACAGAACGCTGGCTTCTCCCTCGAAAACGACCACAGTGGCATATGGTTTATACATCGCTCACTCCGGGAAAACGAACTGGCTGGTCAGCGTGAGCGGCAAAGGCCCTTCACCGCTGACGGCCAGGGAAAGAGCGGGCTGCTTCTGGGCGTAGGTCGGCGAGTACCAACCCTGGACGGGATCGACTTGTCCTTCTCCGGCAAGCAGTTCACCAGCACGCACCAGTTGGAAGCACAGGTTGGTCGCGCCTTTGGCAGTCACTTCGACCGTCATGGGGCCATGCTGGGTTTTCAAGCGCAGCACGTTATGCTCCAATTCCCAAAGCCAATCTGGCAGCAGCCAGCGCAGACGCACTTTGAATGCGTCCGTAACTTCATCCGCTTCCGCCAATATCTGATCGCGCACCAGCCATTGGTCACCTTCGCAGGTCACCATGCGGCGGTGCAGTACACCGAGTTTGCGATAACCATCATGCTGAGCGACCACCCAACTAAGTTGGCCGCTCTCGGCATAGCCGGTATCCATTACTTCGGCCTGTGCCCAATCCAGCCATAGGAAACGCCCGGCGCGCGTCATCTGGTCCTGGCCATTCACGGTCAGCGTGTTGTGCACGCCGGTTCCGGCCAGGGTGTTGTCCCAGGGTGGATTACCGTTGTAGAGGTAAGTTCCGGCATCGCAGGCAATGTTCAGGCCGCGCCACCACAGATCGAGGTGCAGTTGGTCGGCGTGGCCGGGGCGGGCCTGGAATTCGGCCGCGCGCAGGTAAGCCCAGCTCTGGGTACCGCTGATGCGGATGGGGGTATTGGTTTCTTTTAATGTGGTCGCGCGCGCCGGGGATTGGAAATTCAACCACAAAGTCATTTCATCCCATGCGCCCGGTGGGAAAGGTCTGCCCCCCAGGAAAGTCTGGGCGGCGGCTTGCAGCACCGGCCGGTAATCACTGAACGCTTGCGTGGTCAGCGGTAGGATATAAGCACCGTCGTTCGGCCCCAGGTTGGGCACGTGCCCATTGTCTTCATCAAGCAGCGCCAGCAGCCAGCGCGTGGCCGCGGCCAACTTGGTTTGTGTCTCGGTTGGAAATGCATCCCCACGGCCTGCGGCCACGACCCCCGCCCATAATGCGGCTTGCAACATCAGGCGGTGGTAGTTCGCACTGTTTTGCACGTAAGCCCCAACGGATGTAATTTGGGTTTGTAGGGCTTCGTTCAACCAGCGCCAGCCCAGGGCACGCCACTTCTCGGCCTGGGGGTGATCGGGTAAGACCGTTCCGGCGGTGTACAAACCGACCGCTTCGGTGAGCAAATGGTTGTTATTCTGGGCACGCGCATAGACCAACGTGGGCGGGATACGGGCGGCGTGCGCAGCCAGGGAGTTCACTAATAACTTGGTACGTTCGGGTGTGGTTTCGGGGGAGTTAATCAAGACCGCGTAGGCAAAGCTCAGGCACACCAGCCGCAGGGCGACTTCCTGGGCCGAAGCCCAATGCGGGCCACGGTTGGGCGGGTTGGCAGCCAGGAAAGTCTCGGTATTTTCCCAGAAGGTGCGGGTATATTTTTCGTCGCCGCTGAGCACATAAGCGCGCGCCAGCGCGGTTGCCCAGCCAAAGCGTCCTACCTCCCAGGTGAACTTGATATCCTCACCCTGGTACTGCCCAGATTTGTACCTGGTCCAATGGTCCAACGGCTCGTCCAGCACCAGCTTCATTGGACGCGGTTCGCCGCCGAACAAGCGTACCTGCCCAGCTAAGATCTCGTCCGCTTCTTGAATGAGGGCGGCTTCATCATCTCCCAACACCGCCCGCAGTTTGGCCTGATCCGGGACGGGCAAGAAACCCACTGCCAACTGCAAATCCTGATCGAGGGCAGTTTCACGCGCCCGGGTCTGGAGGCGCAGCAATCCGCTACGCAGCTTGACTTGGTACCAGGCAAACAGGCTGACCTGGCGAAAACCAAGTTGGCGGAAAGTTTTATAGGATAGGGCCAAACGCGAGTTCATCCGCGTCATATTATCATTTTGGGAGAGGCGAGTCAACTGAAAGGATAAATTATGCGCTGAACGTTACAAAATAAACGCATACTCAATCAAGACCATCGGGGTGACCGGTTTGTCGCACAGGGCGAACAGCAGTTCACCCCTACACATTCACCTTACACAACACTCTCCACCAAAACACGCATAATTGATGCCCTTTTGCACGAACTATCAATTTTTTAACCTTCAGCTTTCGCTCATCCACAGCACATCAATTTATGCTACAATGATTAACGTGTGTAAGAAAATAAGCGGATTGCTGCTCGTGTTATTGGTTTGTTGCGGCCTTGTCGCCACAGCCCACGCCCAGACTGCCGCGTACGCCCGGCTGGGCGCACCGAATATTGAACAATTTCCCTCCGTGTCGGCATATTTGGACGTGCGCGACGCGCAGGGTGATTTTGTAGCCGGTTTAACGCCGGGGGATGCCACCGTGATCGAAAATGGCGTTGAACTTCCTGCTGCCGATCTTGCAGAATTACGGCCCGGGGTACAGGTGGTTT
Organism: Anaerolineales bacterium; assembly: GCA_016935415.1. Classification (GTDB taxonomy): domain Bacteria; phylum Chloroflexota; class Anaerolineae; order Anaerolineales; family UBA11579; genus JAFGRA01. Next base: position 4,083 of record JAFGRA010000013.1, read on the forward strand.
TTGCCCTGAACCTGGGCAATGCCTTTGCGATCCGTGACGGGCAGGGCAACAGCCGCTACGATTACATTTCTCAGACCCTGCAAGCCTGGGCGCGTACCGTCCCCGCCAACCAAGATGACCTTAGCCTGGTGAACCAGGCCGGGGTGCTTGCCAGCCACCGCGCCGACCCGGACGAGTGGCTCACCGCCCTGCTGTCTTCCCAACCCGACTTCGAAACCGCCGTGCCCTCCCTGGATGTACTTTCGCGTGCCATCGACCTGGCCGCCGATCCTACCCCACGCGCCGGCATGGGCCGCGCCGTAGTGTTCATCACCCCCAGCCTGGATACTACCTCGGCCGACGTGCTGCAAAGCCTGGCCGACCGCGCCGCACAGACCAACGTACGCATCTATTTATGGGTGATCGATTCGCAGGCCATCTATACCGAGGACCGCGCTGCCTTACTGCAAGGTTTAGCCTTGCAAACCAACGGGCAGCTTTTCTTTTTCTCCGGTTCGGAAACCTTCCCAGACCCCAACACCTGGCTGGAAACCCTGCGGCGTGTATACCAGATTTCGTACGACTCGCAGGTTACGGCTTCCGGTACCCAGCAGGTCGCCGTGATGGTGCAGCAAACGGACGTCGAAGTGCTGTCCTCCATCCAGACCTACGACCTGCAATTACAGCCCCCCAACCCCATCTTCCTCGACCTGCCCACCGAGATCGGGCGCGCCGCCCCGGAAGGCAGCCGCGGCCTGCCGGAAGATTTCCTACCGGTGAGCAAGCACATTGAAATCTTGGTCGAATTCCCGGATGGCATCAACCGCACCCTGACTCGCACGGCACTGTACGCCAACGGGGAATTGATCGCCGAGAACACTCAGGAACCCTTCGACCAGTTCACCTGGGATTTGACAACATACACCGCCGATCAGAACGTAATGCTGAAAGTCGAGGCAGAAGACCAACTCGGCCTGACCGGACAAAGCATCGAACAGACCGTACCGGTCATCGTCCAACAGCCCCAGTTGGGCTTCCGGGCGATCATGACCCATTATGGCGCAACCATCGCCATCGCCTTTGCAGGAGTAGCCGGTGCCGTGCTCCTGTTGGTATTGGTGCTTTCCGGGCGGATTGGCCCGCGTGCCCGAGGCGAACGCAAACAGAATGAAACCATCTACGCCGACCCGGTTACCCGTCCGATCAGCGTAGGAAGCGATTCACGTCCGCTCAACGACCCGGTCACCCGTCCCGCTGGGCTGGGACTTAAGACTCGCCCGCGCACGACTTACGACGACCCCGACTCCAAGCCGCTCAAGAAGAATGGCAAACCGGCGGACCCCGTCACCCAGCCGGTGGCGGCAGTCGATGCGACTGCGGTTGAAGCCGCCCCAAACGCCGAAGAATCCGGAAACTTCATCGCGCGCCTGGCACGCCGTTTTTCACCGACGCGCTGGACGCAGCGCAAACGTACCGAACAGCCGGTTGCCTACCTGGTTGGCCTATCCGAGAATGGGGAACCGCGCCCGGAAAACGTGCGCAACATCGAAGCCAAAGACATTTACTTCGGCAGCGACCCCGGGCAGGCCACCATCGTACTAGAAGAAGCTTCCATCGAGTCTTTACACGCCCATCTGTGGCAAAACGGAACGAATGAATTCTACCTGGCCGACCAGGATTCGGTTGCCGGAACCTGGATCAACTATGCGCCGGTATCCAAAGAAGGCAGCAAGGTCGAACATGGCGACCTCATCCACATTGGCCGCATGGGTTTCCGCTTCACCAAGAGCCGCCCCACCCAAACCCGCCGGCCGGTTGTGATCCGAGAGGAACAAGGGGAATGATCCCAAAAGAACGTGCCCACCTGCGCGTGGCGGCAGACAGCCACACCGGTATGCGGCACTCCAACAACGAAGACAATTTTTCTGTGGGGGCTTATTCGGTCAGCGCCACCGACGCGACCCCTTCGGTATTCGCCATCATCGCCGATGGTATCGGCGGGCATCAGGCCGGGGAAGTGGCTTCGGAAATCGCTACCGAGATGATCAGCCAGGCGATTGCAGAAAGCGACGCCAGCCAACCGGCCACCATCATGCAGGCCGCCATCTTGCAAGCCAGCAATGCCATCCGCACGCAGTCCGAAGCCGACCCAGATAAAAGTGGTATGGGCACCACCACGATCTGCGCCTGGGTGATCGGTAATCGCCTGTACTCCGCCTCAGTCGGCAACTCGCGCCTGTATCTGATCCGCGATGGGCGCATGCACCAGTTAAACATCGATCATACCTGGGTGCAGGAAGCGGTAGAAGCCGGTATCCTTTCCAAGGAACAGGCCCGCGAACATCCCAATTCCAATATCATCCGGCGTTATGTCGGCTCCGGCAAGCCGGTCGATGTGGATATCCGTCTGCGTCAGAATCCGGGGGACAGCAACGCCCAGGCCGAAAAGGGCCAGGGCATGCTCTTACAACCCGGCGACCGTTTGCTACTGTGCTCCGATGGGCTGCACGACCTGGTGGCCGATGATGTTATCCAGCAGATCATCCTGGAAAACGATCTGGATGATGCCGTGCAGGCGCTGATCGCCGAAGCTAACGAAAATGGTGGCAAGGATAATATCACCGTCGTGCTGCTGCAAGTTCCCGCTACCAAACGCAAGACCACCGACCGCAAGGCCGTGGTTGGCATCTCGCTGCTCGGTGTGATCCTGCTGTCCTTCATCGGGTTGCTGTTGGTTGCCGGGTTGGGATTTGCGGCCTACCGCTATTTCACGCCCACAAAAACCTCGACACCAACGCCTACGACCCTACCCACCAACACCTTACCCCCTACCGTCACCTTCACGCTCACCGCGCCGCCCACGTTGACCCAAACCCCTACCTTGACTCCATCGCCGCGGCCCTCACAAACCAATACACTCCCGCCCAGCCGCACCCTTTCTCCGACAACCGATAATGCCAGCGCACCGGGGAACCTTACCGGAACCGGAACGACAACGCCGGGTTCCGGCGCAGCAACCAGCACCCCCACGCCCTGAACGGGCAGCTTCCCATATCTTCCATATCAAATATCAGTTCTCCCATTTTTCATTCATTTAGCTTGCGAATTTACACAATCCTTATCAAGGATTCTGTTCAAAGCAACTTTCCCCCTCTCCCATTGGGAGAGGGGGAACATCCGCAGAAACGCAGTTTCGGGAAAAATCAAAGATTTTTCCCAAGCAAATCGCTTTGCGATTTGCCAAGGATGTGGGGTGAGGGAAAAACATAAAAACAACACCCTCATACCAAAATAAGTAAATAGGGGACTTCCTTTTATCCTCCTTGTTATACATATCGATACAAGACAGCCAGAAGTACCGATAAGCTCTTGCCCTATAATTCCTAACTCATAATTCTTAATTCATAACGCTCGCCCCCATTAAGGGTAAAATGTGCATATGCACGTGATCTTGACCCACGAACAGGCCGACTTCGATGCCCTGGCATCACTGCTCGGCGCGTACCTGCTGGATGAAACCGCCATCCCTGTCCTGCCGCGGCGCATGAACCGCAACGTGGGTGCTTTCATCACCCTGTACGGGCTGGAACTGCCCTTCGTAGACCCGCGCGACCTGCCCAAGCGGCGTATAGCGATGGTCACCCTGGTCGATACCCAATCGCTGACCACAATCAAGGGCATGCAGCCGGATACCAAGATCACCGTGATCGACCACCACACCCTTCGCACAGACCTGCCGGGAGACTGGTCGGTACGCACCGAGCAAACCGGCGCAGCCACCACTCTCTTCGTTGAGAGTTTGCAAACCCACAACGGCCTACTAACCACCATCCAGGCCACGTTGCTGCTGTTGGGTCTATACGAAGACACCGGCTCGTTGACCTACACCCGCACCACGCCGCGCGACGTGCGCGCCGCCGCCTACTTATTGGAACAAGGCGCCAGCCTGCAAATCGCCAACGAATTCCTCAACCACCCGCTCTCGCTGGAACAACAAAAGCTATACGACAATCTGCGTGAGTCCGCTGAAACGCACCAGATCAACGGGCACGCCGTGGTGATCGCCATCGGCGACGCCACCGAGATGGAAGAAGAACTCTCCACCATCGCCCACAAACTGCGCGACCTGCTCGACCC
>JAFGRA010000093.1 GCA_016935415.1 Anaerolineales bacterium
AGCTTCATGGTGACGTTGATCCTCTTGCTACTGGTCTCCCTGGAAAACCTGGAAGAAATTAAGAATATCCGCCACTGGCTTGGCTTGGGGGTGCTGGTGGGGGTGAGTACATGGGTGCGCCCGGAAGGGCTTACCCTGTTGGGGCCGGTGCTACTGGCGGCGCTGCTGCTGGAAAAGAACTGGCGACGGCGGGCGGCGGCCGTTGGGCTGGCGTTGGGTGGGTTCGCGGCTTTCTTTGGCCCGTATCTGTTCTTTAACCGCGCTTTGGCCGGGGAATGGTGGCCGAATACCTTCTTTGCCAAGCAGGCCGAATACGCCGTGCACCAGAATATCCCGTTGGTCAAACGCTTGCTGCAGCAATACGGCCAGCCGCTGGTAGGGGCAGGGGCGATCTTGCTGCCGGGTTTCGGCTATTTCATCTATCGCATGATCAAAGAAAAACGCTGGGTGGTGCTGCTGGGCGCGGTGTGGGTGGTGGGGCATCTGAGCCTATATGCCCTGCGCCTGCCGGTGACTTACCAGCATGGCCGCTACGTGATGGCGGGTATGCCGGTCTATTTTCTGATGGGTTTCGCCGGAGTTTCCCTGCTGGCCAAACCGCGCAGCCGGGAATTCTGGCCGCGGGTGCTCAGCATGGCGTGGCTGCTGACGCTGGTATTGGTGCTGGTAGGGTTCAGCGTTTTGGGGGCGCAGGCGTATGGTAATGATGTGGCTTTTATCGAAACCGAGATGGTGGAAGCGGCGCGTTGGATTGCAGCGAACACACCGCCAGACGCCTTGATCGGGGCGCATGATATTGGTGCATTGGGTTACTACGCCCACCGGCCGATCCTCGACCTGGCCGGGCTGGTGACGCCGGATGTGGTGCCCTTTATCCGGGACGAAACGCGCCTGGCGGAATACCTGGATTCCCAGGAGGCGGCTTACTTGGTCACGTTCCCGGGTTGGTATCCGCAGTTGGTAGCGGGGAGGACGCCGGTCTATGAAACCGGCGGGATTTTTAGCCAGGCGACCGGGGGCGAGAACATGGCCGTGTACGGCTGGCGCGCTCCCTGACAATTTCGTTTCAAACAAAGAAGTTTTGTTGCCTGGGTAGTACTAGTATGCTATACTCTCAACAAGTGGATTAGTTTAACGTAGAGTTTGCCCAAGAAGCGAGAGGCATTATGAGCAAGATTTCAATCGTTGTCGTTGACGATCACCCGCTTTTCCAGCAAGGTGTTATCGATGCGTTTTCATTGGAGCCGGATTTTGACGTGATCGGCCAGGCTGCCAATGGAACCAAGGGGCTGGAGGTCATTCGCCAGCTTAAACCCTCGGTATCAGTGGTGGATGTGAACCTGCCTGAACTCAATGGCCAGCAGATCACCCGCCAGGTTGCCAATGAGAAGATCCCCACCAAGATCATCTTGCTGACCGCTTACGATGATACCGAACAGGTCATCCACGCCATGCGCGCGGGGGCATCGGCTTACTGCGCTAAAGATATTCTGCCGGAAAAATTGGTCGATATCGTGCGGGCTGTGGCGGATGGGAAGTACGTTGTTCAAGAGGAAATATTGGACGATGATGAGCTTGAAAAATGGTTGATGAACCAGACAGAACAAGCCATCCGGCCCTATAGTGATCCGGGCGAACCTTTTCACCCCTTGTCAAACCGGGAAATGGAAGTATTGGAATGCGTCACTACCGGGATGAGCAACAAAGAAATCGCCGGGATGCTGGGGATCAGCCACCAAACGGTGAAGAATCACGTCACAGCAATTCTACGTAAACTAGGTGTAGACGATCGTACGCAGGCAGCTGTGTATGCGTTGCGCAGGGGCTGGGTGCGATTGTACCAACAAGATTCCGAGTCGCAGGAGTAATATAGCATGGCTGCTGCTTTACCAGATGTTACGGGGGAAGAGGTAAATGTTTGGGAGGCGTTACGCGAGGATGTTCAGGTAGAGCTTGAACAATCGCAACGTGAACTGCGCGAGATCGATATGTTGCTCGAACAGAGCCAGGTAGAGGTAAACAAGCTCACGCAGCGCAACCAGACGATTACCATGCACCTGCAACAGGTGCAATCTCAACTTGATGATATGCCCAAAGCCGATATACGGGTGGCGTATGATGCCGCGCTGGACGCCACGCAGCGCCTGGTGGTAATGCGCAGCCAGGTGGAGAAATTGCAGAGTGATAAAGAACACCTGGATCGCGTGATCGATCTTTTGAAGAAGATCAAAGGTGCATTGGAAGGGGGCATCGAAGCGGAAGAAGATGGTTTTGGTTCGGCGGAAATGATGATTCAGGCCCAGGAAGCCGAGCGCCAGCGCCTGTCTCGGCAAATGCACGACGGCCCGGCGCAGCAGCTTTCGAACTTCATCTTGCAAACTGAGATCGCCATGCGGCTATTCGACGTCGACCAGGATAAAGCGCGTTCCGAGTTGTCCAATTTGAAAGGGGCGGCCTCGACGGCTTTCCAGCAGGTGCGTGACTTTATTTTCGACCTGCGCCCAATGATGCTGGATGACCTTGGCCTGGTGCCGACCATGAAGCGCTACGTAGACGCCTTCCGGGAAAAGACCGGCATGGATGTGAATTCGGTTATTACCGGCAAGGAACGCCGGTTGGAATCCTATCTGGAAGTGATGGTCTTCCGAGCGGTGCAGGAATTGTTGCGGAATGCGCACATGCACAGCCAGGCCACGCAGATTAAAGTGCAGATCGATTTGAGCGAAAACACCATCCGGGCAACGGTGGAAGATAACGGTAAGGGCTTCAATCCTGATATTATCACCGAAGGCCCGGGACTGGGAATCAAGCTAATCAAGGAACGTGTGGAGATGCTGGGGGGCATTTTTGAACTTGACAGCGGCGTTGGACAAGGCGCGCGTATTTCATTTACCGTCCCGGCAGAGGATGCTTAGGCTTTCAAAACTGTAAAGTCAATATGCCTCTAGAACTATTGCTTTTGACTTCAAAAACCTCTATAATGTGGTCAGTAAAACCTCGAGAAACTAAGAGGATTTTTGAAGGAAAGGAGGTAAAAAGTCATGTTGTTTGCTCCGAAAGAAAAAGGACAAGGTCTCGTAGAATATGCGTTGATCCTCGTTCTGGTAGCCATTGTGGTTATCGTCATTCTCGCCATCCTTGGCCCGGCGATTGGTAATGTGTTCTCCAATATCATTAGCGGTCTCTAAGAATGATATAAAACACAAAAAATATTTATTCAATCGCTATTGATTATCATCGGTAAGGCCCTGAAAAGGGCCTTATCATGTTTATTGGAACAGTTCATGTATCCAGAGGGAAATGAGCGGCTGGCTTATCTGCTAAAACTTCGGAGAAGTTAGCCTAATACTTTTGCAAGGGTACTTTAGAGGCATGCCTGAATATGCTAAAATGGTGGCACAGATTACGTTTATCATGTAGACTTGTCATATTGTTCAGATGATTTTGTTTTTTAACATGGCAATTATTTGATGTAGAGTAGTAGAAACCACAGGTTTTTTCTTAGTACCCATTTCGCTTGACTTTTATAGCGGAAGGCGTATTATTACAATAAATAGTACAAACAACTACAGGATTGAAGTCCAAAGTAGATAGGAGGCTGTAGAAATATTATGCGCCTGGGAAGATTGTTGATAATCGTTGCCGTTGTGTTGATCGTCGGTGTGGTTGCTATTGGAGCTATCTTCTTCCTTCGAGGAGGAAGCAGTGGAGCTGAGGTAACACCCGATCCCACGCAGCAGGCTCTTGAATCCAATACAGTGGAGATTCTGGTGCTTTTGCGACCTGTGAATCGTGGTGAAGAGATCACCGATGATGTTTTGGGAGATCTAACTTACCCGCGTGACCTGTTGCTGGAAGGTACGATCACTTCCGATGCGAAGTCCGAGGTGATTGGAAAGCGTGCAAAATACTATCTGGCGCAAGGTTTGTATCTTACCGACCGGATGCTTTCTGAAAACCTGGTTGGTTCAGATGCTTCTTTGGAAATTGAAGCTGGTAAAGTTGCGGTAACGATCCCCATCGACCGGATTTCCAGCGTGGCTTACAGCCTGCAACCCGGAGACCGGGTGGATGTGATTTCGACCATGCTTTTCGTCGACCTGGATACGGAATTCCAGACTGCTTCTCCCAACAATACAGCGGGTGTGGTTGCCCCTGGGCCGAACGTCCTGCTTACGACTGAATCGGAAGAAGCGATCAGCGCCAGCCTCCAAACCAATACCGATCTAAGCAACTTGACTGCCCAGGTAGCGACTGGTGGTTCTGTCGCTCCGGTGGGGCGGGCAGAATTGGACCCTGTGTTGCAAACGCCGATTTATCTGGTTCCCTCCGAAGATAGTCAGCGTCCGCGCATGGTCAGCCAGATGCTGATGCAGAACGTAACTGTTTTATATGTTGGTGAATTCCCCGATCCGACTGTGGTAGAAACGGCCCAAGCCGTCCCCACCGAGGAACCTGTGGAAGGTGAAGAAGCTCCTCCGGAACCCGAAATCATCCGTCCGGACCTGATCACGCTGGTGGTTACACCCCAGGAAGCCGTTTCCTTGAATTATTTGATCTACTCGGAAGCTCAATTGACGCTGGCGCTGCGCTCCAATGAGGATGCCCAAGCGGAAGCGGTGTTCACCGACGCTGTCACGTTGAACTACCTGAAGGACCTTTACAATATTCCGTTGCCATCGAAGTTGGAATTTGGCTTGGAACCGCGCGTGGACGAATTGGTTTCACCGGATGCAGAAGAAAGCAACGCAGAAAATCCGCAGTAAGTATGATTGTTGGTATGTTGGAGTAATAGATGGCTGACGAAAAAATTCGCGTTCTAATCGTAGATGATATCGCCGAAACTCGCGAAAACATTCGAAAACTTTTACAGTTTGATGCAGATGTAGAAGTAGTTGGTGCGGCCAGAACGGGGAGCGAAGGTATTCAACTGGCTTTGGAAACAGAACCCGACGTGGTTCTGATGGATATCAATATGCCCGATATGGATGGCATTGCAGCGACGGAGCAGATTCGCTCCAGACAGCCATTCACACAAATCGTGATCTTGTCCGTGCAAAGTGATTCCAATTATATGCGCCGTGCCATGTTGGCCGGAGCACGAGATTTCCTGACCAAGCCACCGGATATCGATGAGTTAACCAATGCGATCCAGCGGGCGGGTGCCATGGCAGCCGAAGAAAAAGCCAAGCGCTCCTCGGCACCGCCCAGCGGGTCGGCCCAACGCCCTGGGACGGGCGGTTTTACAGGCCCATCCTTTGGCAAGATCATTTCGATCTATGGACCAAAGGGTGGAGTTGGCACCACGACGATAACCGCCAATTTGGGCGTAGCTTTGCATTCCGAGGAAACCCCGGTGGCCGTTGTGGATGGGAAATTGCAGTATGGTGACCTTTCGTTTTTCTTCAACGAGCAGGGTAAGAACAACATCACCATCCTGGCACCACGTTCCGATGAATTGGATAATGAGATCGTCGAAGAAGTGATGGTCGTACATGCAAATTCTGGTGTGCACATCCTGGCTGCACCGCAGCGTCCTGAACAGGCGGAAGGGGTAGCTGGAGGGGATTTTTCGAGAGTTTTAGAGTTCTTGCGTAAAAAGTACGCTTACATTCTCGTGGACACCTCCTCATTCTTGAACGATATATCGTTGTCGATTTTCGATACGATGGACCTGATCGTTTTGATCACCACCCAGGATATCCCTTCGATCAAGAATGTGCGTTTATTCCTGGATCTGGCGAATGCATTAGGCATTTCGCGTAATAAAGTATCCTTAGTGATGAACCGTTTCGATAAGCGTCGGAGCATCACCCCTGAAAAAGTCAGCGAAAACTTCAAACAAAACTTTGCCGCGGTTGTGCCCTTAGAGGAAAGACTAGTGGTACCGGCCATGGATCGTGGGGTACCGTTTATGTTGCAAAACGATGCCAATCCGGTCACCCGCTCGATTTCGGAACTGGCAAAGAAGGTTGAAGAACAAATTAGAAAACTTGCCGAGGCGGAAGCCGAAGCCGTATGATGGTATATAATGTAGATAAATAATATCGTCATTACGGGTGTCAGGAGAAATCATTATGTCATTGCTTAAGCGACTTGAACAGGGACAATCTGGAGAAAACCCAAAGTCTGGCGGCACTGGCCCGGTAGGCGAAGATGAGGCAAACAATTCGCGCCTGTCTTCTTTGCAAGCCCGGCGAGTGTCAGCGCCAGGCCCTAATCCCCAGCGGGACACGTATTTCGATCTAAAAACACGTGTGCAGAATCGTCTGCTTGCTGAACTCGATCCGGCTATGGATGTTTCCAAGATCGCCGAAGTGCGGCGTACCATCCAGGACTTGTTCGAGCAGATTCTCACCGAAGAAAGTATCCCGCTCTCACGGCCGGAAAAACACCGTCTCTTCGAGCAGATCGCGGCCGAGATCTTGGGCTTCGGCCCGCTCCAACCTTTGCTTGAGGACGACTCGGTAACAGAAGTAATGGTGAACGGTGCCAAAAATATTTATGTGGAGCGCAAAGGTAAGATCGTGCGCGTCCCGGTTTCTTTTGAAAGTGACGACCATGTGATGCGCATTATCGACCGCATCGTGGCACCGCTTGGACGCCGCATCGACGAATCCTCACCATATGTTGACGCCCGTCTTCCTGATGGTTCCCGTGTGAACGCCGTGATCCCACCAATTTCGCTGGTGGGACCGACGCTGACCATCCGTATTTTCTCCAAAGACCCGATTACAATTGAACAGTTAGTCCATTTTGGTTCGATCACGCCGGAAAGTGTGCAGTTCTTGAAGGCGTGTGTAGAATCACGCTTGAATATTGTGGTTTCTGGTGGTACCGGTTCTGGAAAGACGACCTTGTTGAATATTCTTTCCGGTTTCATTCCATCGGACGAACGTATTTTGACGATTGAGAACGCGGCTGAGTTGCAATTGCGCCAGGAACATGTGGTAACGCTTGAGTCGCGCCCGCCCAATATTGAAGGACGCGGTGAAGTAACCATCCAGGACTTGGTGGTTAACTCCCTTCGTATGCGTCCCGACCGTATCATTGTTGGTGAGATTCGTGACGGCGCAGCGCTGGACATGCTCCAGGCTATGAATACCGGTCACGATGGTTCCCTGACCACGGCGCACTCCAATGGACCACGCGATACACTCTCCCGTTTGGAAACGATGGCGTTGATGGCAGGTTTTGAACTGCCAATCCGTGCTATTCGTGAACAAATCGCTTCGGCGGTTGATTTGATCGTACATACAGACCGTCTCCGCGATGGCTCCCGTAAAGTGGTCTATATTAGTGAAGTCGCCGGTATGGAAGGTGATGTGATCACACTCACCGATCTGTTCCTCTTCGAGCAGACCGGTTATGAAGAAGGCAAGGTCGTCGGTCGCATGCGAGCTACAGGGTTACGCCCGAAGTTTATGGATAAGATCGAGGCGTCCGGTATCCACCTTCCTGCTTCTATCTTTGGCATCGGGCGCAGACGTTACTAGGCCAAAGGATCATATCGAGTTGAGGTAAGTTATGAATCTCGGATTCGTAATCGTATTAGGAGTAATTGCCCTGCTATTATTGGTAGTGGGCATTATTGTAACCGTACGCAGTGAGCGCTCGTTGGTAGAAGAGCGCCTTGGCCGGTACCTGGATGATGAGCCTGTCGGGATGGATGAGGGTGAGGACGGTGAGAAATCTTCCTTCCTGACTGATTGGCTCACCTCGATGGTTGAGGGGACTAAGTTTGGCGACAAGATTTCCAAGGAACTGGCGCGGGCTGACCTAAAATTCCGCCCTGGTGAATATGTTGCTACCCAATTTATCGCCGCTTTTGTGACAGCAGTATTGGCATTTGTGATTTCCGGTGGTCCGGAAACTTTCTCTGGTGATGGTCAAGCTTCCGGAAAAATTATACCTATTATATTCGCCATCGGTGGTGCGGTTGGTGGGTCCCGGATTCCCCGGCTCTTGGTCAAACAAGCGCAATCCCGCCGCCTGCGGAAATTCTCCGGCCAGCTTCCTGATATGTTGAACCTGATGGTGAATGGTTTGCGGGCGGGTTTCTCGACCATGCAGGCCATGGAAGCGGTCAGCAAAGAACTGCCGGCGCCGATCTGTGATGAGTTCCGCCGGGTTGTCCAGGAGATGCAGTTGGGTATTCCAATGGAGAAGGCACTGGACAATTTGCTGCGCCGTATCCCCAGCGAAGACCTTGACCTAGTAGTGACGGCTGTCAACGTGCAGCGTGAAGTTGGTGGTAACCTGGCTGAGATTTTGGAGACGATCTCCCATACGATCCGGGAACGCATCCGCATCAAAGGTGAGATCCGTGCCCTGACTGCCCAGGTGGTCTATTCAGGTAGTTTCCTGTCGCTTTTGCCAATTATCCTGTCGTTGATCTTGTTCGCCGTAAACCGTCCGTATATGATGCAGTTCTTCAATCCAGAGACACGGGCATGTGGTATTCCGATGCTGATCTGCGGTGGTATTATGATCATTATTGGTTATGTCGTGATGCGCAAGATCGCTGATATCGAAGTTTAATTAATGAGTAGGTGAGTGGAGGAAGGAGTAAGCGATGTCGTTCGTGCTTATTGTCCTTGGTATATTGATTGTAGGGGGCGCAGCGGCGCTGGTCGTGGTCGGTTTGCGTCAGGCTGGGGATGTTGACCCGCTTGAGGAACGTCTGGCCGAATTTGCCGATATGGGTGAAGCCGCCAGTCTGGAAGATATCGAGCTTTCCCAACCGTTCCGAGATCGTATCCTTATCCCGCTTTCCAAGAAACTGGGCGAGATCGCGCTGCGATTTACGCCACAGAATGCAATCCAAGAAGCGACTGTCAAGATGGAGCGCGCCGGGAACCCACGCGGTCTCGATCCGACGGTGTTCTTTTCGCTGCGCCTGGGTGTAGGGATTTTCCTGGGCGTTGCCATGTTTATCGTATTGAATGTGCTGGCGGGCGATAATGTGAAGGTGCTCTACCGGATCGGCGGCCCGTTCTTGTTTGCCGCGTTGGGGTTCTACCTGCCCGACCTGTGGTTAACCAGCAAGATCACCCGGCGGCAGGATGCAGTTCGTAAAGCGATGCCAGATGCCCTGGATTTGTTGACGATCTGTGTGGAAGCCGGTTTGGGTTTCGACGCAGCGATGAAGAAAGTTAATGAGAAGTGGGATAATGAATTGGCCCTTTCGTTCGGGCGGGCATTGCAGGAAATGCAGTTAGGCAAGCTGCGCCGGGAAGCATTGCGCGATATGGCAGATCGTCTGGGTGTGTCTGAGATGGACAGTTTTATTGCCGCAGTGATCCAGAGTGAGCAGTTGGGTGTGAGTATGGCGAAGGTTCTGCGCATTCAGTCGGACGATATGCGCGTCAAGCGCAGACAGAAGGCTGAAGAGGAAGCCCAAAAAGCACCGGTGAAAATGCTCTTCCCAATGGCGTTTTTGATCTTTCCAACCATTATGCTCATTCTATTGGGACCGGCCGGCTTGCAACTGACACAATCGGCGTTAGGAGACATCTTCTTCTAATTTGCATGGGTAACGTGAATTTAGTAAGCGGACCGGCAACCTACCGGATCTATCGGTGGTTGTGGGCTTCGCTGGACTGGTTGTTCCCGCCGCGGTGCGCCGGATGCGATACACCGGGTAATCGATGGTGCCCGGATTGCGTTCGGAAGACGACGCGTTTGCCTGCAGGCATTGGGGCAGATGAGGAAATAATTTGTCCATCGTGTGGCGCCCCGGTGAAATTGCCGGGGTTTTGTGTTCGCTGCCAGGAAACACCACCAGCTTATCAGGCGGTACGCAGTTGGGGGGAATTCGGTGGCCCGGTACGCAATGCTATCCATCAACTAAAATACAAACGTGATATTGCTCTGGGGGACGCGTTGGGGCAGCACCTGATCGACTTACTCCGGGTATTAGGTTGGGAGGTGGACATTGTCGTTCCAATTCCTCTGGCAGCAGCTCGGCGGGCGGAGCGTGGCTATAATCAGGCGGCGCTACTGGCGCGTCCAATCGCGCTTGCACTTGGGCTGGACTATTCTCCCGGCGCGGTGCTGCGCGTGCGGGAGACTCAAACGCAGGTGGGGTTGAATCTCATCGAACGCCAGAAAAATGTGAAAGATGCATTTCGCGGAAACACCAAGCTGGTCAGGGGGAAGTCCATCTTGTTGGTGGATGATGTGATGACCACGGGGGCAACGTTAAATGCTTGTGCCAATGCCCTGCAAGCCGCAGGAGCGGTGCATGTTTTTGCGTTGACTTTAGCCAGAGCTATAGCCGACCCTGAGCGGCGATAACTCTGGTAAGATACTTTATACGATAACCTATTTCGGGAGGTTCACAATGGCAGTAGAATTCGAAATCCAGGGTCGTGATATGGAAGTAAATGACAGTCTGTACGATTACGTCTCGAAAAAAGTGAGCAAACTGGATCGTTTTATCAATGGGATCACGGATGGGCGCGTTGACCTGGCCTACGTGAAAAGTGCACGCAATGCTACAGACCGCCAGGTGGCTCAGATTACAATTCGTGGAAAGGGTTTTATTCTGCGCTCCGAAGAGCGCACAGATGATATTTATTCAGCTTTCGACGCGGCCCTCGATAAAATCGAACGCCGGATCAGGCGCTACAAGGGGAAACGCTTCCGTGGTCGGGGTGACGGTACATCGGTAGCCGAAGGTGCGTTACAAGCGATGGCGGAATTAGAAGCCGAGATCGAGGAAGAGGTGGAAGCGGAAGAAACCTTCCCCACGATCGCCCGTCGCAAGCACTTTATGCTCATCCCGATGGATGAAACCGAAGCGATCTTACAAATGGAACTATTGGGGCACGAGGATTTCTTTGTGTTCTATAACGTCGATACCAATAACGTGAATGTGCTCTATCGCCGCCGGGATGGCTCCTTTGGCCTGATCGAAACCGAAGTTGGCTGAACCCGAGAAATGCTGAGCGCCTGTCCAATCTACTGGACAGGCGCTTTTTTTGTGCGAGATACATGCGGGGATAAGTTGGTCAATGCCCTACCTTTTCTATTGGGCGGCAGGTGACATGAAGGTAGTAGAAATCTTCGCGCGGCGGCATCAACTCGAGCGTTTCTACGACCAGAAACGCTTCGCCGTTCAGCATAAGCGTTTCCCCGGGTTTGGGATAACTGTCCAGGTTGACAATGGCTCCGGGGTGATCGCTGTCGATGACGACCACGCTGACTTTATAGGTTGCCATGACTACCTCCTGCTTTCACTGAGGTGGCGTTGGCGAAGCTTGAAGGATAAATCCACGGCAATGTTGCGCATGACTACGTAGCCGATGCGCGTATCCTGGTTGCATAGTTTTTCGAAATCGGATTGGCTGATGGCCTGGACGATGGTTGGCTCGCTGACGGCGCGCACGGTTGCCGAGCGCGGCCCCTGGTCAATGAGGGACATTTCGCCAACACTTTGACCTTTCCCTAGATTGACGATCACCTTTTCCGGTTCGCCCGCGACGACAATAGCTACGAAACCGGCGGTGATTATGTAGAACTCATTGCCGGGGTCGCCCTGGCGAGCGATAACTTCACCGGGGTGTAGACTGTGTTCCCGGCAGATGGCGGCGACAGCCCGCAATTCATCCGGGGAGAGGCCGCTAAACAATTCAACCTTTTTGAGGATTCGTTCATCCATTGACTACCTCCAGAAACTTTCTGGTCAGCGGGGGATATTGTCAAAAATGGTTGCTATTATTATATACACTTTCTTAAGTATAGTATCATTAATTAAATTGTTTTTATACCTCGATTATGGTTCCTGATTAGCATGTATTGGAAACTTCCAATCCCAGTGTAATTAAAATTCAATTAAGAAAGAGGAAGAATACATGGAGAGCAAAACCTCAAGTTCGCTTCCCGGACGCGACGAAATCTTCGCGGCGGCGGAATTGTTGGCCGGTGAGAATTTCGATGAAAGCACGATTGCGGGCGCGGTTGCCGATATGTTGGCAGCCTTTGGGGAAGATCCCCAGCGGGAGGGACTGGCGCGCACGCCGGCGCGCGTCTCTCAGGCGTACCGGGAACTGTTGGCCGGATATTGGGTCGATCCGTTTGAAATGTTCCATGATGCGTTCTTTGAAGGCGATTTTGATGAAATGGTGTTGGTGCGGGATATCGAATATTACAGCATGTGCGAGCATCACTTGATCCCCTTCCTGGGGCGGGCGCATGTCGCCTATATTCCCGACAAACGTATTATCGGTTTATCCAAGATTCCGCGCATTGTGGATATGTTTGCGCGCCGTTTGCAGGTGCAAGAACGCATGACGCACCAGGTCGCCGACTTCTTGGCTGTTTTGTTGAAACCCAAAGGGGTAGCGGTCATGATCGAAGGGCTGCACATGTGCATGATGATGCGCGGCGTGAAGAAGCGCGATGCGCGCATGACAACCTCAACGATGTACGGCATCTTCAAAGACAACGTAGCCAGCCGCAACGAGTTCCTCGACAGCATCTCGCGCGGTGCTCATCCGATGCATTTTTGATTTTCTTGCATTTTTGTAAGTATTTGAGAGGCTAGAAACGAGTTAGCCTATTGCTTTTGTGCTTAAAAGCTATACAATGTATATAGGAGATGGTCCTTAATAATTTAATAGAAAAGGAGGTGGTGGGTTATGAAAGATCTTGGCGTCCTGAAGGGCCAAGGACTCGTTGAATATGCCTTGATTCTCACTTTTGTTGCCGTCGTCGTGGTTATTATCCTGGCCTTTTTTGGGCCGGCGATCAGCGGCGTATTCAGTAATATTATTGCGGGACTATAATTTATTCCAAAAGCAATACATTCATTTATCAACGAAGTCCTTCTACACAAAATCCCGATTTTGATATCGGGATTTTGGCTTTAAAGGTCTGTAACCGGTTTGAACTGGACGCGGGTCTGGAACTTTCTGGAGGCGGCCGCGATCGTCTCTCTACTTTGCGGGTGTCGATAGTCGGGGTAAACTTCGGCCAAGGGGATTGCCAGGTGTGGTTGCTCCCAAATTTCCGGATCAATCGGTTGGTTGTTGTGGATCAAGATGTCCAGGTCGATTGGACGCGGGGCGTACTTGTCGGCGGTGCGCACGCGTCCCATTTGGGCTTCGATCTGACGCAATTCGGTTTTCAGAGCGTCTACTTCTAATGGGGACTTAATACAGATTACCGCGTTGAGGAACTTGGAACCATCTGTGCCGACCGGCGGCGTTTCCCAGATCGTGGAGACGGCCTGGATTGGTCCGAGGGCGCGCAGCATTGCGATGGCGAGCGGCAGGTTGTGGCGTGGCTGAATGTTCGAGCCGAGACTGATGTAAATGGTATAGGGTGGTTGCTCAGGCTTGGCGTTCACGTTCGATCTCTACGCCCACCGATTCGGCGAAACGCACCGCGCCGGGTTTTTCGACGCGCACCTGTACTTTTTGTACGTTGGGCTCGGCCAGGCATAGGTCGGCGATGTCTCCGGCCAAAGCCTCCACGGTGAAGCGTCCGGCGCTTTCGGCGTGGGCCTGGGCTTTTTTGGCAACCGTGCGGTAGTTGATGCAATCGGCGATGTCGTCGGTTTGGTGGGTCTTGCGCAGGTCGCCAAACAGGGTGATGTTGATGAGGATGTCTTGTTTCTTTTCTCGCTCCCAATCGTTGATGCCGATGATGCCGCGGGCGAGCAGGTTCTTGATGATGACTTTGTCCATGGAGGAAGTTCCTTCTTGGTGATCGTTGTGTGAGAAACGAAATTCGAGATTCGTAAATCGTTATTTGAATATTAGAGCAAGTGGCGGCCGCCGTCCAGGTGAACGATCTCGCCGGTGATATAGGCCGGACCATCCAGTAAGAAGCGCAGCGTATCGCCAACCTCGTCCAGGTCTGCCCAGCGCCCGGCGGGGATATCGGCGATGGCTTTTTCAGGATCACCCCCGTCGCTGGGTGGCAGGATGGCCCCAAAGGCGATGCCATTGACGGTGATATTAGGCGCTAATTCGATGGCTGTCGATTGGGTCAGGGCAGCCAATCCGGCCTTACTGATCGTGTAGGGCAGGTGGTCGCGGCCGGGGCGCAGGGCGCGCCAGTCCAAGATATTGACGATGCGGCCCTCCCGGTCTTTGCCCACATGGGCGGCGAAGGCCTTGCTGAGCACGAAGGGTGCGGTCAGGTTGATGCGCAGGTGGCGTTCCCAGGCTTCCAGATCGGTTTCGGCCAGGTCGATGGGGTCGAAAATGGCGGCGTTGTTGACCAGGGCAAAGAGCTTGCCAAACTCGGCGGTCCGGTCGATGAGCGCATTGACTTGTTCAGAATTGTTGAGGTCAGCCTGGATGGTGTAGGCTTCGACGCCCAAGGCGGCGGCATCGGCTTGTGTCTTTTGGGCGGCCTCAGTGGAGGAACCGTAATGAATGATGACATTAGTCCCGGCTTGCGCCATTGCCAACGTCATGGCCCGGCCGACGCGCACGGCCGCGCCGGTGATGAGGATATACTTACCCGTCAGGCTCATCACTCACCTGCAATTTCGACAGTGGGGGTTGCTTCTGATGGGAACAGCCGTTTGTACAGCCCAAACAGCCCTAATGCGAGCACAATCCAGGCTGCTACCTGGGCAGAGCAGATGCCGCCAAATAGTACCACGCTGTCTCCACGGAAGGCTTCGACGAAAAGGCGAGCTCCGGCCGAGAGCGTGACGAACTGCAAAAAGAGCATCCCCGGAGCAAGCTTACGGCGGCGGGGTTTGACCAGCAGCAACCAAAGGATAAAATTGGCGATCAAAGCCTGATAGATCTGGGTGGGGTGGCGGGTTGTGCCCCATAACTCGATACCCCAGGGCAGGTCGGTCGGCGCGCCAAATGCGGCCCCGGAGGAGAGATCGGCGACGGGCAGGGCGACCAGTAAAACGGCGAGCAGCGGCGTGAGCGCGTCCAGGGTGGGCCAGAGCGGCATCGACTTGCGCTGGCCGTAAACCAACCCGGCAATCCCGGCTGCGGCGATGCCGCCGAAGGGATCGAGCAGGCTGGGGTTGAGGGTGAAAATGCCCAGCAAATTGGACGTGAAAGCCGACGGATAGCGCACAACGTACGAAAGACGGGCGCCAATTACTCCGGCGATCAGCATAGTGAAGACCAGATTATAGAGCACATCGGCTTTAACGCCAAAGCGCGTGCTGTGGCGTTCGGCCATGGTCAGGCCCAGCCAGAGGCCGAAGATGGCGATCAGGCCGGGGAGTTGCAGGGAGATTGGGCCAAGCGTTAGCGTTGGGAACATTAGCGGCCACCTTCCAGTAACTGCTCGACGCGCACGCGCAGCAGCGACTCCGACATCGAGCCGACGACCACTTCCTGGACCTGCCCATCCCGGTCGATAAAGAAGGAGGAGGGCAGCGAGCGTAGTTCGTATTGATCCGAGGTTTGGCCGTTTACGTCCAGCACGATTGGGAAAGTCAGATCGAGTTCGGCGGCGAAAGCCAGTGCGTCGGTCACGTTGTCTTGGTAGGTGGCGTTCACGGCCAGGATGGTGAAGCCCTGGTCATGATAGGCTTCGTAGACTTGCTGCATGGCAGGCATTTCTATGCGGCATGGACCGCACCAACTGGCCCATAGATTAACCAACACAACCTGGCCGCGCAGATCGGAAAGGGTGACGGATTCTCCATCCGGGGTTTGCAGCGTGAAATCGGGAGCCTGGAAACCGGCCTGTGGAGCGGGGATACCGCCCTGGGTGGTACTGCCCGGTGGGGCAGCACTGATCCCGATCCAGGCCGCGCCCAGGATAAGCACGCCGATCGAAAAGATAAGCCAACTACGTTGGGAGGTTAGGGGCATATGTTCTCCGTATCGTTTAGCATAAGACTCTGTTTGAGGAACTTATCAGCACCTCACTCGAAACTACACTTTTGTATTGAAATTATAGTGTATTTCAAGTAGTGCTTAGACGATCTGCTTGGTGGAGATATTACTGTGGTTGAAAGCGTGTTTTTTTATCCAAGCGTATACCTTACGAGAGTATTACAAAGCTATTAGGGGGCAGTGAGAGTCGTTTAATTTTCCGTTGACAGTTGGCAATTGGTTATTTATGATGGAAAAAGTAATATTTCGATATCCGCGATGTGATAAAGGAGACAGCAATGAATAAACGATACCTGACAGCAATCATTTTCCTGCTCATCGGTGCGCTCGTCCTGAGTGCTTGTGGTGGTGGGGGCAGCGATCAAGGCAGTACTGATGATGCGGCTGTAATGGAAGAAACTTCCGACGATGAAGCCATGGGGGATGACGAGCATCCCGAAGACGATGAAATGATGGAAGACGATGAAGCCATGATGGATGATGAGCATCCTGAAGATGAAGAAATGATGGAAGACGATGAAGCCATGATGGATGATGAGCATCCTGACGAAGAGATGATGGATGAAGATAAGGGGGATGACGAGATGATGGATGATGAAAAATCCGGTGAAGAAATGATGGAAGATGAGGGTGCGATGCTACCCGAACTTCCGTTGGGCGGTTCAGACTTCCATGCCTCAAACCCGGCCGAGGTGCAGTTGGCTTCCGGGCAGGTGCAGTTCGTTGAATTCTTCGCTTATTGGTGCTCGGTGTGCAAGCAGATGGCCCCGACCGTGCATGGTCTGGAGCAGGTCTATGGTGACCAGGTGAACTTCGTTTACCTTGACCGCGATGACCCCGCTACCGGTGATTTGCAAAACGCGCTGGGCTACATTTACCAGCCGCATTACTTCCTGCTGGATGCCGATGGCAATATTCTGGGCAACTGGACCGGTGTAGTGGATGGCAAGGATTTCCAGGCAGCTATCGAGACGGCGTTGCAGTAGGTAGTTTACAGTTTACAGTAAACAGTAATTAGTGTGCAGTGGGGGTGGGGGGATGTAAATTTAGAAAATAGATGGATGAAAGGTGCTCGTGGGAATTTTCCACGAGTATCTTTTTATTATGGGAGGAGATAACGAAATTCTAATTTAAAGGTATTGACAAAAGAAGATGAGAATTGTAGAATATAGATGTTGATACCCCTCCCCCTAGGGGGGGGTAAGGATGAGATTATGAAGCATGAAGACGCATTGAAAAGATTGAAGAACGTGGAAGGACATATCCGGGGGATCGAGCGCATGATCGAAGAGGATGCCTACTGTATCGACGTGATCCAGCAGATCCAGGCCGTGCAGGCCGCCCTGAACAAGATCAGCAAGATCGTGCTGGATGAGCATCTGCATTCCTGCGTGGTGACTGCTATTCAGGGTGAGGATGTGGCTGACCGCGAGCGTGTGATGAAAGAGATCACGGATGTGTTCGAGATGTCTACGAAGGTCTAAATAGAAAGCGTATTGGCGTTTTCTGAACTTACGAAGTGAGTTTCCCGGACACATGCTGATCTGCTTCGCAGGTAGGTGAGTGCCCAGGAAACTGGGAGCTTGTTGACCATATCATTATCTGTAAAGGAGTTTAACGATGACGACTGTTACTTATTCTGTTCCCAATATTAGCTGCGGCCACTGCGTGCACACGATCCAGATGGAAGTGGGCGATCTGGCCGGTGTAGAAAGCGTGAAGGCTTCCAACGAGACCAAGCAGGTTGAGATCAATTTCGACGAACCAGCAACGGAAGACAAGATCAAGTCGTTGCTGGCCGAGATCAATTACCCGGTGGCTGGGTAAGCGACGTAGATTATCTTTTTCTTTTACAGGCGGTTGGTTGTTAGATTTGCCTCATCCGCAGAGCACGCGTAAATACAGAGTGAATTAGCCCTCTCCCTGGCAACTTTGTTGCTTTGGAGAGGGCGGCCAGCCACACGGCTGGCGGGTGAGGGGAGTAGATGTTCGATAACTTGAAAAGCATGGAAAAGAAAATATTAACTGTACAACTTTGGGGACTGATTATTGTTATTAGGTAAGTAGGTGTAAATATGTCAGAAAGTAAACAACTCACACTCCCCGTAACCGGGATGACGTGTGCGAACTGCGTGGCCTCCGTGGAGCGCAACCTCAAGAAAGAGGAAGGCGTGGCGGTGGCGAATGTGAACCTGGCAACCGAGC
>JAFGRA010000094.1 GCA_016935415.1 Anaerolineales bacterium
AGCGAAGTTCTCTCGGCTGAGTTCACGCCCGAACAGCTGGCCAACCCGCCGGAGGTGTATGCGTTCAAGCTGCCGCCGCCCAATGAACACGTCGATGTCTTCAGCGACGATTTCGCCAGACAGCATACGCCCGGCTGGTGGCGCGGCTTCTTCGAGGCGTCCGGGCTGGTGGAGGTGGAGACCTGCTATGCGCTGGAGGATGCCGAGGCGATCTACCAGGAGCTGGTCCGCTACGAGTATGAGAACGACAGCGACCCCTTCGACGTGCAGATCTGCCTCGACCAGCTCGAATGGGGACGCGCCCACCAGCCGCGAAAAAGCCTGTTTGTGCTGGCAGCGCTGAAGCGAGCGCAGGGCGTTATCGTTCCATCTGCGTGCGCCGGAACAGCCAGACCGCGATGCTGAAATACAGGATGGTCAAAATGACCAGCAGCGAGACCTCGAAGGCCACCTCCCCGAAGCCGGCCCCGAGCGTGAAGATCTTGTTGAGCGCGATGACGGCATGGGTGGGCGGGAGGAAGTCGGCGTAGCTGAACGGGTGGCCGAACAGGGTCAGCAGGGTGGGGCGCGGCAGCGGGAAGGCCGCGCCGGTCAGGAACATGAGGAAACCGAGCGGGAAGTTGGCGATCACAAAGGCGTGCGAGACGGTTTTGGACAGGCAGGCCACGATCAGGCCAATCGCGATCACCGACAGGGCGGCGATGATGTCGATCAGGATGGCCAGCCCCAGCGGGCCTTGCGAGCGAAACCCGCACGCCACCGCCGTGGCAAAGGTGACCAGGATCGACAGGACCGCCACCAGGGTCATCCAGATCGCCAGGCCGCCGAGATATTCGAAGGCGCTGAGCGGCGTCAGGCGTAGGCGCAGCAGGGCGCCGGATTCGATGTCGCGCGCCGGCATCATGGCGGCCTGGAAGACCAGCAGCACCACCGCCATCACCAGCAGCCCGGGGATGTAGTTCTCGAACTCGGAGCGCGAATCGGAGGCCCCCAGGGCGACCTCGTTGAGTGTCACCGGGCGGGGGGCGTGGGTGGCGTCGCTGACATACGCATCGGCGACGGTCATCACCATCACCGCGGCGATGGTGTAATACGGGTTGGTCAGGTCGCCTGCCAGGGTCACCTGGGTGGCGGCCGAGCGATCCCCGGCCTGGTAGGCGGCCAGGGCGGCCGAGAAATCGGGCGGGATCAGCAGCAGCACGGCGGCCTGGCGGTCGCGGACCTGGCGCTCCGCCTGGGCCTGGTCCGCGCTCAGCGTGACTTTCAAGAGCGGGCTGCCGTTTTTGTAACTCAGCCCGCGCAGGCCTTTTACGATCTCTTCGCCGGCAGCCAGGCTGGCCCCGGAGGCGAGCCGGGCCGGCCGGTCGCGGTTGATGACCAGCACGCTGTAGGCGGTGGAACCGGTCCCGCCGGTCACCAGGTAGTAGATCACGACAAACAGCGGCGCGAAGGCCAGGCTGAGACCCAGCATCCACAGGTCGCGCTTTTGCTCGCGGAAGCACTTGATCACCACGTTCAGCAGTCTCATTCGCGCAGCCCCCGGCCGGTCAGCGAGAGAAAGACATCTTCGAGGGTATTGGCGCGGATGTGGACGCTGCCAGCCCGCATCCCGGCGGCTGCGATGACCCGCAGCACAGCGGGCAGCCGGGCCGAAAGGTCCGCGCCGCGCAGGGTCAGCAGCCCGTTGGCGATCACGGCCTCCGGGAAGGCCGGGGCTAAGCCAGCGAGCACCTTCTGGATGGCCGGCTCCTCGGCCGTCCCAGGGGGCAGTTCCAGCGCCACCTCCAGCACCGCCCCTTCCCCCAGCCCGCGCTTGAGCGCGTCTGGCGTATCGACGATCAGCAGCCGGCCGTGGTCGATGATCGCCACCCGGTCGGCCAGCCGCTCGGCTTCATCCATGTTGTGCGTGGTCAGGACGACCGTTTTGCGGCGCGCCAGCTGGCGGATCAGGTCGCGCACCAGCACGCGGCTCTGCGGGTCCAGCCCGGCCTCCGGTTCATCCAGGAAGAGGATCGGCGGGTCGTGGACTAGGGCCAGGGCCAGGTTCAGGCGGCGCTTCATCCCACCGGAGAGCCGGCCGGCCAGCTCATTGGCTTTGGCGGACAGCCCCAGCGCTTCCAGCAGCTCGCCGCCGCGCTCGCGGGCCAGCCGGCGGGGAATGCCGTAATTGACGCCGATAAATTCGAGCTGCTCCAGGCAGGTCTGCTTTTCCCAGAGGATATTCTCCTGGGGGCAAACGCCGATCAGGCGCTGGACGGCGCTGCGCCGGTCCGAAAACGACTGGCCTTCGATCAAAACCTCCCCCGCGCTGGGGGCGAGCAGACCGACCATCATGCGGATCGAAGTGGTTTTCCCGGCCCCGTTCGGTCCCAGGAAGCCCAAAATCTCGCCGCGGATGACATCCAAAGAAAGCCGGTCGACCGCCAGGGTCGCGCCAAAGCGCCTGGTCAGCCCGCGCGCCTGGAGGGGGAATTCGGGGAGCATGATCTGATTGTACTCGGGTTGCCATTAAAAAGAGAATAGGACGCGGCGGAACAGGAGTTCCGGGATAAACGCAGATAAGAATTTATTTTTTTCTTCTGTAACTGTTCAGCCACAGGGGGGATAGAAGGCCTATTCCCTCCTGTGGCTGAGTAGTTACTCTTTTTTCAACGAGAAATGTTGGTACAGTGAAGTAGCAAAGAGCAAGAGACTGGAAAGTACGATGGGGGCAATAGTAAGACTCCAATCCCATCCTTTCTTGACGTGCTTGCTATAATATATTATAGACAATTCGCATAATAAATACGTTACGCATTTTCCGATTGATTAGGTCCTTTTGGAACTATGGAATTTCTAGAGTTGCTGTTCTGGATACTTCCTTGGTTTTTCGAAAACGCAGCGAACAAAAAGCTTCCTAAGATTGAAGTGTTCGTTTCACAATTCACGAAGCACATGATCCTCATGTTTTTCATGCCCCCACTTATTTTCATCACGATCTATCGATGAGCCTCCCGGTTTTTCCCCGAACGTTTCACTGGCCCAGGATTTGCCAATGACGGGGGCGAAAGCGCTGTGTCGCCAGGCCCAACATAGAAAGTAGGGGGATGAATAGAAAATCAAATTTTTAAGGTTTTTTGTTTCCCATTGTTTGGGAAGGATCTATAATGTGTTTGGCAAAATTGTTATTATTCCAGTGCTTCTAAATCAATCGCAACAGGAAATCTACATAGCCTTCCATCGAAACTCAATGGGTTCGGTTACGCGATCGGTTTCGAAGGTGTATCGAAACCAGCACCTTAAAGAAATAGTATACCGGGTAGAAATATGCCGCAATAGCAAAGGTGCTAATCGGGGCTGTTTATCATTTGAAGTTGAGTCAGGATGCTGTAAGTCGGCATACGTCTTTTGAATTTTTCAGGAGGTCACGCTATGGCTGTATCGGATGCTATCGTGATTTCTAACCTGAGCAAGACTTACAACATTGCCAAAGCAGTTCAGGTTCAGGCAGTAAAGAATATCCATCTCGCCATACCTTCCGGGTGCATTTTTGGCTTTTTAGGACCCAACGGCGCCGGAAAAACAACTACGATTAAAATGATTTGCGGGCTGGTACGCCCAAGCGCCGGAAAGATCACCGTCAACCAGGTGGATGTATGGCAAAAGCGCTCTTCGGCCATGATACAAATTGGCGCGGTGCTGGAAGGTACCCGCAATATTTACTGGACTCTCTCGGCCTGGGACAACCTGATGTACTTCGGCCATTTAAAAGGCCTGTGGGGGAAAACCCTGGCGACCCGGGCGGAAGCTCTGTTGAAAGAATTGGAATTGTGGGATCGACGCGGCGAATTGGTACGCATTTTCTCCCGCGGGATGCAGCAAAAGGTAGCGGTGGCCTGCGCCTTGATCGCTGACCCGCAGGTTGTTCTGTTGGATGAACCAACCTTGGGATTGGATGTTCAGGCCGCCCGCATCGTCAAACAACAAATCATCCGTCTGGCCAGGGATTTTGGCAAGACGATTGTTCTTACTACCCACCAGATCGAAATGGCCCAGGAGGTTTGCGACCGGATAGCGATCATCATCAAGGGGCAAATCATTGTCGACCAACCCAAAGCCGGGTTGTTGCAAGTATTCCAAAAGCAACACTACCAGGTTAAAGTCAGCGGGATCCTTTCCTCCGAACAGGCCATGGCTTTCCGGGAAATGGCAATTGAAGAAAAGGACGGCGTTACCATCCTATCCGGTACGGTCGCGGGCCCGCAGCAGCTCTACAGTCTCATCGAACGACTACGCGTTCTGGCGGTTCCTTTGCTTTCCGTCAATCGGGTAGAGCCCGACCTGGAGGATATTTTCATCCATTTCGTGGAATCCCAGGATCAGTATCCGGGGGCAGTAAAATGAGAACTCTCCTGGTTGCCCTGCTTGGTGAAGTTCGCAAAGGGCTGCTGATCAGTTGGACGTATAAAGGCAACCAGTTGATCAACCTCCTGACATTAGGGTTCATTTTTTACATCATCGTCTTTTTTATGAGTGGCGGAAAACCGGATCCTGACCAGATCGCATCGGCCTTATTGGGCTACCTGGTATGGATGTACGTGGCATCCGCGCTCGGAGACCTGACCTATGGGTTGAGAGGTGAAATTAACGCGGGCACACTGGAGCAATTATCGATGAGCCAGGCGCCTGTCTGGTTTCTGTTGATCGGGCGTGTCATTTCCAACCTGATGATAACCTCGGTCCAGGTAATCTTGCTGGGAGCAGTGATCCTGTCGATCATCGATGTACATATATTTTTCCGGGCAGAGGCGTTGCTGGCATTAGGCATCACATTCATCGGGGTGTTGGGGTTTGGCTACATCATTGCTGGAGCAATGTTGATATTTAAACAGATCGAGTCACTGAACAACCTTTTCAACAATGCCCTGGCCTTTTTCAACGGCGCATTCCTCCCAATCAGCGCGTTCCCGGCCTGGCTGGCAAGCATTTCCATGGTCCTTCCAAGCACACTGGGTATCATCGTCGTTCGCGCCATCGCATTAGAGGGGAAAACGTTGGTGGAGACCTGGCAGGATGGCAGCCTGGTTGCGCTCATCATCAATTCGGTGATCTATCTCCTGATCGGCTTAGGAATATTCAACGGGTGCGAGCGTGTCGCCAAAAACCGCGGCTCGTTAGGCCAATATTGATCTTCCGGTGAATTCGTTGTTCCTGGCGAGGATTTCTGGGATACTGTTAAAAACGGATTTCAGAGAATAACTCCTCCACATCCCCATCCATCCAGCCGACCAGCCGGGGGACCC
>JAFGRA010000014.1 GCA_016935415.1 Anaerolineales bacterium
CTTTCTTCTGCACTCAGTAGGTCTGTGATTGGAAATTCCATCTGCTCAGTTTACCAGATTTTCACTCTTTTCATAGATGAGCCAATTGATTTCTTATTTTACTTCCCCTCACCCCACATCCTTGAAACTACGTTTCTACTGATGTTTCCCCTCTCCCAATGGGAGAGGGGTGGCGGCGTAGCCGACGGGGTGAGGGTGAATAGCAAACAAAATTCAAAAGCTAATATACTGTGTCTAAAAAAATATTCGTGCTATTCTGTTTTCTTCTTGAAACGCTACTTCCCTACGATCTGCTGCAAGAATTCCACCGTGGCCTGGGCAGCCTGGACTTGCTGTTCTGCTTCAGTAATGTCCGCGCCCACGTCAGCCGCCATCGGCCCAAAAGAAGCGAAACCAACTCGGTTGCCACCCTCCACCGGCACCCAGACCACATCCGGCGGTAAATGCGCCTTTCCGGCGGTTAGCTCCCCGGCGACGTTTTCATCATCATTGGTGCCGAAAACGTACAACACCGGCAAATCCAATCCCGACAAATCCAATTCGTCCATACGCGTAGCCCACAACACGATTCCCGAGAACTGGTCCAGATGGTTGAGGGCATAGCCGCTGCCGACAACGCCGCCCCAGGTATGCCCGCCGATCACCCAATTCTCGATCTCCGGGAAATCGGCCATCACGGTGGGTAGGCGCTGTTCTTCATCGGCGTCGATGTCGGCGCCGCGCCGCGACATCAAGATCACGGCGTAACCCTCTTCGGCAATCGCCCGCGCCGGGACGGCATAAGTTTGCACATCTTGGCGCCCTTCGGGAAAGAACAGCAAGCCGGTCGTAGCGGTCTGGCCCTGCGGCAGGAAGGCGAGATATTTATTCTCGACCACCTGCACCTGGGCATCACTTTCCAGGGCAGCCTTGACCTCCGGCCCCAGGCCGAGGATCATGCCGGAAAAGAAAGCGTAATTCAGGCCCAGCAGCAAGATTGCGCCGAGCACAACCAGGATGAGGATAGTTGATTTCTTCATGTTGACTCCCACAGAGTTCGTTCAGATCTTTCCTTCATTGTACCCAATTTGAGCGCAATTTGCACAGAACTGGGGATATCTCGTTATAATTTGACCTATACCACGACCTTTGAGGAGCCGTTAATGAGCCACTTTTTCGCCTATCTTGCCCGCATGAAATTCATCAATCGCTGGGGATTGATGCGCAACACCCACGCCGAGAATATCCAGGAACACAGCTTGCAGGTCGCCATGATCGCCCACGGGCTGGCGATTGTCAAGAACCGCCTGTTCGGCGGGAACGTCGACCCGGAACGGGTGGCCGTGCTGGCCGTTTACCATGACGCCGGGGAGGTGATCACCGGCGACCTGGCCACCCCGATCAAGTATTTCAACCCCAAGATCAAAGAAGCCTACGACGAGATCGAAATCGTCGCTAACCAGAAACTGCTGGACATGCTGCCGGAAGAACTGCGCCCTGATTACGAAGCTTTTTTCTTCACCAACCCGGATGATAAATCCGCCTGGAAGCTGGTCAAGGCGGCCGACAAGATTTGCGCGTACCTCAAATGCCTGGAGGAAATGAAAGCCGGGAATGAAGAGTTCGCCAAGGCCAAGAACGCCGTGCGGCGCGAGATCGAGCAGCTCGACCTGCCGGAGGTCGATTACTTCATGGACAAGTTCATCGCCAGCTTCTCGCTCACCCTCGACGAATTGAACTAAAGAGTATCTTTAATCACTTGACGTTTCCACCTTCATCAGTTCCGGGCGACCACAAGGGTCGCCCCTACACTTTGATCGGATTTGTAGGGGCCGCCCTTGTGGCGGCCCGCCAAAGAAAACCGCCCACACCAATTCGATGTGGGCGGTTGTTGGTTAATTCACATCTGGATTCGGAGTTGGACAACTTAGAAAAAACTTTCCAGGCTTAAAGGTTGTTGTGTTTTCCTTCCCATCAACCGCGATATAGCGCCAATAAATCGGTTCGTCAGGCCCAACTATTGGGTACCCAGTGAAGTCAACGCCAAACATATACATATCACCCAATAAAGATTCATTTACTCCAATATCAAGCGGGGAATCGAATTTATCGTTTAGACTGAACTCGACATAGACTGACAAAATCCCATCAATATCAGTAACCTTGACTTTGAACTCCTCTGTGCAACCAATCGTTGCCCCTGATGCTGGATTCTGATTTGCAAATTGCGTTGATGGATCCGGTGTTTTGGTTGCTTCTGACGTCTTGGTCTTGGTGGGCGCATCGGTTTTGGTGGGCGTGATCGTGGCGTTGTTGGGCACGAACAGGCGCTGGCCACCGACGATCGTGGTCGAGCTGCCCAGGCAGTTGGCCTGCTGCAAGGCGGCCACATTGGTCTGATAGAGGGTGGCAATCGCGAACAAAGTATCGCCCTTCTTGACCACGTAATCATCGTCCCAGCCGTTCGGCGGGCCGCATACTTCAGTAGCGGTGGGGGTGCGCGTGGCGGTCAGTTCCGGCTTGGGCGTGCTGCCCGGTACGTACAGCGGCATGCCAACCGCCAGACCGGAAGACTCATTCAGGCAGTTCTTGCTCGCCAGTTCAGCGGGGGTAATGCCATACTTCACTGCCAGGTTGATGAAGTTATCGCCGGACTGCACGCTATACGGCACCCAGCCGGACGGCGGCGAGCACTCCCCGGCCGTGGTCGGTGTGGCTGTGTTCTCAGCGGTGGCGGTCAGCGGCAAAACGACTAGCGTGGCTTCGGGGTTGGTTTGCAGCCACTCATTGACTTCCTCGTCGCTCATCTGGCCCATCTGCGGCATGGTGTTGCTGTTGGTGACGGACATCATTTCTCCGGCATGCATGGTCATCGTCCCGGCTTCATTGCCCATGGCGCACTCCCCTTCCAGACAGGTAATCACGACCTCGCCGGTCTCTTCATCCACCCAGACGTGCATGTAGGAACCGCGCACCGAAGCCAGACCGGAAGGCGTGTCGATTTCCATCGAACCGCCATTGAGGATGATCCACAGCTTACCAATGGTCAACTTGACGCGGGCATAAGCGCCATCGGGGCGCACTTCCACGCTTTCCAGCGTGAACTGCGACATCGGGCCCACGCGCACGATCGTACCGTTGGACAGGTCCAGCCGGGCGCGGCTGTCGGCCTGGGTCAGCACGATGTCCTGCTGCTCCACCGCGGCCCCGACCACAGCATCCTGGATCGTACCGCCCGCTTTCTGCATCTGCACGACACCTTGCAGTTCACTGAGGATGGCGGTCAGGGATGTGGTTGGAGCGGGTGTTTCTTCTGCCGGTGGGGTTTCTCCCACAGTGCAGAACAACATGGCAAGCGAGAGCGCGGCAATCCCGAGCAGTAATTTGGTATGGTTCAGCTTCTTCTTCATTTATATTCCTTGTCTGGGTAGAATTACGCAAGCGCGGCTCCCCGGCGAACACAACCCGCGCGAAAGCCACCTAAACTGAGATAAATTATATCCGAAATCGAGGCCAAATGCAGTAGCCTGTTCGGGGGAGGGTGAACACCAATCGAATAAGTAGAAACTAGAGAAACTATTGCGAAACAACCGAAAAACCTTTTTGAGATCCCCATCATGTTGTCTCATAAGATTTACTTTCGAGTCGCCCTCACCCCGTCGGCTTCGGATCATCAGAATGATGACCCACCCCTCTCCCGCTGGGAGAGGGGAAACATCCGCAGAAACGCAGTTTCAAGGATGTGGGGTGAGGGGAAAATAAAAAACATCCCGTAAAATTCTAGGTTATTCAAAGTCAGTAAATCTTTTATCAACTCGTTTCGGGGAGTTCAGCACCTTCACCATCAACATTTTTACCGTGCTTTAGCAAAACCAATCCAGTAAATAATGCTGAAACAGTGCCATAAAATGGGATCATTATCGTGCTTACAAGCCCATAGAGTAATTCTCCAGCATCGCTACTAACTGGATTAATTAAAAAGAATAGAAAAATAAGGCCGATAATATAAAGCACCTGACTTATAAAAATCCCGATAACATTAGCTCTTACCCAAAGGGTGGGTTTTGATATCGCCACCCTTATCACCCATTTTTGCGCTAATCCGACACATATACTAATTAGCAATGGACCAAGAATTAAAGGCACGACCGTATGGCGTATTGGGGCATACCACGGCAAGGAATTATCATACCAATAAAGCAAGGTCATTGGAATCCCAAATCCTAAAGACGTTGCCAAAATCCATAAAATCGGCCGTACACCCCACTTACTCAGCATTAACCATTGTTTAAATCCCACTAATGCTCCAAACAATAAACACATAAACAATGTATACAATTCGTCAGACAGCACAATTGGGCTTGCGTCGACAAATATACTAAATGGCAATATAAAAAATAATCCTACGAGCCACGTAAAGAAATTAACGTATATCCATCCAAACAGAAATTTTCCGTCACTCTTTTTAACCCCATCTGCCATTTATAGTCCCTCCCGCTCAAGATTGTCTTTTGTGTGAATGTATATTAAATGGTACGCTGTTGAAGTATTCTGCTCCATTTTACATCACAAGATCAAAAAAACGGCCCGATTTGCGTGGGCCGCTGTGTTTTAGTGCGAGAGGAACAACTTGGTACGCTCCTCTACAAGTGCGATAAAATATGCTTGTGCAAACCCCAACCCGATGAAGAGAGAAAGGAAATCTTATGAAGCAAGCGGTTATGGTTTCCCCCGGCAAAATCGAGTTTCGCGAGATCGACAAACCTACGCCCGGTCCCGGCGAAATCTTAATGGCAACTAAACGCATCGGCGTTTGCGGTTCCGATATCCACGTCTTTCACGGCAAACATCCTTACACCAGCTACCCGGTCGTGCAGGGGCACGAAGTTTCCGGCGTGATCGCCGCCCTAGGTGAAGGTGTGGAAGGTCTCGCGGTCGGCGAACAAATCACCTTCATGCCACAGCTGACCTGCGGTGAATGCTACCCATGCAAACACGGCATGTACCATATCTGTGAAAATCTCAAAGTCTACGGCTTCCAGACCAACGGCTCCGGCCAGGAGTATTTCCCACTGCCGGCGGAATTGGTCATCAAGGTGCCCGACAACATCCCCCTGGATCACGCCGCCATGATCGAACCGGTTTCTGTCGGCGTGCACGCCATCCGGCGCGGTGGCGGTGTGGAAGGCAAACGCGTGCTGGTCTTGGGCGCAGGCACGATCGGCAACCTGACCGCCCAGGTGGCGTTAGCACAGGGCGCCAGGGATCTAATCATCACCGACATCAGCCCCTACAAACTAGACAAGGCCCGCAAGGTCGGCATCCCGCACACCATCAATCCCAATGAAACCGACCTGGAAACCGCCCTGCTGGAGGCCTTCGGCCCCGAACGCGCCGACCTGATCCTGGAATGTGTCGGCGTCCAACCCACCATCACCGCCGCCGTCAACATCGCCCGCAAAGGCACCACCATCGTAGTGGTGGGCGTGTTTGGCGAAAAGCCCACCGTCGACCTCGGCCTGGTGCAGGATCGCGAACTGAGCCTGGTCGGCACCCTGATGTACCAGCAGGTCGATTATGAGATTGCGCTGGATTTGATCGTGGGTGGCAAACTCAACCTGGATGAAATGATCACCGCCCACTTCCCCTTCGAGCAGTACCTGGAAGCTTACCACGCCATCGAAGCCGCCAAAGGAGACAGCCTCAAAGTGATGATCTCAATGGATTAGAACCGCTTTCGGTATAAGAAAATGGCCTGACCAAATGGTCAGGCCTCATTGCTTACAACCGTAATCACCAGATTACCTTTTTTCTGACCGGTCTCGAAATAGCGGTGTGCCTCGGCCACCTGCGCCAGAGGATAGACTTTATCAATGGGGACTTTCAGCTTCCCGGCCTCGATCAATTCTTTGAGGGCCAGCAAATCCGTTTTGTTCTGGCTGGCCGCTTCGATCTTGAGGCTTTTATCACTGGTCAGTGAAGTCCACATACTGAGCAAAATATTGGACAACCCGGCATACGCCAGAAAATAATAGCCGCCCGGCTTGAGTAGTTTCAACCGTTGGACAACCCCACGCCTGCCGACCACATCAACGATCAGATCGTAGCTCTCACCACTTTTGACGTAATCTTCCTGAGTGTAATCAATGACCTGATCTGCGCCCATTGAGCGCATCAAGTCCAGTTTTTCGGTACGGTCTACGCCGGTCACTTCGGCGCCAAAGTTTTTGGCAAGCTGGATCGAAAACGAGCCAATACTGCCCCCACCACCCACGACCAACACCTGGCTGCCCTCGCCGACATTCGCTCTTCTGACAAAATGGAGAGCTTCGAGCCCAGCCGTGGGCACGGCAGCAGCTTCGGCGTAACTCAAGTTAGTTGGCTTGTGAGCCAGCACACCCTGGACATCATTCGGCTCGGCAGGCAAGCATTTATACTCGCTATAAGCCCCAAACCCAAAGCCCGTCGTCCCGAAAACCTGGTCACCGATTTGATAAGCTTTCACATCTTTGCCAGTCTGCTCCACTACTCCGGCCAGTTCCTGCCCGAGGACGGGAATCCTTTTTGGTTTTGCAAAGCCGGCATACAACCGCATCGGAAACGACAGCATCAGGGGAAGCTTGAGTTTGCGCATTTCGCAGTCCCCGGCGGTTACCGTTGCGGCGTGAACCTTCACCAGAATTTCATCATCTTTGGGAACCGGCTTTTCCAGATCTTGCAGCTCTAGGCCATCCGGCGACCCATATTTTGTCCAAACAATTGCTTTCATCATGGCATCTGCTTTCATGGGATCAGGGTTGGTCGGCGGGCTGCACGAGGATGACGATGTTCCCCTTTTTACGGCCGCTCTCGACGTAGCGGTGCGCCTCGGCAGTTTGCTCCAGCGGATAACGCTTGTCAATCACCGCGCTGATCTTGCCTGCTTCCAGGAGTTCTATCAGGTCTTCGAAGTTTTGCTTATCTATACTGGCTATCGATTGGACAGAGACATAAACGCCATCTTTCGCGAGGATACTTTCACTGCTGGACGAAGAAATCTTTCCCACTGCATCAAACACGATGTCATATTTCTGACCGCTTTGAGTAATATCTTCTTGGGTGTAGTCGATGACTTTATCAGCGCCCAGCGACCGCACCAATTCCAGATTCGAAGTGCTGCAAACCCCGGTCACTTCCCCGCCAAAGTGTTTGGCCAATTGGACCGCGTAGGTGCCGACGCTTCCAGATGCGCCATAAACCAGCACTTTCTGTCCTTCCTGGATATTCCCGTTCTTGAGAAATTGTAAAGCCGTCATTCCCCCGACCGGAACAGCAGCGACTTCTTCATAAGGGATATTGTCCGGTATGCGTTTCAGGACACCTTGCTTACGTTCTTCGGCAAGGCAGACATACTCAGCATTCGAGCCGACACTCAATCCAGTGGTGGTTCCAAAAACCCGGTCACCCTTCCGAAACTGCTTTACTTTCTTTCCTGCTGTTTCTATCTCTCCGGCGAATTCATGGCCCGGAATCTTTTTCCTTCGCATCCCAAAAAGCCACATGGGAATATACATCAGCGGGTTGAGTTTCCGCAGAACGACATCCCCGGCAGTAACAGTGGCAGCATGTATTTTGATCAAGACTTCGTTATCCTTGGGAACAGGTTTTGTGATCTCCTTGAGTTGTAAAACTTCGGGAGGACCACTTTTCGTACATACAATTGCTCTCATAAACCTACTTTCTTGAAACAAGATTGCGGATCAACTCCGCCGCCAAGCATACCATATAATGCAGGTCTTTTACATCACCTTTACGGACAAAAGAGCGCGCGGGGATCAAACCCAGCCCCAGGCCATCCAGACCTGGATCACGTTGAACACCAGGCTGACGGCCAGCAGGAATTTATCATATGCGGACGGATAAGTTGGCAGCCCAACCGCGTTAAACAGGAAAAAGGCCACCGCCACGATGATGTTCGCCCAGCGGTTTACCGGTTGGTTCAACACCAGGGACAGCACCACCATCACGATCGGGATCACCATAAAGGCCGCAATGCCCAGATACATGCCCTGGCTGGCCTTCACACCCGATAATTCACCGGCTTGAAAATCCCCGCTGAAGATGCGGATCACATCCCCCAACAGGTAGGTCAGCATAACGGCGACCCAAAACAACGAAAGTTTGATCTGAATTCCTTGCATGCTGTAATCTCCTCAAAACAAGTTCAAATGTAAACCACCACTTTGCCCTGCGCATGCTCCTCGGTCAAATAACGCAAGGCATCCGGGGTTTCTGCCAATGGGTAGGTCTTATCGATCACGGGCGTCAGCTTACCGGCTTCGGCCAGTTCCTTCAAGAAGTCCATATTTTCCGGATTCGGTTCGGCCATGAATAAACCGGCCACTTTAGCGCCAAAGGTCGAGCGCAGCAGGGCCTTGAACACGTAGGTCATACCGCCGTGCCCGCTGTTCGGTACCACGACCCCACCAGGAGCCAGTACCCGGAAGAGGTCGGTAAAGGTGCGGCTGGCGACATTGTCGAGGATCAGATCATACTGTTGCCCACTGCGGGTGAAATCCTCTTTCTTATAATCGAAGACGTGATCTGCGCCCAAGGAACGCACCATCCCCAGGTTACGCGTGCTGCACACGCCGGTCACTTCCGTGTCGAACGCCTTGGCGATCTGCACGGCAAAGGTGCCCACACCACCCGACGCTCCATTGATCAACACCTTCTGCCCGGCCTGGATCTTGCCCTGGTCGCGTAATGCAATCAGCGCGGTCAGCGCGGCGGAGGGCATCGCGGCAGTTTGTTCGTTGCTAAAGTTGGTGGGCTTCAGCGCGGCATGGTTTTCGTTCACCGCGGCATACTCGGCCAGGGCCGCACTCGTGACCGCAAAGATTTCATCACCGGGTTTGAACCGCGTGACCTGCTCGCCAACCGCTTCAACCACTCCAACCACATCCCAACCCAGGATATAGTCCTTAGGTTTGGGGAACCCAACGGTAAAACGCGCCAGCCACGGGCTGCCACGCATTGAGAAATAATCCCCGGCATTCAACCCTACGGCATTTACCTTCACCAACAAGTCATGCTCTTTGAGTTCCGGCATCGGCATCTCTTTCAACTTGAGCACATCCGGCGCGCCATAATCATTCTGTACAATAGCTTTCATCATCTCGATTCCTCACGATCTAGATTAATTATTTTTCGTCACCGTTACGATGACGTTTCCTTTCTTATGTCCCTGTTCAACATAGCGGTGCGCCTCGGCAATTTCTTCCAGGCCATAACGCCGGTCGATGAACGTTTCGATCTCCCCGGCGGCGATTAAATCTGCCAGAAAGTCCAGGTCTTCTGGTTTATCCTTACGATCCATATTGATACTTACATATGTCCCACTGGATTTGAGCAGCGATTTGAACCTTGCGGGCGGGATTCCGGTCATCGTTTTGCCGACGGCGTCGAAGATCAGGTCATAGCGCTCCGGGCGGGCGAAGACATCTTCCTGGGTATAGTCGATGACCCGTTCAGCGCCCAACACTTTTACCATTTCCAGGTTACGTCCACTGCACACGCCCGTGACGTGCGTCCCAAAATGGCGCGCGATCTGTACTGCGTAAGTGCCCACGCTCCCGGACGCGCCGTAAATCAGTACCTGCTGCCCGCTTTGGATTTTACCCATGCGCAGCATATTCAAGCCCGCCGTACCCCCAATCGGGAGTGCGGCAGCCTGCTCGTAAGGCACGCCCTCCGGTTTGATCGCCACCCGGCCATCTTCGGGCAAACAGATGTACTCAGCGTAA
Organism: Anaerolineales bacterium; assembly: GCA_016935415.1. Classification (GTDB taxonomy): domain Bacteria; phylum Chloroflexota; class Anaerolineae; order Anaerolineales; family UBA11579; genus JAFGRA01. The sequence continues at coordinate 9,765 of JAFGRA010000014.1, forward strand.
CCGCCAAACAAGAAACCGTTCTGGCCGAATACCGCCTCTCCCGGCTTGAAGCGGGTCACATCCACTCCCACCGCTTCAACCTCACCGGCCACCTCGAAGCCTAAGATCTGCACCTTCTTGGGTCGCAGCAGGCCGTTGTAGATACGCGCCAGGAAGGGCTTGGCCTTGCGCATCCGCCAGTCTCCGGCAGTTACCGTGGTGTTATAAACCTTCACCAGGATTTCACGCTCCTTGGGTGTCGGTTTGGCTACTTCCTTGAGTTGCAGCACTTCCGGAGGCCCATATTTTTCATAGACAACAGCTTTCATCTTGCGTTCCTTCCTTTTGAATACCGGTCACTAATCCTGCGCGGCTACGGCCGGGTTGAAGCCTTTAACGATCAGCCAAACCGCGAAAACCATTTCCTGCAAAGCAATCGGCAGCGCCACGATCGTTTCTATACTGGCCGGTACTAAGCCGAACAGAGTCAACAAACCTTCGGCGAGATGCAGCGTAACACCGATCATGCCCCATACCGACAGCCAACGCGGCACGAGTTTGGATTGGTACAACACGTAGTTGAACATCAACGCGCCCAGCGGAAAGACGATCTTCAAGATATGGTTGATCTGGTCACCGCTCTTGAGCAGCAACGCACCCAGGGTTTGGAAATAGGAACCGTCGGGCGCGCCTGCTTTTACAAACTCCTGACTGAGCACGATCAGGAGCAGCCAGCTGATTACCGTTGCGAAATAAGTGAAGGTCTCCAACGCGCCCCGGAAAACCACGTAACCCAGCGCCAGAGGCTGATTGTATTTCTTCAACACGGGGTAAATCACCACCGGGATCATTGCCAGCGAAAAACCCATCGTCAACACACAGAGCGCGCCAATCGTGAACCGGGTGGGGTTAGCAGCAATTTGGATCAGATAATCCGGCACTTCCAGCATTGCACCTGAAAAGACAACGCTGAGCACACCCGAAACCGTTCCCACGATAAATAAAACGCCTACGATAATTGCGGTCTTTCTGTTCGTGTCCATTATTTTTCCTCTTGTGCCATATCTCTTTATCAAACTTTGTGGTTATGACTCCATCGTAATGGCGACATACCCTTTTTTCTGTCCACTTTCAATGTAGCGGTGTGCCTCGGCAGCCTGTTCCATGGGAAAACATTGATCAACCACCGCTTTGATCTTCCCGGCTTCGATCAGTTCTTTAATGGCAGCCAGGCTCTCCTGGCTTTCCGATGCCAGCGCGCAGATCACTTTCCGGCTACCGAACATGGAGGTCCACAACATATCCAGCAAATGACGCAGTTTGAAGCTGGCATACAGAACGCGCCCGTTCGGTGTGAGTGAGTTTTTGCTATCAACAAACGAACTCTTGCCGAGCACGTCAAAGATCAGGTCGTAGGTTTCCCCGTTCTGTGTGAAATCTTCCTGGGTATAATCGATGACTTTGTCTGCCCCCAATGCTTTCACAAATTCCAACCGTGCCGTGCCACACACCCCGGTAACTTCTGCCCCGAAGTGCTTGGCGATCTGCACCGCCGCGGCGCCGATGCCCCCGCTGGCGCCATTCACCAAAACCTTCTGCCCAGGCTGAATGTCCATCTTTTGAAGTAAGGGCAAGGCCATGAGCGCCCCATAAGGCACAACCGCGGCTTCTTCATAGCTCAGGTTGGCGGGTTTGCGCGTCACCGTGGCGTCTTCAGGTATACACAGATATTCAGCATAGGCTCCCATGCTTTGTCCGCGATAGCCAAAAACCGGGTCACCCGCTTTGAAATGCTGCACATCCTTGCCAACAACTTCCACCTCCCCAGAGAACTCACTACCCAACACCTTGATATTAGGTTTGTTGAGACCAAACGCCAGGCGCGCCGGCAGCCACAACAACAAGGGCATATTGAACTCGCGGGCGGGGATATTTTTAAAATTGCGGGCGGCCAGATCGCCATAATTTACGGATGTGGCCTGTACTCTTACCAGGATTTCATTTGCTTTGGGAGTGGGTTTTTTCACTTCCTTGATTTGCAGGACATCCGGTGGACCAAATTTTGTTAATTCAATCGCTTTCACAAGTACTCCTCCAAAACTACTTTGCGTTGTTTGTTAATAGCAGTTTCCAAGCATATAACGGGTTTGCTTATCGGATTTATTCGGTCATCATGATTGATGATCGCCTTTTTATGCTTCCACTGCAGGCACTCAACAGGCAACTACAACTGAAAGGGATTAACTCTTTACATCGCGATTGCGGCCAACAAAAACGCCAGGCGAGCGAAGGCATTGGCTGCGACATGCAAACTGATGCTCAAGCGAATATCGCGCGTCTTCCAGACCACATAGCCCAGTACCACGCCAAGCAGAAAAACGCTGAAAAAGCCAAACATCTGCCAGCTATGGTACAGTCCGAAGAGCACGCCACCGATGAGGGGAACCCATTTGCCATAGCGTGTGATGCGTGGCAAGAGATAGCCCCGGAAATACAGTTCTTCTGTCCAGGGCAAGACAACACCGGTCAGGACCAATTGAAACGTAAAAACCATGATCAGAACGTTCTTTGCATAAGCTTGATATTGGGATTGCTCCTCGAGGAACATCCATTCCGGTAGCCTAGAAAATACACTTGTTGTCAAAATGTTTGTTAGTGGGGCAGCCAACATGATCAGCAAATAGGCCACAACAAAAGCGCCAATGAAGACCAGCAAGAACCGCTTCCAGGTCAATTTGTCACGGAAAAGCACAACGCCATCCAGGCTCAAGCGACCGTTCTTTTTCCAGCCTTCATACAACAGGATGCCCCACATCACCGGAAGGTCAACGAACAGAATTGCCAACAAGAATGCGAACAAGGGGGGATAGCCGCTCGCATCGAGCAAGGGTTTGAACAAGATGAATCCCAAGGTAACCAATGCACCCGGCAGGATGTGCAATCCAGTCGATTTCAGCAAGGATTGTTGGGGGTAAGCATTTTCTTTTTGCATCGAATTTTCCTTTTCTATGGCAGCGAAGCCACGAAATCTGCCACCAGGTTGAGGTTCGCCTTCTCATGTTTCCACAGTTCGTCCCCCCACTGCAGATGCAGCGGGTCGGCCAGGAGGACGATCACCATGTCGAGGTCGTCCACCAAGACGGTCTGCTGCCCGTCGTGGCCCCAGGCCAGATTGTAGCGGTAGTCACCGGCCTTGATCGACCACCACTGGTAGCCGTAGCCATTATCGCCCCAGTTGCGGCCGACTTTGATCTTCCAGGTTTTCTTCGAATAGACTTGCAGGGATTCGTCTACCCAATCGGCCGGGACAATTTGCTGCCCATTGTAGATGCCACCATTGCTGTACATCAGGCCGAACTTCGCCAGATCGGTGGAGGACAGGTACAGGTCTGAATAACCCAGAATATTGCCATCCCAATCGCCCTGCCAGAACTTCGGCTCAATTTCGAGCGGGTCAAAGAGGTGCTCCTGGGCAAAGGTCTCGAGGTCGCTGCCGGGGTCACGCACAAGTGGTACCTGGACGAGGTTTTCGGTGTGGAAACCGGTGGCGAGCAGTTCGAACAACTCGGGGGAAGATTCCTCCCAGGGGTATCCGGCGCGCATCTGCAAGAGCTGCTGGATGGTTATCCCATTTTTGCGCGGATCGGTGATCTCATCCTGATATTCCGGGAAGAATTCCATCATCTTCTGGTCCACACTGGAGAGGCAGCCTTCCTCGAGGGCGATGCCAACCAGCGCCGAAGTGAAGCTCTTGGTGGCAGAATGGATGTTGACCTGAAGCTCGGGAGAGCCAATATTATAATAATCCTCCGCCACCAGATAGCCGTTCTTGAAAACCAGCAGGCTGTAAATCGTTTCCAATTGGGCGGCGTTGTAATACAGTTCGGCTACCAGTTCCGGGTCCAGGTCCTGCGCTTCCGGCGTGGATACTTCCCAGTCGTCCACTGACACAGGGGCGTAGTCGACCGCAGCCAGATCATCAGCCGAAGGGCCGGAACCGCAGCCGGTCAGCAGCAAAAAGCGCCACGGCCACAAGAATAACCCCAATAAACAGCGCTGGGGACATCGGGGTTGTGCTTTTTATTTTGAGATGCATCGTTCCTGCTCCTTGATTACTATGCCAACATTTGACGTTTATAGCATAGCAAATAAGAAGCGTGCAGTCATACCACGTAAGGGTTAATCAGGGGGTTAATTGCATGCTCCGGAAACAAAAAAGCGAGTTGCAAATGACAACTCGCCAAGTTTTTAGGTGTCGGAGTCTTTATGGAATCCGGAAAGGAAACTGTTGGTATTGGTCTGGCGTAGGTTTGAAGAGGTTATTCGTATACAGATTTAGCGATAGGCGTACCAGAATCACGATCGCGAAGGCGATGAACCCAAAACTATAATCAACTTTTTGCGTGAGAAAGGGGATCAAGAATACCCAAAAGACCAGATTGTATAGCATTCGAATCAAGGAGAAGGTGCCCGTTTGCGCTTGTGCGCCGGTTTCATCTCCGGTCGCGTTTTCTCGGAGCCATGCGAACCGCATCGCTGTATGATATTCAATGATGATTCAGTAAAGCGCCCCGATGATCGAGAGGCCAATCAGCCCACCTTTGGTGGACCAGTTTAAGGTGAAGAAAGATGCAATGATGTAAATGATGGCGGGAAGTCCCAACGCCAGCGTGAGTAAATTATTCCAACGGACGGTCAAGAATTTATCCTTCGTCATTCTGCTGCTCCTTTCTAGATTACCTGTTCCAAGCATACCAGAGAATCAAAGCATTGAACACCTGCCCTGCCACGATCAAAAGCTGAAGTTGCCGGTGAGCATTCATAGAACAACGTAAACGGATGGGCAGCATCCAGTTATCCAAATTCCAGGCTTATCGCGGCAAGCCCAAAATGGTATAATGGGGCACTCACTAATACTGTAATGAGTTGGTAAAATCAGGAGTTTTGGTATGTCCGGACATAGTAAATGGTCAACAATTAAACGCAAAAAGGGCGCCAACGATGCCAAACGCGGGGCGATCTTCACCCGCCTGGCAAAGGAAATTGCGATTGCAGCCCGCGAAGGTGGCGGCGATATCGACACCAATTTCTCATTGCGCCTGGCAGTAGACCGCGCCCGGGCTGCGAACATGCCCAAGGACAACATCGAGCGCGCCATCAAGCGCGGCACCGGCGAAGATAAAAGCGCCGCCGCCCTTGAAAAGATCACCTACGAAGCCTATGCCCCGCATGGAGTTGCCCTGGTGATCGAGTGTGTGACCGATAACCGCAACCGCACCGTCGCCGACCTGCGCCACATTCTGGGCAAGGCTGGCGGCAGCATGGGCGAAGGCGGCTCGGTGGCCTGGCAGTTCACCCGCAACGCCTATTTCGCCTTCGACCTGGGCAGCAAGGGTGAGGATGAAGTCTTCGAATTAGCGGTGGAAGCCGGGGCCGACGATGTCGTCTTCGATGAGGATTACGTCGAGATCATCGCCCCCATGGAAGCGTTCAAGGATATCAGCGACAGTCTAAAGACCGCCGGCATCAAGCTCGACGAATCGGAGCTGCGCCACATGCCCAATCAGGAGATCGGTCTCGAACCAGCCAAGACCATCCAGGTGATGAAAGTGATCGAAGACCTGGAAGACCTGGATGACGTGCAGAGCGTGGCCTCAAACCTGGCCATCTCCGACGAAGCCATCGCTGAATTGGAAGCCGCCTAGAGCATTGCATGCTGGTGATTGGCATCGACCCGGGTACCGCCATTACCGGTTATGGTGTGGTGCGCATCCATCAGGGAAGAGATATAGAAGCTGTTGACTATGGCGTGATCGAAACCCCGGCGAAAGCTCCCATGCCGGAGCGCCTGGTGATGCTCTACGAACAATTGAACCAAATTCTGACTCTCCACCGTCCCGATACCGGCGCGGTGGAGAAGTTGTTTTTCCAGAAAAATGTGCGCACCGCCATCAGCGTGGGACAGGCGCGCGGCGTGGCGCTGCTGGCGCTGGCCCAGGCCGGGATCAGCATCGGCGAATACACCCCCAATGAGATCAAACAGGCCGTGGCCGGGTATGGCGCGGCCGACAAATACCAGATGCAGCAAATGGTACGCCTGCTGCTCAATCTGGAAGAAATTCCCAAACCCGATGACGCCGCCGACGCCCTGGCCGTGGCCATCTGCCACCTGCACAGCGCCCAGGCGCAGGCGCGCTACGACAGCGGTATAGAACAATAGCAAAGTAAACCTATGGACCCAATCAATCTTTTCTTACGTTTTGGTACCGCCCTAGGCATTGGTTTCCTGATCGGCTTGCAGCGCGAATACGCGCATGGCGGCGGTGGGCGGGAGATCGTGGCCGGGGAACGCACTTTCGCCCTGATGGGCCTGAGCGGCGCAGTGGGGGCAATGGTCGCCGCCGAGTTCGATGCCCCGCTGATCTTCTTTGGCGTGCTGGTCGTATATGCCGCTATCGTCAGTATCGCCTATTTCGTCGAATCCGGTGAGCGCGGCCAGGTCGGCCTGACCACCGAGATCGCCATCCTGATCGCCGTGCTGCTCGGGGCGTTATGCTACTGGGGCTACCTGACCCTGGCGGTGGCATTGGGAATTGCGACCACCGTGCTGCTCTCCCTCAAGTTAGAAACCGACCGCTTCGTGCGCGCTCTGACGCGCGAGGATATTTTCGCGGCCTTGCAGTTCGCCGTAATCAGCGCCATCGTGCTGCCCGTGCTGCCCAACCAGAGCTTTTTCCCGCCGCCCTTCGACGTGCTCAACCCCTTCAAGATCTGGCTGATGGTGGTCTTCATCTCCGGGATCAGCTTCCTGGGTTACGTGCTCATCAAGGTGGTCGGCGCACAGCAGGGCATCGGCCTGACCGGCCTGTTGGGCGGTCTGGTATCCAGCACGGCGGTGACATTGAGCTTTTCGGAGCGCAGCAACCGCGAGGTCGATCTGTCGAAGACTTTTGCGCTGGCGATCACGATTGCCTGGACAACGATGTTCGCCCGCATCCTGGTGACCGTGGGCGTGCTCAACAGTGCGCTGCTAAGCGTGGTCTGGATTCCGATTGCCGCTTCGGGCATGGTTGGGCTGGGCTACTGCGTGTTCCTGTTCCTCGCCCAGCGCTCCTCCGAACGCGGCGACGTAGAGTTTTCCAACCCGTTCAGCCTGAGTATGGCAATCAAGTTCGGGCTGTTATATGCCGTGGTATTACTAGTCGCCCGCGCCGCCCAATTCTATTTCGGCGATACCGGCTTGCTGGTTTCCAGCGTAGTTTCCGGCCTGGCGGACGTTGACGCGATCACACTTTCGGTAACCGAGCTGACCAACAATGATTCTCTGAACGTGATTACCGGCGCACGCGCCATCGTTTTTGCGGCCATGTCGAATACGGTGGTGAAGGGCAGTATTGCGATGCTGGGTGGCTCCCGCCAACTGCGCCGCGCCCTGCTGCCCGGTCTGCTGCTGATGCTGGCTACTGGCGTCGGCGTGGCTTTCTTGATCTAAGAATTCATCGGGGATTTCTTCACTTGTCAACAAAAAGGATTTTATAATTAGCTATAGTGCTTTATAAAATCTATTGACATTACCCTCACCCAAATGCTCTCAAACTACGTTCTCGAGCATTTTGCCCTCTCCCAGTGGGAGAGGGCGGCAAGCCGACCGCAGGGAGTTTTGCCGGGTGAGGGCGAACGAAAATCAAGTAAAAAGTTTAGTAACGGACTGGCATTTACCAGCCTTTCTAAGTCAAATTATCCCAGGAGTAATCGCATGATCGCCAGCCTGAATGGACACATCGTCGATAAGGACGCCGAAAGCCTCGTCATCGAAGTGGGCGGCGTGGGCCTGCGTGTCTACGTCCCCGCCCACCAGCTCGAAGAAGCCAAAACCGGAAAGTCCATCGCCCTGCACACCCACCTGATCGTGCGTGAAGACTCGCTGACCCTGTACGGTTTCCAGACCCGGGAAGAGCGCCAATACTTCATCTTACTGCTGGGGGTCAACGGCATCGGGCCACGCCTGGCGCTGGCGATGCTCTCCACCCTAGACCCCAACACCATCCGCCGGGGCGTGTTCAACGAGCAGGCCGAAGTTTTCAGCCGCGTGCCGGGTGTGGGCAAGAAGACCGCCCAGAAGATCCTGCTGCACCTGCAAGACAAACTCGAAGCCGTGGAAGGTTTCGAGCCACTCGCCACTATGGCCGACACCGATACTGAGGTGCTCGAAGCCCTGACCGCTCTGGGCTACAGCGTGGTCGAAGCCCAGGCTGCTATCCAGGCCATCCCCAAGGATGCCCCCGATGAACTCGAAGCACGCCTGCGCCTGGCACTGGGTTATTTTTCCAAGCCGGGGTAGATTTATCTTTACTTTCCCTCATTCTAAATCTGGATACAATCGCTTTTCTATCTCAGCCATGACACGTTCACCGCGTTTTTCAATAAATCTTTCATAATCGTTTTCCCAAATTCCAAATTCATCCATACCATCAATTAGATGGGTGTGCATTGTAGCTTGAATTTCCTTATTGTTTTCTTGAAATTCTTGCATATAAATACTTGGAGCTTTTGCTCTAATTTTTCTCTTATTCAAATAATCATCAACAATAGTTATATTTAAAATACAATTTACCATCCAATACGGGAAATCATCCTTTAGGTAAGCCTTTGGGAAAAAATGATGATAATTTTTACTAGTTGAGGATTTTAGCCAAGAATTATCTAACTTAACAAGGCTATTCGTAGCAAATGACTTGGGTTCGAAATATGCATACAATGATAAGATAGCCTTACAAAAAGCATCGCCAACACTAAACCATCGATAGCGTAACATCTCTAAATCAAGAGCTACTTCTTCCCCTCGATAGCTAGGCTGCTCCCCTTCCAAAATCAAATTCATTCGTTCTAAATCTTGTGCAATTTTATTCTCAACACCTGAGCTAAATCTTTGTGTTAGGGAAGCCCACCAATAATATTGAGTCAACAATTTATTTTGAAGTGGTGTTGGATTAATCCCTCCGTTTTTAATAAAGAAATAAGTAAAAGGAACAAGCAAAGCATTATAAGGAAGCAAACCTGAAACTGGTATTCTAAGATGCGTGCCAAAATAATCAACAGCAGTAAAGATACCATCCTTGATAATAGGCCATGCATCTATAAATTCATCTTTATCTAATTTTAGGATATCCTTCCGGCGAACATGATTCACCAAATGGGCAGAAACACATTGCAATACAGTGGAAGGTGGAAGTGAATCATATCCTGCGTCTTCTAAATCCTTTTCAACGCCATTATTATCAATTAGCCAATTATATTCTCGTGCAAGGTCAAAATCCCTTTCTACGTCAAAGGTTTTAGCAACCATTATTTCAAAAAGTGTTAATTCCGTGCCCCCAGTATTAATTCTAGTAAATATTTCACAAGCAATATCAAGTGGATAATCATTGATTACTACTGTTGAAAAATCATAACCCGTCAACCGGCTACGATAAACCTCTATTTTCTCTAACTCCAATTCTTCATATTCTTTTGCCAGTTGAGTAATTGACCCATTTAGCATTTTATTGACAGAAATCCATGGCACTCCATCCAGTTGATCGACCATTACCACGGGTTCGTCATCATCAGGATCAAAGCTCAAATCTATTCCTATGTCCTTATAATCAATATTCTTTCCATCTTTCTCAATTATCAAACCTTTTCGAACTGCATATAAAGATGTTATCCTTTGTTGTCCATCAAGAATATATTGAGCAGCATCTCCAGTTGGTATCTCCGGTAAAGTATGATTTCCAATATTCTTTATTGATCGAAGTTCTTCCCTGGTTTTCCAAATAATAAAGGTCCCAATTGGAAAACCCTTGATAATGCTATCAATCAAACTCGCAGTTTGTTCTTTATTCCATACAAAGTCACGTTGAAACTGTGGAATTTTCATGATTCCACTATCAATTGCCGCAAAAAGATGATCATATTTCTTAGGCTGATTTTCTGGTATTCTCATTATTAATTCCTCCAAAAAGTTTTGAGATTACATTACTCTAAATTGTATCGAGGTAATAATATCTTAATCCTCTCCACCCAACCCCATCCGCATAATATGCTGCGGGCCGGAGCGGCCGCCATAATACTGCTCGCCGGTATCTGCCTTACGAAGCTACTTCCAATTCATCCCATGGCCAAGTGGGCAGGGCGTCCATGCAGAGGTTGTCATGGTAACTGTCCATGTATTGATTAAAAGAGGATAGATCGATAGTAATTGAATACAGAGTAAATTATAAGTGCTTTTTTATTTGATTCCATCGAAGTAAAGCCGTTTCTTCCGCGGGCTTTCCCAGTTTTCGAGTTGTGAAGTTAATAACAAATTTCTCGTATTGTTGTTTTCCAACAGATTTGGCAATTAATATTTCAAAAATAAGTAATGTTCTATAGATTATCCTGCATATAGATTTACTTAGCTGTATAGAATCGCTATCAGAAATTGATGTAAGCACAAAAGAATCAACATCACTATAATTGGACCGGATGCGAATCCTATATAATCCATCAAAGATTGTAGTAGGACGAACTGATTGAGCTATTTCCTGTTTTTTTGCCTTAGGAAGCCTCTCTACGCAACTCTTCTTACGGTATTCGTCAAATGATCGCTTAAGTTGTCGTGCCCTTGTTGTTTTTAACAATAAACCATAATGTTGCCAAGGGTGTACGGCATATGGAGAAACTAAAGGGTTATTTAATGTAATAGTAATTTCCTGCGGCGAGTTATCTAAACGGAATGGCTCGGAAGATGTCATACCGCTCAAACATGATGACAAAGGTAAAGGAAAACGATCTTTCACATTTATTAAATCCTCTGCTATGGTACGCAATGTCACTGTATGGTTTGAAGATACTTTTCTTCCAAAAGCAAGAAAATAAGCTCTTATTGATAAATAAATAATATAGTAAAGTTGCACCATACTCCAAGGATTGGAATACGGCAAAAGCGAGTCGTTTTTCGCTTCCCCAACGACTAGGAGTTCTGTAAACCAACTGCTCCGTAATAGTTGCGCTATTCTTGTATGATCAATCTGAGGCTTCTCATTAATTTTCAGCATTCCAGGCGAATTCATCCAATTAGTTATAAATTCATCCATGTCATACATGTACACCCAAAGAAGCCGGGAAAAAGAAACTAAATAATTCAAATATGCATAATATCTTGAAGTTTGATCCGAACCACTCATCAATTAATTTTCCGCCTTTTTCATAGAGTAGGATTTCAGAGTATCTCAGTACAAAGCTGCCAACTCCACCCACGGCCAGGTGGGCAGGGCATCCATGTCGAGTTCGTC
>JAFGRA010000095.1 GCA_016935415.1 Anaerolineales bacterium
AGCAGGACATCAACAACTGCGGCCCGGCGGCCCTGAGCCTGTACCTGCGCTATTACGGCTGGGACGGCGACCAGTTCTCCATCTCCCAGCAACTGCGCTCCGACCGCCGCGACCGCAATATCAACGTCGAAGAACTGCTGTATTACACCCGCAGCTATGTGGGCTGGTTGGAGTCGACTTTCCGGGTGGGCGGCACCACCGAACAGATCAAGCAGTTCCTGGCGGCCGGGATTCCGGTGGTAACCGAGGAAACCTTCTACTTCGAGGAACCCTATTGGCCGGATGACGACCTGTGGGCCGGGCACTATTTGCTGATCACCGGCTATGACGATGCCAGCAGCACGTTCGCCGTGCAGGACACTTTCTATGGGCCGGACAAGCAGGTCAGCTATGAGAAGGTCGACGAACTGTGGCAGCCGTTCAACCGCGTTTTCATCTTGATCTACCGCCCCGATCAGGAAGAGACCGTCAAAGCGATCCTCGGCGAGCATTGGGACGTGGAATACAATCGCCAGGCCGCCCTGGAAACCGCCCAGGCCGAGATCGACGCCAACCCTGAAGACGCCCTGGCCTGGTTCAACCTGGGCAGCAACCTGGTGTATTTCGAGCGCTATGATGAAGCCGCCGATGCCTACGATGAAGCCCGCCGCCTGGGTCTGCCGCAGCGTATGCTGCGCTACCAGTTCGGGCCATTCTTCGCCTATTTCCATTCCGGCCGGATCGAAGACCTGCTGGCGTTGACCGAATACGCCCTCAAGATCACCTACAACTCGGAAGAAGCCTTTTTATGGACCGGTTGGGGGCTGTATCGCCAGGGCGATGGTGCCGGGGCAATCGACTATTTTCGCCGGGCATATGAAGCCAACAACACCTCGATTGACGCGCAGTACGCGCTGGAGTTTATGGGAGCGAGTCCGTAGGGAATGCAAGATAGAAGACGCGGGCGGGATAGAAATTAGAAATTGCAGATAAAAATTTTTTGATATTAATGCTTATTATAGTCATAGAATATAAACCCAATAATCTATTTTCAAGCACTTGACATTACCTATTTTTTTGGTATACTTGAGATACGCTAATAAGCATATCTGCGAATTTGCGTAGAGAAAAGGAGAGCAGAATGAACCTGGGTCAATATATTATTAATAAACGCAAAGAACAAGGTATAAATCAAAAGGATCTTGCAGAAAAAATGGATATCTCTCCACAATATTTGAACGACATAGAACACAATAGAAGAAATCCACAAACAAAAGAGTTATTAGAAAAATTTTCTCAACATTTAGATATTGATCTTGACTATCTTCAATATTTAGCCGGTATCATTCCCGAAGATATTCAGGAGATGAAATTACCAGAAGATAAAGTAATCGAAATAATGAAAGCTTTCAGAAAAACAAAAGAGGACAATATATGAAATGGATAGATGACAATACTCGGCGATTTACAAAGCGTCCCTTCTTTGAAAAAGGTGAGATAGATGCAATATGTGAAGAAAAGGTAATTACCTTTTTCTTAGAGATCAAAGAGTTGGAAAATGCTAGTTTCCCAATTCCCACCAGTGATCTTGAATTCTTAGTTGAACAAGATGCTTCCTCGCTAGACACCTATGCAGATTTATCATCAGAGGGAATCAATGTTGAAGGCATGACAGAGTTCCTATATGACGAAAAGCCAAAAGTTTATATTTCTGAGAAATTAGCTAATCCCCGAATGGAAAACCGAAGACGCTCCACTCTCACCCACGAACTTGGTCATGTGGTATTGCATGATAAATTATGGCCTAGAGGTCAGATGTCTTTGCTTGATGGGCAAGAGGATAAAAAAATTCGTTGCAATAGAGAAAACATTCTTAATGCATCTAGTTATGATTGGTTAGAATGGCAAGCTAGCTATGCATCTGGTGCCTTTTTAATGCCGATTTCTTTCGTAAAGGAAGTTGCTGAACGTATTTATAAGTTAGGATATCCACCTGGACCTTTCTATATTTCTTCTTCTGCCGGGAAAGGATTAATCAACAGAGTTCAAAAAACTTTTTGCGTTTCTATTGAAGCTGCCAAAGTTCGCCTTCTACAATTAAATTTAATCACTAAAGAGTATAACAATCCTGTATTATTATAAATTTTTTTATCTTAGCAGTACGCATATTAGCTGATTTGCTTATTAACATACCAAACAATGCAAGAGAACAAATGATGACCGAAATTGACAAAAAGTGGCAGAAAGCATGAAAGAAAAAATCCACCCTATTTGCTTTTCGGTTCAAATACTTATGAAAGGAGGTCCACAGATGGCTTTTTCTGATGCAGTAGTTAGTAAAGCCTGGACGAGAGCCGGTGGGAAATGTGAATGCCGTAGAGCTACACATAACCATTCTTATGGCCGTTGCAACAAACAACTCGTTTGGGAAAATCGTGGCCGCGAAAGACGTGGCGCGTGGGAAGCTCATCACAAAAACAGCAATGGTGGCGATATGTTATCCAATTGTGAAATTTTGTGCTGGGAATGCCATTGACTGACATTTTAGTGTCATATGGTAAGCATTTTATCAACTAGAATCAAACAGGAGAACTAGAATGGCTAAAAAAAGTAACAAAGGACGAGGATCATGGAAGAAGGAACGTGCAAGCGTTTCACGAAACGGAAAGCGTCCTCGCTCAAACAAGTATAGACCATCAGCCGATTCTTCAAAGCGTCCCGCGCCGGGTACGCGTCAGAAGTATTGGCGTGGTGGCTATACAAAAAAAGATGGCACGAAGGTTAATGGACATTACGTCCAAAATCCCCACTATGAGGGGAAATAACCTAAGTGCCACTAGTGTGTCGCCACACTAGTTTACATGATAGAGGAGTTGCTTGTCAACTCCTCTACCTTTTTTGTCAAGTCCAGCCTTTTTATCTTAGTGACTTTGTGGTTATTTATCCTAACCATTTACCTTTATTTGCTCACCTCGCTCCCAGATAAGCCCGGCTAGTCCTAAACCCAACACGCCCGCGGCAAGGTCTACAGCCAAATCGTAGACCTCATACCACATGAATGGGCGGTTTTTGGTCTGAAGCTGCAAAATCTCCTGAAAGATACCCACCGCCAGGAGCGTTCCCAGCACGATCAGCACAGTTCTACGATTCAGGGGTAGTTGGAATACATAGATCAGCAACAGGGTCAAGACCACGAACAGCAGCGTATGCATAATGATATGCACCCATTCCAAAGGAACCAACGGATCGTAATGCTGCCGGAAGGTCGGTGAAACCCGGCGCAACCAGTTGATGGGGAAGACCATCCCGATTACCCACAACATTAAAATGCCAATTCGTTTCCACATAGGCCGCATTATAAAGGAGGCCTGCCTGATTCGTCAGGCACTCAGGTGCTTAAAAGCTTAAGAGGTTGATTAATATCGAGGCACAATTTAATAGAAAAAGGGAAGGTCATGGACCTTCCCTTTCGTGTCTAACTTTACCGATTCAGGCGTTTACCATCCGCTGTCATGTTCGAGCGTCACCCGGTCGCCGATCAGCACAACCTTGCCGATGAAAGCGCCGGTAGCCTGCGAGCGGCTGCCAATCCACAGCAAACCGTTCGGGACGTACACATTGGCGACGATTTCGTTGCGGTCACCGAAGTGGGTGGCTTTCAACCCGCCTTGGTCGGGACCGGTGGCGATGATGCGGATGTCTGCCGCGGTCACGCCGGACGCGCTGGCAGCCGGGCCGATGTAGACCCGATCACCGGTGTAGATGTGTCCGGCAACATTCACATTGCTGGGAGCCTGGAAGACGACCTCACCCTTCATCGAAATCACCCAGGACTCGAAGGTGTAGTCGCCACCTGTGAGCACCACGGTTGCATCCTTGAAGACCGAGAGCTTGCCGTAGTCACCCGGCGGCAGGGTCAGCGTGCGGCGGGGCAGCACGTAAACATTCTGCGTACCCGGTGTAAAGGCAGGCACTGCGGGCATGGCTTCCACCAACGGCAAGTTCAGCGGGGTGATCTCGTCGCCCTGGATGATGCCCTGATTGATGAGCTTGTTGTAGTACACGTCGTAGGTCTTGGCGGTGCGCAGGATCAGCACAGTATCACCCAGGACGCGCGATTCGGGATCGAGGAACTCTACCCGATAGCTTAAAATCACGTCAGCCAGGTACGATCTGGGGAAGTAATTATCGGCCAGATTGGTACCGACATCACCACTGAGCACTTCAGCCCTATACAACAAGGTCGTGTTGTACTTCCCAAGCACCACAAAGTCACCGACTTCGGCGATTGGCGGAGGCGTCAGGTTCAGACCGACTACCACCGGATCGTGGTCGGAAGAGCGGTAAGGCGTCGGGCTGTACAATTCGGGTTGGTTATAGTCGTTGTAGTCCAGAGCACTGGGTTCGTCCGCATTGATGTGCCACACAGTCGTATCGGTCACCTGGGCGGCCAGATCGGCGTTCGCCAGGGCGTGGTCGAGATAACCGGCCTGTCCATAGAACACATAAGAGTAAGCCAGCGCGCCATCGTAAGCTTCCACCAGGTTGGTGTAACCAACACTCTCGATGACGGTGATCGGGTCTTCCATAGCGTAGGAGTTCAGGTCACCGATGATCAGGAAGTCAGCGTCGCCGCTGCCGGTCGGGTCGGTCGCCAGCCAGTTGACCAGGGCGGTGGCAGCGTTGGTGCGGGTGATATTGCAGTTGCCCTGGCCGTCGCCGGTATCCGGATCGCCAAGCGCATCACAATCGGAGCCTTTGGATTTGAGGTGATTGACCACCACGGTGAAGGCGGCCCCATCGCTGGTCTGCGCGAAGCTCTGCGCCAGTGCCGGGCGGTTGTAATCCGTGTTGAACAATGGGTCTACAGACGAGTCCAGGATAGCCGTCGCGCCGAGCGGGGTAACCACAGCGGGCTTGTAGATCAGGCCCACGGCGATCTCATCCGTGCCAACAGGAGCCACACCGGGATCGACATAGGCATACGTACCCGCGCCGACGGCGGTGTTCAGGCCATTCACCAGGTCAGCGATGGCGCTGTATTCGTCGTAACCGTCGTTCTCGATTTCCATCAGGCCAATCACGTCAGCATCGAGGCTGGCGATGGCGTTAATGATCTTGTCGCGCTGGCGGTTGAATTCGTCCAGCGTGCCCGCCCCACGCGAGGTCGGGAAGCCGCCGCCCATGCCGTCACCATTGAAGTAATTGAGCACGTTGAAGCTGGCTACGGTCAGCGAGCCATCGGTGAATTGTGGGGTCGCCGTGCGCTCGTTGAGGCGCTCAAAAACCACCGGCCCAACCGGCTGCAAGCGATAAGCGCTGTAGCCGTAGCTCAACACACCGGTGATACCGGGGATGCTGTCGCCGCCGCGCAGCGTGCCGTCGGGGGTAAAGTAAGGCGGCAATGGCACCGGATTCTCATAGTTGCTGCCATCGTCGAGCAGGATACGGCTGCGGTCGTTCAGTTCTTGCAGCGCAATTGCATCGGGTCCCGGCGCAACCACATTGGTGGGATTGTACAGGCGGTCGTTGACCGACACGCTGACCTCACCATAGCGGCCGAGGTCGTAGTTTTCGGTGGCATACAGTGTCTGCGGGATGGTAACCAGCATACCCTCAGCGTATTCCCATTCATCAATGCTGGGGATCGGTAGGGTCACGCTGACCGGGGTCACGGCCGCGCCGCTGCCACATACTGCCAGGTTGAGTACGTCATTCAATTCGGTCAGGCCGTAGTATTCGGTGATGGTACCTTGCACGCGCACCACATCGCCGACGTTGACATCCACGCCGAAATAGCCGTCATACACGAAGATGCCTTCGGAGGTCATCACATCAGCATCGGAGTCGGCATCTTCCTCTTGCAGGAAGAAGCCACTCAAGCCGGAGCCGGTCTGGAAGTCACCCACGACCACACCTTCGAGGATCACACCGATCTCACCGGCCAGCGGGCTGGTGAAGCCAGCACCCTGTACATCGTGGATCAAGGTCGCCGGATCGGCGCAAGCGCCAAAGTCAGGATAAGGCGGAGCTTCCATCACGGCGTTCTCAGCACCAGGGGTATTGATCGCCGCGCCAACCGGAGCAACTGCGCTCGGGTAGTCGGGCAGGCCAGCGCCATCGAAGTCATTGCGCACCCAGTCGCCAGGCACATCGTTGTCCGTGCCGTTGGGGATGCGCGAAGCACCGCCCACGGTAAAGGAGCCGCCATCGAAACCGGCAACCAGCACCGGGTCGCCATAATTGAAGTCGGCTGCGCCGCCATCGTACACACCAACTGCATCGATCACGGCCGTCCAAGGCGGGCTGTCGAACACGCCATCATCATCAGCATCCAGATCACTGCCTTCTGTGCCGGTGTAACCTTCCACCAGCAGCAGGGTAACGGTGCCGTTCTCGATAGTGTTGTTGAAGAAACCGACCATCCAGTAGCCGGAGGCGTCGGTCGTGCCCAATGTCCAGGCATCGTCGATCACGCCGGGGGCGTTGTCATCGCCTTCGATCTCCAGCAAGGTGTAAGCCGAGTAATCGGTATTCGGCTCACCGAAGATCTCGACAAATTCATTGGTGTCGGTGCCGGTGTGGTTGAATACAAATTCGTTGATCACAGCACCGGGAGTCTGCGGTTCATCTGCTTCTACAGCGTTCTCTGCACCGGGAGTGTTGATCGCTTCGCCCGGCAGGGCGGTCACGCCCGGGTAGTCGGGCAGGCCTGCGCCTTCGTAGTCATTGCGCACCCAGTCAGTGGTGGAATCCGTGTCCGTGCCGTTGGGGATGCGCGAAGCGCCGCCTACGGTGAAGGCGCCGCCATCAAAACCAGGCAGCAGTACCGTGCCGCCGTAGTTGAACTCAGCGGGATCGTCGTCATTCACGCCAACGCCATCCACAACCGCCGTCCAGAGCTGGTTGTCAACGACACCATCGTTAGCACCATCGACATCATCTCCAGCGCTGCCGCTGAAACCTTCGACCAGCAGCAGGGTCAGGGTGCCATTTTCCAATTCGCCATTCAGGATGCCGGTCGTCCAGTAGCCGGAAGCATCGGTCGTGCCCAGCGTCCACACACCGTCAATCGTGCCTGCGCCCGTGCCTTCCCCTTCGATCTCCAGCAGGGTGTAAGCCGAGTAGTCGGTATCAGCGGCGCCGAAAATTTCTACGTATTCATTGGTGTCCGAACCGGTATGGTTGAACACAAATTCGTTGATCACGGCGTCGGGGGTCTGCGGCTCATCAGCCGCCACGGCGTTCTCTGCACCAGGGGTATTGATCGCCAGGCCAGCCGGGGCCACCGCAGCGGGATAATCCGGCAGGCCGGCACCATCGAAGTCATTGCGTACCCAATCGCCGGGGCTGTCCGTGTCGGTACCGTTGGGGATGCGCGAAGCGCCGCCGGGATGGTAACTTTGACCATCGTAGCCAACACCTAAAACGGTCCCACCATAGTTGAAATCGCCCGAGTCACCGTCATTCACACCGACTTCATCAACGATCTCCGTCCACGGCGGGCTATCGACCACGCCGTCATTGTCAGTATCCAGGTCATCGCCATTGCTGCCGCTGAAACCTTCCACCAGCAGCAAAGTGACGGTGCCGTTCTCGAAGGCGCTGTCCAGGATGCCGGTCGTCCAGTAGCCGGAGCCATCGGTCGTGTCCAGCGTCCAGACGCCGTCAATCGTGCCCGTGCCGGAACCATCGCCTTCGATCTCCAGCAAGGTGTAAGCCGAGTAATCGGTATCGGCCACGCCAGAGACCTCGACATACTCATTCGTGTCCGCGCCGGTGTGATTGAAGACAAATTCGTTGATCACTGCGGGGGGGGTCTCAGGAGGTTGTTCTTCGGCCACGGCGTTTTCCGCGCCGGGGGTATTGATGGCCGCACCAACCGGAGCCACCGCATCGGGATAATCCGGCAAACCAGCGCCATCATAATCGTTGCGCACCCAATCGCCGGTAGTATCGGTATCGGTACCATTGGGAATGCGGGAAGCGCCACCTACGTCAAAGCTGTCACCGTCAAAGCCACCAGCCAGGACAGTGCCGCCATAGTTGAAATCGCCTGAGTCGCCGTCATTCACGCCAACCTCATCAACGATCGCCGTCCAGGGCGGGCTGTCGACCACACCGTCATTCTCGGCATCCAGGTCGTCCCCAGCCGAACCGCTGAAACCTTCGACCAGCAGCAAGGTAACCGTGCCGTTCTCGATCTCGTTGTTGAGATAACCGACTAACCAGTAGCCAGAGCCATCGGTCGTGCCCAGCGTCCACACGCCGTCAATCGTACCGGCTCCTGAGCCGTCACCTTCGATCTCCAGCAGCGTATAGGCCGAATAGTCGGTATCCGCGGCACCGAAGATTTCGACGAACTCATTGGTATCCGTGCCGGTGTGGTTGAAAACAAATTCATTGATAATGGGTATTGCCGGTGTTTGGGCAAAAACAATTGAGTTCCCACTGATGCCCAGGATAAATATGATCAGAACAGTAACGTAATAAAGTTTTTGGAATGGAAATTTGTGGTTCATTACAACTCCTCTTCTATCAATAGCCTACTTTTTGGTTGCCGTAATGTACGTTTTTCAATGCATGGATTTGTAACAGTAAAGGGGTTTCTTTGTAATGGGCACACAGTTTCAAACAAATCTTGTCTTACAGGTTCAAATAACCATGCGCACCCGCGTTGGCTTACTGTTTCATCCTTTTTTTCGATACTCACCTCCTGGCATAGATACGATAATAAGGTTATCAGACGCAAACAAGCGCGGTTATAAATGATGTGGGCCTGTTTGGGGGAGGAAAGGGAATCGGATTGAAACAAGACCTAAGAGAATTATAAAACAATTTTCTAAAATCATCGTGTTTTGGTTTCGTAAAGAAAGGATTAAGAGATCGGTCGCCACTGCACTTAAACGCCAAAAATATCGCCAATGAACCCTACTTTCGCAAATTTCCTCAATGCACGTTCGTCACGAATTGGTAATTCATTTCACACTCACCGCGCCCCGCTGGAACGGTATACTAAAATTGAAAACGAGACTTGACTGGTAAATGCCCTTGCAAGCAATTTACTTTCACAAAATTATTTTTGGCATTTAGCCAGAAAGCATATTTACATGGAATGGATCACCTGCCCACGCTGCAACTTTGAATTCCGATCCGGGCAAACCAGCGAACTGACTTGCCCGTTATGCGGTAATGATTTCGAATATGATCCCGGCCTGACCCGGCCGGATTCTTTCCCTTTCACCGCGGAGCAAGATACACCGGTAGAAAAAGATCACCGCACACCACCGTTCGTCCCGTCCGCCCCCGAACCGCAACCAGCCGTAGAAGAACAACCCATGCCGCAGGCGGATATTTACTCACCATTGCCCAACGACACGCTGGGTTCCTTATTGACCGAAGAAATCGAAGCGGAGGAACCGTCCAACAAACGCATCCGCATCAAAGGCTCTCGCAATGTGCTGCGGCTGGTGGTGCTGGTTGTAGTCTTCGTCTGTATTATCGCTGCAGGTGCGTTAGCCATCCCCTTTGTCAAGCCGATGCTTTCCGCAGCATTGGCTTCCAATCCACAAGCCACCGATGCCCCCGCCATCATAGCCACCTTTACTTCGGGACCAACTGAGACAACCATACCCGAAGCAACAGACGACACCTTGCCCCCCCCCGAACCGACCCCCATACCCAGCGAAACGCCGGTCTCTGAATTGGGCATCGGTTCAACGCTGATCTCCGAGCAAGACGGCATGACCATGGTTTACGTGCCGGAAGGCGAATTTCCGATGGGATCGGAGATTTACGCCGGCAGCGAAAGGCCGGTGCACAACGTTTACCTGGACGCTTACTGGATCGACCAGACCGAGGTCACCAACGCCCAATACGCCCAATTCCTGAATGAGATGGGCAACCAGGTCGAAGAAGGTTCGTTCTGGTTCAACGAGGGCAAGATCGAAGAAACGGATGCCGGTTGGGTGATATTAGAAGGTTTCGGCGACCAACCTGCTACCTACGTAACCTGGTACGGGGCGCGCGCTTACTGCGAGTGGGCAGGGAAACGCCTGCCGACCGAAGCCGAATGGGAAAAAGCCGCACGCGGCACCGACGAACGCCTATACCCGTGGGGTGACGACGCGCCCACCTGCGACCTGGCGCAATTCGATGAATGCAATTGGGAGACCTTACCAGTGGGCAGCTACCCGGATAACGCCAGCCCGTATGGTGCACTGGACATGGCCGGGAATGTGTGGGAATGGGTCTTCGACCGCTACGATTCGGGCTATTATGGCTTATCCTCTTCCGAGAACCCAACCGGCCCAGAAGATGCTACCTGGCGGGTGATGCGCGGCGGGGCCTGGGACGCGGCCGCCCTGGAACTGCGCACCACCATCCGCTTCAAAGTCAGTCTGGGCTGGGGTGGTTTCAGTTCCGGTTTCCGCTGTGTGATGGAGCCGTAGGGCTTTCATTCTCCTCGTAGATAATCAATAACTCATGTTACGCAGCAAGGGGCTGCGTAGAAAGCTCCGACTGCAAAGTGCGCAGCTCTTGAAAGGCTTGAGACAGAGCTGCC
>JAFGRA010000096.1 GCA_016935415.1 Anaerolineales bacterium
CAAGCTTGGGTTCGAGCACAAAATCAGCATCGAAGACGCGCTCGTCCAGGCGGCCGATACGCTCCAGCCAGGCGCGCAGGTCGTCGCCATTGAAGGCATTTGCCAGGCTCAAGATCGGCCCGGGGTGAGCAACCTTCTCAAATTTACCGGCCGGTTCGGCTCCGGCGCGCTGTGTGGGCGAATCCGGGGTCACCCAGTCGGGATGTTCAGCTTCGATCTGCTTAAGTTCGTTCATCAAGCGATCCCACTCATAGTCACTGATCAGCGGGTCGTTGAGCACGTAGTATTGGTAATTGTGTTTGCGAATTTGTTCGCGCAGGGAAATCACACGTAGTTTTAATTGACTCTCATCCATGCGGTCAATTATAGTCTAAAACTATCTGGAAAGGCATTTTCATCAATAAACATGAATATCACGAATGACACGAATGTTTTTATTCGTGGTATTCGGCCTATTTGTGTCATTCGCGTTCAAAAAAAGCGGCGTAAGCGTTGAAGCAATCTGCCCCCAACTTATGGCCGGTCTCGGTCTCGCAGTAGCTCACGTCCGCCCCGGCGGCTTGCAACTGCCGCACAGCATTGCGCGCCAGTTCAACGGGGACGATCTCATCCTCGGTACCATGTCCCAAAAAAACGGGTTTTCCAACCAATGGCTTGCGGGCGATCAGGTCATCGGACTTTTCCGGCAGGAAGGTCGCCAATCCGGCGACGCGCTTCACCCGAGCCGGGTTGAGCATCGCAAAAGCCAATGCCAACGCACCACCCTGGCTAAAGCCCACCAGATCGATCTGGCTGAAATCCCCTACGAAACGGCCGGAGAGGTCGTTTAAAAGCATTTGCACTAATTCAACCGGGAAACGAAAATCATCCAGCCAAGGCAATTCTCCCGATTTACGCTCCACCCAACTGAAGCCGCCCAATTCAGAAGGATATGGCGCGCGCGGCGCTATCAACAGCGCGTCTTCCGGCAGCCGGGAAGCGAATACCCACATCAAGTCCTCGTTTCCGGTCCAGCCATGTACCAGCAGGAACACGTTGCGTGCTTTCCCACCCGGCGGTTGGCGATACTTCAATACCCAATCATTGAGTTGTAAGGTTTCGATCTTATTGCTCGTTGCCACGCTTCACGATCCAATCCATCCCCTTGAGAAACAGCCAGATCAACAACAACGGGATGATGGCTCCCCCGAAACAAATCAATCCCGTCACCGTAGCTGCCGGGCCATAGACGAAGTAAATGAACGCTTCGCCGAGCACGACGATCGCCAGGATGATGAGTACCAACACCCGGAAATTGGTTTGGCGAGCATATTTACGTAGATCGCGGCTCATTCGGCCTGCTTTCGTGTATAGACGCCCAGGCGCTGCGCCAGACGTCCCTGCCAGCTTACGGCGCGATGCAAGTCATCCAGGGCAATTTCGGCTGCCTCTTCCCCAAGCTTCACCAGTTCACTGACCACGGCATCGTCGAGCATGCCATATCCGGACAGGTCAGGCCGGATGATAACTTCGGGCTTGTCGATTTCCAAACGCAGTTCGGTGAGGATATGGCTGCTGATCTCAATCGAGCGCGCAAACACATTGAAGGCCTGGGCGACTCGGAAGCGAGCAATCTGCTTCAAGACCGGTACCGGGTCGAAGATCGTTGGTGGTTCCAAATGTTCAATAGGTTGTGTTTCTGGAGTCAGCACCACCGCCACGACCGGAAGGTTTGGCGCCAATTTGCGGGCAACACCTACCGGCACGGGGTTGGACACACCCCCATCCACAAAGGTATACTCGCCGATCTCTTTGACCGGGAAGATTCCCGGAATAGCGACGGAAGCCATCACAGCGTCGATCACCCGGCCGTTGGTGATGGCAATCTCCTTGCCGGTTTTGATATCCACAGCAACCGTTGCAAACGGACAGATCAACTCGTCGAAGGTGCGCTCGCCACCAACCAGCGTGCACAACTCCTCCGTCAAACCGCCCACCCCCAGCAGCGATGGCGGCGAGTCGGCGGCCCGGTGGTAAAGCGATTTCTGGTCGATCTGCGCCATGTGCGTTTCCATATCGTCCGGCGAATGCCCGGCCAGATAGACCGCCCCGACCAGACTGCCGATACTCGTACCGGCAATTGCCTTGATCTGGAAACCTGCGCGTTCCAAGATGCGGATCACGCCAATATGAGCGTAACCGCGCACCCCCCCACCACCTAAAGCCAGTGTGATTTCCATACTTACTTCCCTAACTGATCCAATTCCTAATCACGCTTTGCGTCGTTATGCATCGAACGGCACAGTAACGACTTTGGCCTTGATCTCATCCTCGAGCTGCTGCTTGAGCGTTTTCATCTCTGCTGCCACATCAGCCAAAGCGACCACACTGCGGTCTTTTTCGAGCCGCAGCTTTAATTCTACCCCATCCTGTTCTAGCGAGCGTTTACTCACCGTCAGGCGGATGGGCACACCGATTAGGTCGGCATCGTTGAATTTCACGCCAGGGGTTTCGGCGCGGTCATCGTAGAGCACCTCAAAACCAGCATCCATCAATTCCTGATAGAGCTTGTCGGCCTGTTCCTCGCCGCCCTTCAGGGCAACCAGGTGAATGTGATAAGGCGCAACCGAGATCGGCCAGATCAGGCCGTAGTCGTCGTTGTGCTCTTCTGCAATCGAAGCCAGCAAGCGTCCCACACCGATGCCGTACGATCCCATGATGACGGGTTTCTCTTTGCCATCCTTATCCAGGAAGGTACAGCCCAGCGAGTCGCTATAGCGCGTGCCCAACTTGAAGATATTGCCGATCTCCACACCACGCGAGGTGGTCATCGCTTCGCCACACTTGGGGCAGGCGGAACCTTCTTCGGCCACCACCAGATCGGTGACGATGTCGGCTTCGAAATCGCGGCCGTAGTTCACATTCAGGACATGGAAGCCTTCCTCATTGGCTCCGGCCACCAGGTTATTGGAAGCGGGGATCAGATCATCGACTACCACCAGTACGCCCTTGAGGCCCATCGGGGAAGCGTAGCCGGGCACAGCGCCGACCGCGGCAATCTCCTCATCATGAGCGGGACGTAATTCCTTGGCCTTGATGGCGTTCGCCAGCTTGGTTTCGTTGACATCCATATCGCCGCGCACCACTGCGAAGACCAGCTTCTCCACGTCTTCGTCGCCTTCCATCAGTGTCGCCATCATGAACACGGCCTTGGCCGTCTTGGAAGCCGGAATATCGAGGAACTTCGCCAGGTCTTCGATGGAGGTCACGCCGGGCGTAGCCACCTTTTCTTTTTCTTTCATTTCTTCCTTGACCGCTTCGGGCTTTTGGAAGAGTGCAATTTGGCGGTTAGCGGTGTAGCCACAGGCGTCACAGATCAGCAAGGTGTCTTCACCAATCGGGGTCAAATACATATATTCGTGCGACATGCTGCCGCCCATCATGCCAACGTCGGCCAGCACAGCGGCGCTGGGCAGGTTACAACGGTTGAAGATGTTGAAGTAAGCCTGATAATGGGCACGGTACTGCTTGTCCAGGCCTTCCTCATCCACGTCCAGGCTGTAGCTGTCTTTCATTACAAACTCGCGCACGCGGATCAAGCCGGCGCGGGGGCGGGGATCATCGCGCCACTTGGTTTGCAGATGATAGACCAGGATGGGCAGTTGGCGGTAGGAATGAATTTCCTTGCGCACCAAGTCTCCGACCACCTCTTCGTGGGTCATCGCCAGCACCATATCGCGCCCGTTGCGGTCTGTGAAACGCCCCATCTCGCTGCCGATCTGATACCAACGCTTGGTTTCCTTCCAGATGTCGGCCGGATTGATCACCGGCATGGACAGTTCCTGCCCGCCAATCGCATCCATTTCTTCACGAATGATTTGCTCGATCTTGTCTGAGACGCGCTTGCCCATCGGCATCTTGGTATAGATTCCCGCGCCCAACTGGCGGATAAAACCGGCGCGCACCAGCAGCTTGTGGCTGGCGATCTCGGCATCTGCGGGGGCATCCCGCAGGGTCTGGCTAAAAAGGTGGCTCATCTTCATGGCATTTCTCCTCAATCAGCAATATTGCTTAACAAAAACCGCCCCAGAACGGGGCGTAGCGTTTCAATCTCAGCAGAGTCCGACTCTTAAAAAGAGCGATCCGCGCAAAAAAACTACCCCAGGGTGTGTAAGTCTCGGCCCAAGGCCGGGGATGGGATAGGTGATTTTTGCACGAACAGAATCTTTTCCATAATGTTGCCAATATACACTGCCAAAATTCATTTGTCAAGGGGCTGTAAAAATCCCCTGGATGAAGCGAATCCAGTGGGCCTAACTGTTCACAACTCTTTCGAAAACGCGTAGGGGCGACCGCAGATCATCAGAATGATAACGTCGCCCCTACTCAGTTCTTTCGTTTAGTGCCCGTTTTGACCAACAACCTCTTTTGAGGTTTCTTCCTGCGGCACATAAAACTGGCGGTTGTACAAGTCCATGTACAAGCCACCCTGCCGCAACAGATCATTATGCGTGCCGCGCTCGACAACTTCGCCGTGATCCATCACCAACACCAGATCGGCGTTGCGGATGGTCGACAGGCGGTGGGCGATCACAAAGCTGGTACGGCCCTTGAGCAAGTGATCCAACGCTTCCTGGATCAGGCTTTCGGTACGCGTATCAACGCTGGCCGTGGCCTCATCCAAGATCAGGATGCGCGGGTTAGCCAGAATGGCGCGCGCAATCGAGATCAACTGGCGTTGTCCCAGGCTAAGTAGATTGCCGCGCTCACCCACATCTGTGGCGTACCCTTCCGGCATGCGCATGATGAACTCGTGAGCGTTGGCTGCCTTCGCAGCTCCGATCACTTCCTCATCGGTCGCAGTCAGGCTGCCATAGCGGATGTTATCCATTACCGTTCCAGAGAACAGGAAGGGTTCCTGCAAGACCATGCCCATTTGCGTACGCAGGCTGTTCTGGGTCACCTGGCGCACATCATAACCATCGATGCTCAACGTTCCTTCGTCGACATCGTAGAAGCGCGGCAGCAGGCTGATCATGGTCGACTTACCCGCCCCGGTCGGGCCGACGATAGCGATCATCTTGCCCGGCTCGACTTCCAAGTTCACATTGCGCAGCACATCCAGATCAGAGTCGTAGCCGAAGGTGACATTATCGAAAACCACCTTGCCGGTGATTTCGGGTTGCTCGATGGCATCCGGGGCATCGGTGATCTCCGGTTCCATATCCAGTAAGTCGAAGACACGCTCCGCCGCCGCAAAGGCCGACTGCGCCACCGTCCACAACTGTGCCACGGTGTTGATCGGGCGGAAGAAGTTCTGCACATACTGTAAGAACGCCACCACCACACCAACCGTCAACGCGCCATTGATCGCCAGATAACCACCAAAACCGGCCACGATGGCAGTATCGATCGTGCTGAGCACATCCATTGCTGGAGCAAAAGCGGACGTAACCGCGTTGGCCTGCACGTTGGCATCCCGGTTGGCAGCGTTGCGTTCGGTAAAGCGGCTGACATTTTCTTCCGTGCGGTTGAAAGCCTGAGCCACTTTGACGCCGCCCAATTCTTCCTGCAAATCGGCGGACACATCCCCAATGGTGGTACGCGTACGGCGGAAAGCCTGGCGCGCCATCTTGGAGAAACGCTCGGTGGTCAGCAGCATCACCGGCACGATCGCCAGCGTTGCCAATGCCAAACGCCAATCTACGGAGAACATAGCAATCACG
The DNA here is from genome assembly GCA_016935415.1 of Anaerolineales bacterium. GTDB lineage: Bacteria > Chloroflexota > Anaerolineae > Anaerolineales > UBA11579 > JAFGRA01. Next base: position 5,706 of record JAFGRA010000096.1, read on the forward strand.
ATACCCAACAGCGAGAAAGTCGCCCCGATCATCTGCGAAATCCCCTGGCTGAAGAAAGTATTGATCGTGTCCACGTCGTTGACCAGACGGCTCATCAAATCGCCAGCTTCACTGCCCTCCAGGTATTGCAAGGATAGGCTCTGAATGTGCTTCATGATCTTGGCACGCAGATCGGCCAGCACATTTTGTCCGGCATAGTTCATCCAGTAGATCTGGTAGCGCATGCCGACCAGGTTCAACGAATACACGCCGAACAACATCAACATAATCCGCGCCAGCCCAGTGCGATCACCAACAGTAATGAATTCATCAATTGCCCGACCGATCAAGAGCGGTCCGATAGCTTGAGAGAAGGCCGTCACCAGGATCATCACAAACGCACCCAAGACCGAAAGCCAATACGGTTTAAGGTATTGAACCAGGCGGCGCACAACCGCCATATTATTCGCAGCTTTTTCTTCTTCCGTATTTTGCATCATGCGATGCATTGGGCCACCCATCATAGCGACACCTGCTCTTTCTGCTCGGCGGTCTCAGCAGCAACATCGCCACAACCACCGGAATTATCTCCAAACTGGGTATTCAAAATTTCGCAGTACAACTCACTGGCCGCAAGCAATTCTTCATGTGTACCCTGAGCGACCAATTTGCCGCCATCCAGCAGCAAGATCAAGTCCGCATTGCGTACCGTACTGATGCGCTGGGCAATCACGAAGCTGGTGCGGTCTTGCATCAGCCGATTGAGCGCCTGTTGGATGTGATACTCGGTTTCGGCATCTACGGCCGAAGTGCTGTCGTCCAGGATCAAAATTTTGGGATCGACCAACAAAGCACGTGCAATTGCCACGCGCTGCTTCTGTCCGCCGGACAGACCGACACCACGCTCGCCGACTACCGTATCATAGCCTTCGGATAGCTCTTCGATAAAAGTGTGCGCCTGGGCTGCCTGGGCCGCCTCGATCACGTCTTCCAGCGGGGCGTCCGGCAAACCATAAGCGATATTCTCGCGGATCGTCCCGGAGAACAATGTACTCTCCTGCAAGACAATCCCGATCTGATTACGCAGCGAATCCAGGGTCAGGTTTCGCACATCATAGCCATCGATTTTTATACTCCCCTCCGAGGCATCATAGAAGCGCGGGATCAAGTTAATGATCGTTGATTTGCCCGACCCGGTCTGGCCGATAACGGCAACCGTCTGGCCAGGTTCAGCCTCAAAGGAAATATGCTCCAAGACGTTTTCACCGCCACCAATGTAGCGGAAGCTGACATCCTCAAAAGCAACTTTGCCCTTTACCGGCGGCAGCGTTACTGCATCCGATTTCTCTTTCACTTCCGACTCGGCATCGATCACTTCGAAGATGCGCTCAGCAGAGGCTTCCGCCCGCGAGAGCATCGAGGCGATCATCCCAACCATGAACAAAGGCATCAAAACAAAGCCCAGGTAGTTGGTAAATGCCACCAACTCACCGATGGTTAGCGTCGATCCCATCACCAATAAACCACCGACCCAGACCACACCCAACATAGCCAGGTTGACTACAAAGAAGACTGCCGGGAAAAGCGTGGTAAACAAGGTAACGAATTGCAGGTTCTTACCGAGCAACTGCTTGTTCGTATCTAAATAACGATCGTATTCATACTCTTCACGCGCAAAGGCCTTAACCACCCGCACTCCGGCCAAATTCTCCTGCAAGATCGTATTCAGGGCAGACAGCTTCTGCTGCACCTCCCGCGAGATCGGGAAAATCTTGGCCACCCCGAGCCCAAAAATACCCAGGATCAGCGGCACCATTGCCAGCACGATCAAGGCCAGTTTCCAGTTCATAGAGAACAGCATCACCACCGTACCGACCAGCATCACGATTGCCGATAACATTTGGATAAATCCCCGGCCAACGAACATGCGCACGATATCCACATCAGAGGTCATGCGGGTGTTCAATTTACCGGTCTGGGCCTGGTCATGATAAGAGAAACTCAGGTTTTGGAGTTTCTCGAAAATGATATTGCGTAAATCGAAGGCCACACCTTGTGAGGCCACCTCCGACCAGTATCCCTGCAAGAAATTGAATACACCGCGCACCACCGCGATCACGATCAATCCGATTGTGGCTTGCCAAACAACGGCCATATCCAACCCGGTGATGCCGTTATCGATCAAAGAGCGCAGCAACTGCGGCGCGATCAGGTTAGCAGCGTTCACCAACAGTAAACTGACCAGGGCACCCGCCGTAACCAACCAATAATTGCGTAAATACTTTAAAGCTCGATTCACATGTTTCATAGATTAACCTTCCTGTGAACTTCCGTTCTCCTTCTGCTCGAGACCATCCCAAAAGACCTGAATGGCAAGATCGACAATCTCATCCAATTGCTCCGAAGTCATTTCCTTATGCTGTCCTCGGAATTTGCTATGCATGGTCAATCCATGCATGATGCCAAACAATAACGCCGCCGGAGAATATTCCTCCGGCATGGCTTTCAACTCCCCACGTTCAATAGCCTTGCGCAACACATCATCCAACGGTTCCAAGATGGAATGATAAATGCGCTGGGCTTCCTGGGGATCTTGCAATTCTTTCAACTCGCGCCGCCCCGAAAAGATCGGTGCTTCGCGGGCAGACATCAGTACGGCAAAGCGCTTCAGCACGCCCCCGGCCTGCTCGCGGGTGCTGCCTCCCATATCGATCGCTTCCCTCAACTGATCCTGGAAATGTTGAGCATAACGCTCGATCACCTCCCGGAACAAGGCGGCCTTGTTCGGAAAATGGTAATATAACGCCGCATTGGTAACGTCGCAGGCCTGGGCAATATCCCGGATGGAAACCGCCCGGTAGCCGCCTTCCATGAACAATTCTTCGGCCACATTCAATATGCGCTCGCGGCCATCCACAGTTACTTTATCATGCATACAATATCCCTTACTGAACGTTTGGTAAGTCGCCATACTATACCAATCCCAACGACCTGGGTCAAGTACCCGACCGGAATATTAACAAATTACTAATAAACTCTTCCCGCAAGCCCAATCCCCGATCATGCTGATATAATTCCGCCTCAATTCCCATACATTATGTTACTATTCGTACTTAAGAAAAGGGTTGTATAGCATGAAAATTTCTGATATTAAACGTGTCAATTTGGTCTTGTGTATTCTGCTGCTAACCGCCTGCGGTTCAAGCCGCGAAACCGCCACACCCACCCCAGATATTGCTGCCACAGCGGCAGCGATGGCCGAAGGCATCGTCGACCAACGCCTGACCGAAGTCGCCCAGACTGAAGCGGCCAGAGAACCTACTGCCACTGAAACGCAGCTCCCCACCGAGACCCCCACCCAAACCCAGGCCGCCCCGCCCACCGTCAATCTACAGCCTACCAGCGCATCCAGCGGCACGCTTTGCCTGCAAGCCAGCCTGGTTTCGGAAACTATCCCCGATGATACCCAGATGGCCGCCGGGGAAGGCTTCGAAAAATCCTGGACGCTCACCAATACCGGCACATGTACCTGGACGGAGGATTACAGCCTGGTGTTTCACCACGGCAGCAGCATGGGCGCGCCGGAACGCGTCAGTTTGCCCGGCAATGTTGCTCCTGGACAGTCGCACATCTTTTCACTGAACATGAACGCCCCGACCACGTCCGGCACGCATATTGGCTTCTGGACATTGGAGAATGCCGATGGCACGCAGTTTGGCGTAGGTGAAAGCGGCGGACAGTTGTTCTGGGTGCAGATTGTCGTCCCCGGCCCAACCCCGACTTCCAAGATTCGTGATCTAGCCTACGTTGCCGGTGGGTCGGTCAGTTCGGAAGGCGAAGTCGATTCCACTATCCTGGCGGGCGACATTGCCGCCAATACCGGCAATCAGGGTTTCTTTACCTTCAATTTTGGCAATATACCGACAGATGCAATCGTTACAGAAGTGGTGCTATATCTCGGTCAGGGGTATACTACCAATGGTGATCCCTTCGGCAGTTTAGGCTGCCTGAACGCCATTGTTTACAGCTATGGAACGCTGGACGCCTCCGATTACGCCGCCAGTGCCGGTGGAGCAGTATGGCAGTTCTGCACGGAAACATCGCTGCAAAGTAATACTCGCGTCGGCGGCAGCGCCGCCATTCAGGCCATCCAAACCACCATTCCAGCCGGACAGATCCAATTCCGGCTGCAATTCGACAATGCCACAGATGACGATGGCACCCCCGATTACATTATCGTTAGTCCCTTGATCAAAATCAATTGGTATCAACCATAAGGGAACCGTAGTGACCTTACAAGATACGCTCACAAACGAAATCAAATCCGCAGTTGCGGCCCGCGCGGCAGGCAACGAAGGCAAAGCCCGGGTCTGCGCGCGCCGAGCAGTTGGCTGGGCGATCAAGGAATATCTGCGCGAGCAGAACGAAACCCTGGTCACATCCAGTGCCTACGAATTCATCAAGTATCTCCGCAACCAGCCCGACACGCGCGCCGATATGCGCCAGGTCCTCGACCATTTCTTACAGCGCGTCGAAAAAGACTCCCCCGACGAGGATTCCTACTGGCCGCTGGAAGTTGACCTGATTGATGAAGCCAAATGGGTGATCGCAAAACTATTGGGTTTTGAAATTCCGGCGTGAGTTAGTGCCGGTAAGCATAGATTAAACATAAAAGCGGCTTGTAAAAACGAGCCGCTTTTCATTTTCGTTCAATTTTGCGGTCTAGCCAGGTTACGAAGCCAGTTTTGCTCCGGCAACCGGTTTATCTTTCAGCGTCTTCCGGTACTGCTGAAGCAGCCCCAACGAACCCAGAATGGCGATGATCGCCCGAATCCCAGTCAGGATCAACACCGCCCCACTGGCAAGCATCCCCACGACCAGCAAAACGAGGTGGAACGTGTTTTCCGGCATCCCCAGCACTTTCTTTTCTTCGGTCTGCCCCAGCAAACGATAGCGCAGATCGTTGATGAATTCCGAGTTGGGGGCGATCGGCTTCAAGGTCGATTCCAGGAGCACTTCCAGGACATCGGCTGAACGATTTTCTTCTTTCTTCCATGGCAGTTGTAGTTTCATCTCAAACACCTATTTTTGTTCCAAACTAACTATCACCATTATGGTTGTTCTCAAACTGGCCGGGAAATTCTTTCCGCATCTCCGCTCGCAGCGATGTCAACGTCCGGTGATATAAACTCTTGATGGCGCCTTCAGTTCGATCCATGATCATTCCAATTTCGGCATTGGATAAATGCTCGACGAATTTTAGGATCAATAACTGCTGGCGATCTTCGGGCATCGTCTGGATCACCTGCAGCAAAGCCGCCTGTTCTTCCGTCCGCAGCAAGGATAATTCCGGCAAATCTCCGCCTGAATTCAGGCGATAGTCATCCTCCAGAGCGACTTCCTGCCGTCTGCTATTGTCCCGATGCCAGTTGGCAACCAGATTATGTGCAATCCGGTACAGCCAAGCCGAGAACGGCAAACCACGGTCTTGATAATTGGTGATGTGCCGCATTGCCCGGAAGAAGACCCTGGCAGTCAGGTCTTCCGCGTCGTGCTGGTTGCCCGTGCGATAATATATATAGTTGTAAATCCGGCCAACGTACTCGTCGTACAGCTTTCCAAAGGCCTCACCATCCCCTAACGAGGCTTGGGCTAGAATTTCTTTTTCTTCGTGCTTTCGCACCATAATGACCTTCACCGGTAGGGTCACTTAAATAAACCCTACGCTCTACTAATAGTTACTCTCCCAGGCAGTCAATTTTCTTACAAAATCGTAAAGCATAACCTGGAGAAAATTCATCAAAATATTGATGCAATTGAGTATAACATGTTCTCCTTAAACCCAAAATAGTACCCTTTTCAGAACAAAAAATCCCCTGACATGAACCAGGGGATCAAAATTACGAATAATTTTTGGTTATTCTTCAGGAGTATCTTCTGCCATCTCCACACTCTGGGGAGCAGCCGTGGCTATCGGTGCGACCATATATTCCCGGGTTCCCAGGCGAGTCATCAACACTGCTCCCAGGCCAATCGAAGCAACGATCATACCAATCGGCCAGCTGATCCAGCCCACGCACCAAATCACCCGGAAAAGCCCGAGCACGAGGGTCAGCGTGAAGGTACCCACTGCAACCTGCAATGCCGGCATCCAATCTTGCCCAAAGGCCTTGGCGATACGCTTGCCGAGTTCAAAGCCAACCGCGATCCAGCCAAAGGCGACTGCAAAGGCCAGGGCAACCAGCGCCAGGATGGTCAGCGGGGTAAGCAGGAAGAATGAGAAGAGGGTCAAGAGCAGCATCAGGAAGGGGAAGATAATCAGTACCGCCAACCCCAGGCCGCCGGTCGAGATCGGCTGCGCGACTACGGCCTTCGAAATCTTTTCAACACGTTCCGTCGAGAAAGCAATCGCCACAGTGGCCAGTGCGGTGAAGATGAATGCCCAGATAAAGCTGGACATCACGCGCTCGCCGATCTGGTAAAGCTCCGGGGACGGGAAATTGGGTTGAAAACGGAAGACGCGCACATCGGGGATAGCGATGTTGAACGGTCCGGTTTCGGTGATCACGTCTCCATTGACAATCGCATCCGAGGAGCGGTAGAGCGCCGTGCCGGGGGCGACCAAGTCACCCTGGATGATGGCGTCCGCTTCCAACGAGATCGACGAGCCAATCACGATCACGCTACCATCGACCTCACCATCGATATTCATCTCGGTGCCAAACCCGATCACGTCACCATCTACCAGAGCGCCTTCCTCGATTGTGATCTCTCCGCCAACAGCCAACAGACTCCCGCTCAGGATGTCACCGCTTTTCAGCGTGTAGTTCTGGCCAAAAATGACCTGATCGCGCAGTGGCGCTTCCAAGGGCTGCGCCAGCACACTGGCCGGAAAAGCCAGGGCCATGAACACCACGACCAGGACGGTGATTAGTTTATACATTTTCATGATCGAACTCCTGTTGCAGTACAGTTCGCCGAAATCTCAAGGCCCACAACACAAAAAGTGCGCCTACCGACGAGCCAACCCCGGTCAAAACGTATCCAGGGATGATAGCGGGTAAAGTGTTTGCCAGGGCAGTGGTGATGGCGACGATCACCTTCATGAAGGTGAACATCGAGGCGATCGAATTCACCAGGTGAACCAACCATTCGGTTGGGGTGGGCAAAGACGCCCAGGCCTGAAAGGCAAAAATAACCACCAGGACAGATGCAATCAACCAACTGATGCCCAACAGCAGCAGTGCCTGCCTGCGGTTTTCACGCGCCCGGCGTTCCGCCAACCGCGCTTGGAAGCGGTTGACGAAACCGGAAGGCGGTTGCACCATTCCGGCGGCGTGGAATTCAGAGCGGACATACTGCCAGGCTTGCTCCATTTCAGGAGACAGCGGATCCTCACGTTGCAGGTTGTTCTCAAATTGTCGATGATCCATGTTGGGTCCTTTCTGCGGGAATTGCCACAGGCTCGCGCTCCATCCACGTACCGGCCAATTCTCGGCGGGCGCGGTGGAGACGGCTTTTTACAGCACTCACGGTCAAAGATAAAGATTCAGCAATCTCTTCATACGAGTAATCGTACCAATAAAGCATGACGATTGCTGCCCGATCTTTCGGGCTTAACGTTTCTAATAACATTTGTACTTCTGCTTGCCTTTCATTCGCAATCATTTTAAAATCCATGCCAACCTCAGAGGTATCGGGTACGTCCTGGGTGGGCGTGTCTTCAATCGAGAAGCTGGGCAATCGCTTGCGCCGATGCTGGTCGATGCAATAGTTAGACGCAATCGTAAGCAACCAGGTGGAAAACTTACGATTGGGATCGTAACGCTTAATTGCCTTATAGGCCCGCAGGAATGCTTCCTGTGCCGCGTCTTCTGCGTCACCAGCATTGCCCAGCATCCGGTAACAAACGTTATAGACCGGTCCCTGGTAGGCTTCAACAAGGCGTGAAAACGCCTCATCGTCCCCTTTCTGGGCTTTGGCGAGCCATTCTGCCTCTTGGGTTTGCAAAGCTATCGCTCCTCAGTGTATCTCTTTCTACCTGTATATACGTGCAATCCACTCCCAGGTTGCACGAATTTCGAGGAAATTGAGTCAATTTTATTTATTATAAAGCGGAATGCGTAAAAAAAGAGCATTTGTCCAGCGCGAATGGCAAAATAGAGAGCACTCAAAAGCTCGAATTTACTTCAAGCGTCCCATCCGCCGAATCCGGTCCCAAAATTAGATACGGTATACTAAGGTCATATGATTAACAAAATTGCCATCCTTCACTTTGCTGCCCCGCCGATCGTTGGCGGTGTGGAAAGCACCATCTTCCACCACGCCCGCCTGTTGGCTGAAGCCGGTTATGAGGCCCACGTGATCGCCGGGCGCGGCGAACCATTTCACCCCGACGTGCAGTTCCACCATATCCCAGAAATCGACTCCCGCCATCCTGATGTGCTCCAGATCGGAGACGCACTGGCGAAGGGCACACTCACACCTGATTTCGAGGCCCTGCGTGACCACCTGACAAAATCTTTGGGTGCTATCTTGCAAGACATCCCCATCTGTATCGTGCATAACGTCATCACCCTGCATAAGAACATCCCGCTGACCGCCGCCTTGTCCCAACTCAACCAACGCAAAACCACGCGCCTGATCGCCTGGTGCCACGATTTTGCCTGGATGGACGAACTCTACACCTCAGCCTTGCACAATGGCTATCCCTGGGATTTACTGCGCACCCCCTGGCCGAATGTGGACTACGTCACCGTCTCCGAAGATCGCCGCACCAAACTTGCAGCCTTACTCAAAATACCAGAATACAGCATCGATGTGGTCACGCCCGGCATCGACCTATACGAGTTCCTGAAACTGGAACCACTTACCCGCCAACTGGTCGAGCGCCTTAAACTGACCAATGCGGCCCCCTTGATGCTGCTGCCCGCCCGTATCACCCGGCGCAAGAATATCGAATTTGCCTTACGGGTCACTGCTGTGCTGAAAGACACAACCCCACAACCTACACTGCTGATCACCGGCCCGCCCGGCCCGCATAATCCTAAGAACATCGCCTATTTACAATCATTAAAAACGCTGCGCAGTGATCTCGGATTGGAAGAGCAAGTTCATTTCGCCTATGAACTGGGCGAGTCCGACGAGCCGCTGCACCTAACCGACAAGGTGATCGCCGATCTTTACAGTCTGGCAGACTTGCTGCTCTTCCCCAGCCTGCGGGAAGGTTTCGGCATCCCGGTGCTGGAAGCCGGACTGGCACGCATGCCCGTTTTCGCCGCCGATATTCCCCCGGTGCGGGAAAGCTCAGGCGAATTTGCCACCCTGTTCGACTCCAAAGGAGACCCGGCCAGCGTTGCCGAGCTTATTCGCGCTCATCTTGAAAACGAGTCTGCCTACCTCTTACGTCAAAGGGTGTTAAAATACTTCACGTGGCGCCGCATCCTCGAAAAAGATATTATTCCACTTATTCAAAAAGAAAACTAACCCATGACAGAAGAATTACGCGAAAATTTACCCTTACTTTCAGACGAAGAGGAACGCACGATCAAGACCTTGATGGTGCTGACTCCCGACAGTGACAACGATTCCCTACTGGCACTTGGGCAGTATCTAGCCGCCTTTAGCCCGGTAATGTTCATGGGCATTGTCCCCGTAAAAGAGGGCGAGAACTTGAGCGCGGCCGCGGCCGTAGCCGGCGATCTACGAAAACTCATCCAGAAGCATACCGACCGGGTCAACCTGTATGCCAAACCGCGCATCCGGGTCACCTACACTCCCTGGGATGACATTCGAGTGGTGTTGGCCGAAGAAACCGGCATCAACCTTCTGATCCTGGAATGGCCAACCCAGATGGAATATCTGCGATTAACTGCGGCCGAAATCCTTTCGCATCCCCCCTGTGACGTGGCCCTGTTCCGCGGCCCCTTCCCGGAAAAACTCAATAAAATCCTGGTACCCAATATCGGCGATCCACATGCTGAAGCCGCGCTGCGGCTCAGCCTTTCGCTTACCTACAAAAGCGAAGCGGAGATCACTTCCCTGCACATCCACCGGGCTGAACAAACCCAACAAGAGGCCAGCACCTTCGCCGGGATGCGCCAGGTATTGGATGAAATGCCGGATGTGAAACACCAAAATATCGAAGAAGATGATCCAGCCAGCGAAATCTTGAAGACTTCGGGCAATTTCGACTTGGTAGTAATGGGCACCCGGGCTGCGCCAACTGAAAGCACCTCCTCACTTGGTAAGATCACCGATGAAATTTTACAAAACTCCCCCGCGGCAGTGATCGCGGTCAAGACCAAGCGCTTCGTCTCCAAGGAAGACCCCAGCCAGGTTGGCTCAAAAGCGATCTCGGTATTAGTCGATCGCTGGTTTGCGGAAAATACTTTCCACGCCGAAGAATTCGCCAACCTCTCCAAATTGCTGGCAATCAAGCAAGAAAAGGGGCTGACCATCAGTCTGGCACTGCCTGCGCTGAATGAGGAGGCAACCATTGGCGATGTGATCCATGCCACCCAGCGCGTCTTGATGGAACAAGTTCCCCTGCTCGATGAAATCGTCTTGCTCGACTCAAATTCAACCGACCGCACACGCGCCATTGCTGCCGACCTGGGCGTCCCGGTCTACATTCACCAGGAAATTCTACCCGAATATGGAGCGCGTACCGGCAAGGGAGAAGCGCTTTGGAAGAGTTTATATGTAACCAACGGCGACCTGGTCTTGTGGGTAGATACCGACATCACCAATTTCCATCCCCGCTTCGTATATGGTTTGATTGGCCCGCTGCTCTACCGCAACAGTGTGAAGTTCGTAAAGGGCTTTTACCGCCGTCCAATGAAAACCGGCTCCGGCCTCAAGCCGGGACGCGGTGGCCGCGTGACCGAACTTGCCGCCCGCCCGATGCTCAACCTCTTCTACCCCGGTCTATCCGGCGTGATCCAGCCGCTCTCTGGAGAATACGGCGGTCGCCGAGATCTCCTGGAGCAATTGCCCTTCAGTTCCGGCTACGGCGTGGAAACCGGCTTGCTGATCGACATTTACGAAAAATTCAGGCTGCCATCCATCGCCCAGGTCGACTTATTGGAACGCATCCACAAGAACCAATCGCTGACCAACCTGAGCAAGATGTCCTTCGCCATTATTCAGACCTTAATTCGCAAACTGGAACGCCGTTACGGGCAGGCCATGATGGAAGACGTCAACCGCAGTATGAAGATCGTGCGCTATGAACCGGGGCAATATTACCTGGAAGTGGAAGAGATTGCCGAATTGGAGCGCCCCCCCATGCTTGAAATTCCCGCATATCGTGAGAAGATGGGACTGCCACCCCTTTCTACTAAAAAGTAATTAGCGCAGCAGCCAAGCGCAAATCAAGATATTCCCACAAGTTATTAACAATTCTATAGATTTTTATGAAGAGACGCAGAGAAAAACTCTACGTCTCCGCATATCTAAAGATCAACAATCCATCCCGAAGGCTTGCAGCGGATTGTCGCGGGTCAGCATCTGGATGGCAGCATCATCGACACCCCGATCCCGCAGTGTAGGGATGAAATCATCAATGATCTCAGTATAACCGCGCATGCCCTCCCAACCATCCGGATGCGCCGGATCATACCAACCGGCGTCATGCGAGAGCAGCAGCCGGTCGCCCAGACCGGCATCCAACATCTCTAGGAGATGCGTGAGAATACGGTTATAGTCGTCCGGACTGGCCGTGTTGATCGTATCGTACTCAATATAAACACCTTTGCGGGCTGCTGCGAGATGGGTTTCCACATCTGGTTCTACGCTGGCATGCACCCAGATGAAGCGGCTTAAATCCAATCCGGTTGCTTCCAGCACAGCAATTTCGCGCTGCGCCACAGCGGCACTCTCAGTGTGGCTGGCAATCACCGCACCGGTCTTCTGGCTGGCCTGGGCAGCAGCGCGCAGGTTGCGCTGCTCGATCTCGGTCGGGCCATTGCCACTAGCCGCCAGCTTGATGAAGCCGCCGCGCACGCTGCTCCCGGCGATACCCTCAGTCAATTCACGCACGAAAATCTCAGCAACTTCGGCCTCATCATAATCCAGGTAGGCGGACGGATGGAATTCCTCTTTATATACCCCGGCCGGACAAATGATGTGAATAGGTGTGATCTCTGCCAAACGCGTAAGCATTTCCACGTTGCGCCCAACACCTTCAGGCGTACATTCCACCAGCGCCGTAACTCCGGCTTCAGCCGCTGCATCCAGGTTGGGGCGCATGATCTCGATCACCTTATCGACATCTCCCTGGGCATACCCTGGGTCACTCGGCCCGCGCAGGTCCGTAAACAGGTGTTCGTGCGGCAAGACCAAGCCAAATTCTTCAACTTTCACCGACCCTTTCACCGTCATCAAGCATTTTGAAACCATCCCAACCTCCTAAGGATCATATTTTTCAATTTACGCATATCATACCGCAATTGACAAAACCTCACATAAAATCATATCTGCTAAGAAGCGCGGGAACCAGGGGCATGGGGAATAAAGACAAATAAACTACTACCGGCTGAAAGCCAGTAGCTTTGAGGGTCGAATGAAATTCGACTGAAGAACCTTTCCAAACTCAAAGTCTTTTTCTGCGTGGCTCACTCGGCGTTTCCATC
>JAFGRA010000097.1 GCA_016935415.1 Anaerolineales bacterium
AGCTTACAGAACGCCAGCCCCAGCCCCAGCCCACGCGTTCCACCGGTGCCGCCAGAGCGCACGCGTGTGAATTTCTCGAAGACGGTGTGTTGGTCTTCCAGGGGAATGCCCCGGCCGGTATCCTCGACCCAGATGTGCACTTCCGTGGATTTGCGTTTGGCGCCAATCGTGATCTTGCCACCCGGCGGGGTATATTTGATAGCGTTCTCGGTCAGGTTGATGAGCACCCGCTTCATCATATCCGGGTCGACCATAATGCTCGGCACATTCTCCGAGACGGATACGCTTAGCTCGTGCTGTTTGCTTTCGGCGTGCGGAGCAACTACGTCAACCGTCTCGTTGATCAACTCGGCCACCGAGGTGGGTAGGGCATCGCCGATCTTCTGTCCAGCTTCCAGGCGGGTGGTATCCAGCAACGATTGGGTCAGACGTTGGATGCGGTCGGTCGAACGCATGGCGATATCAACAATCGAGTCCATGGTCGAATCGGCACGAATTTGCGGCATAGTTTGCAGCATATCCAGACCGGAAACCACATTCGCCAGTGGCGAACGCAGGTCGTGGTAAATGGAAGAAACCAGGTCTTCGCGCATCTTCTCGAACTGTTTGCGCTGGGTAATGTCGCGCATGATCCATTGCAGGTGGGCAATCCCTTCGATGTTAACCTGGCGCACGAAAACTTCAATCGGCAGCTCGTCGCCATTGCTGGAATGCATGGTAGCTTCATACATGCAGGTGCCTGTCTGGAGATTATCAAATTCCTGGCCAACGACCTTCCAATCCACCTGGTGGAAGTGATGGATGCTCATATTGGCGAGCGTCTTATCATCGAAGCCGGTCATGATCTCGGCCGGGCGATTGGCCTCGACGATCTTGCCTTCAATATCGGTAACGAAAATCGGGTCGATGCTGTCTTCAAAAAGGTCGCGAAAACGGCGGTGGGCCTGCTGCACTTCTTCGAAGAGTTGGGCGTGGTTGATAGCTGTCCCGGCCAGGTTGCCGATACCAGTCAGCACTAGCAAAGCGTCGCTATCGAAATTCCCCGTAATGGGGTTGAGCGCTTCAAGGATGCCAATCACCTGGCCCTGTGAACGAATCGGGGCGCAGGCAATTGCGCGGGTAGAGAAGTTCAGGCGCTCATCGACCCCGGAGAAGAAACGCGGGTCTTTATGTGCATTCGGGATGATGGCCGCTTTGCCGTTCTCGGCCACCCAACCGGCCACCCCCTGCCCCAACTTCAAACGCTCACCAACAATCTTATCTTTGGTAGACCCAATGGCAGCGCGGTATTCCAATTCCTGGGAGCGCGGGTCGATCAGCGCCAGCGAAACCACTTCGACCTGCAAAGCCTGGCTGATCTGGGTCAGGATGCGCTGGAGTACGTCACGCAGGTTCAGGGTGGCATTGATCGAAGCGGCGCTCTCCGCCAGAGCCGACATGACCTGCGCCTTGCGCTGGCTCTCGCGGTAGAGTTGGGCGTTTTGCACGGCAATCCCGGCCTGATCGGCCAGGGCCTGTACCAGATTGAGGTGCTCTTGCGTAAAGTAACCAGGAGTGGGATGGGTGAGAGTCATAACCCCCACCAATTTATCACGCAACATCAGCGGCGCGCTGACGGACGATTTCGGGCCGGTCTGATCCAGGTCGTCGTCCGGCCGTTTCAACCAGCGGTCGTCCTTGCTGGTATCGGAGACCAAAGCCGCTTTTTCATTGCGCACGACCCAACCGGCCAATCCCTGTTCCAGCGTCACCCGCAACTGCCGGGTGGTTTCATCGAAGACCTGCCCGGCATGGATGATAGCCGAATCGACCGGTACACCATGCTCGTCCATCACGATAATACTGCCGCTGATGCCTTTTACCGCTTTCAGCGACAGGAACATAATCCGCCTGAGCAGCGTGCGCAGGTCGAGGGCGGCAGCCAATTCTCGACTGACATGATAGAGCAGTTCGAGAGAAGCACGTGTAGTGGTGTTTTCTTTGGATGACTGGGCCATAATCCTTCTCGCGTTAATTAAACCACACTTTTATATATTTGTTTGGACACATATCTCAGGGATGCAAGATGGAAAAATATAAATTGCAGGTGAGTAAGCGCAGTTGATTACTTATGTCAATAATTGCAATATATATTGCGAAATAATATATAATGGAAAGTATCTTACAAAAAAATGGGCAATCGGAATTATTTGAGCGGCTGGTTTCAGGAGAGCATTGGCAAGTCGAGCATCAATACCTCAGCCACCAGGCGGGTGTTGGCGTTGGTGCGCAACAGGGAAAGCGTGTGCTCCAGGTTAGAGACCACGGCGCGCACGGCAGGCAAGCCTAGGTGTTGAGCCAGGGTTTCGATCTCGACTTCGCGGTCAGGGTTGGCGAGCGGGGCGTTGGCGGCCGCGGCCTTGAGCAGCACATCGCGCCAGAACACCAGCCACACTTGCAGCATCTGCTCGAATTCGGCCACACGCTGGCGGCGCTTGTCCGGGTCGCGGCCGGACAAACCGATTTCATCGACAAAGGCAAAGCGCTTTACCCGCCCGCTGGTGAGCAGACGCTGATGTTCATCCAGCCAGTCCTTGCGCTGCTCCAGAGCTTCGGGATTTTGCGACAACCACACCGCATAACCCGGCCTACCCCCGGAGACGTGCGCCAATAAACTGATCTGGTATTCGGGAATGTCGAAATCATCGCTCAAGCCCTGCACCATATCCTGCAAGGAAACCGGGCGCAGGCGCAGCACTTCGCAGCGCGAGACGATGGTCGGCAGCAGCACTTCGGCGCTCTCGGCGGTCAGCAACATGATGACCCGGCCGGGTGGTTCTTCCAGGGTCTTCAAGAGCGCGTTCTGGGCGCTATCGGTAGCATTTTCGAAATCAAGCAGCAGGGCGATGCGGTAATTGGCTTCATAGGGTGCCAGCGAAAGGCTGTG
>JAFGRA010000098.1 GCA_016935415.1 Anaerolineales bacterium
GGCGAACGTTTCGACGTCTTCGGGCAGGTCAATGTATTCTTTTAGTAGTGCCTGGATGCATTCGGCATTGCGCTCGACGGCCAGGCGGGCATAGGCCGGAGCCATCAACTGGCGGATGTAGAGCAGGTTGGGCACGAAATCTGCGGGCTGCTGCTGGGGAAAGCGGGCGATGGCATCGAGCACGGCCAGGTTACCTTCTTCCCAGTAGTTGCGCACGCGCGTCGGTTTGCCCTGCTGGATGTCCAGCCAGCCGTCGCGCGCCAGGCGCTGCAAGGTCTCGCGCAGGGTAGGGCGGGTGACACCAAGCTGTTCGGCCAGGTCGCGTTCGCCGGGTAAAGCAGAGTCGATGGGAAAATGACCGTCCAGGATGGCGGCGATCAGGCGTTGTTCACAGAGTTCGTTGGGTTTGAGGGGAGCGTCCCAGTCCATAAAAGGATGTCCTTTCGATACTGGTAAGTGGTCTGACCAGTTGCGATTATTAGTATAGCAAATTTAGGGGCGTTTGTCGAGGGGTAGGTTTGTGAAATGGCTGTGGAAAGTATGAAAATATTAGTGATTATGTTATTGTCGGCTGAAACCGTAGGCACTAAAAATATTTGTAGCTGGCGAGTATGCCTTACCATCAGATGTGAAGAGAGATATAATTATGGATAGAGTATATCCCTTATGAGGTGTGGGAGGGCGTTATGTGGAGATATGCGAAGGTTGGGTTTAGCCATTGGTGGTCAGTTTTGGGAGGTGATGCAATGATGGCTGTCGTTGGAGTTATTGCGGCTCTCGCTGCGTCTGAATTTGACACATTTTTGTTAAATCTTAGGCATTTTGCCTTGTTCCAAGAATCTAATGAGTTGGTGGTAGGGGCTTATTTTTTGATAATCCTTGTGATTGTTTTCGGTAGTATTTGGCTGATTTATTTTTTAAGGTCGTTGATTTGGGGGAAGCGGGTGAAGTTAGAAATGAGACTCAGCACAATGCCGGGAAGAAAAGGTTTTGGTCGTTATCTTGTTGTATATTTCCGGAATGTGTCAAATGATGATTTGAAGTTCTTTATTGCAAGACTAATTAATATTACAGCCTTAGATGAAGAAAATGAGTGGAAGCCTAAAGAGGACATGATAGTTAGAAAAGACTATTTTTTATGGGGAACGCAAATGGTTAGGTATTTGGCTCAAGAACGAGCCGGTTGGAAAGATATATCAAAAAATCATTTTGAGGAGGCTGTAATAGACTTACTTCATACAGATGACAAAAAGAAAAAAGGCAAAGTGAGATTGACGCAACAATATTTAGGTGAAGCGATAAATATGCCGATAGGATCATATCGAATGGATGTCGAATTTACAGGTGTACATTTAGGGCAACGGTTTTATATTCCTTTGAACATACAGTTTAAATTTGATGGGGGCATGTCACTCAGTGAAATAAAGCCACGCGGTGTTATTGATAGGCGAATAGTATCATTAAGTCTGTTTCAAGATGGAATGGAAACACAGTTTTAGCGCAGAAATCTTACTTGATGTCAGGGGGTACTTGACTTGTTGTTTATAAAGCTTGGTGGAGAGGCGAGTTTTTATCGAATAAAAATCGTTTTTGTCGGCAGTAGCTAAAGCTGCACCGACATTATATACATCCAAGTATAATTAAGATGTTGCGGGCGGCTTTAGCCGCCGAATCACGAAAAACTCTAGATTCACATTACGATTCACGAATCTCCATTTACGATTTTCGTTTCACGCCCCACACCCATTACTTATACTCTCCCTCCCATAACTTTTGCATTTCCTCCGAGTTTTCCAGCAGGTCGTCGAGGGTGCCTTCGGCGGTGATGTGGCCGTCCTTCATCACGATAATGTGGTCGGCACGCCGTAAGGCGGTGCGGCGGTGGGAGACGGCCAGGCAGGTCAGGCCGGGGTTCTCGAAGATGCGCTCCCACAAGGCACGCTCGGTTTCCACATCCAGGGCACTGGAAAGATCGTCGAAGACCAGCAGCTCGGGCTGGCGCACGAACATGCGCGCCGCCGCCGTGCGCTGGATTTGCCCGCCGGAGAGCTTGACACCCTTTGGCCCAACGGTGGTTTCTAAGCCTTGTTCGAACTCGGCCAGATCTTGCTCCAGGATCGCTAAACGCAGTGCCTCGGCCACGGATTCGTCGTCCTTGCCCATGCCCAGCAGGATATTATCGCGCAAGCTGTCGCTAAACAGGCGCGGCACCTGGGCCGTGTAGGCGCAGCGCGGCGGCACGAAGAACGTATCCGGTTTCTCAACCAGCGTATCGTTCCAATAAATTTCACCACCATCCATCGGCAGCAGGCCGAGCAGTACACGCAGCAGGGTGGTCTTGCCGGAACCGACCCGCCCGGTGATCACGGTCAGCTTGCCGCGTTCCAGGTGCAGGTTAACATCCCGGATGCCGTGTTCGCTGCTGGGGAAAATGTAGCTCAGGTGGGCGGTATGCAGGCTGTGCAGATGGTCGGCGGCCCCTTTTTCGGGGTAGTTCACTTCCGGCAGGTCGCCGTCCAGGTGGATCTGGCTGAACTCGACCAAACCATCGGGCGGGGCACCTTCCATCAGGCGGCCCATGCGCTCTACCGAAACGCTGATCTGTTTGTAGCGCGCTACCAGCAGTCCGGCAAAAGTAGTCAGGTCGCTGATGAAATCGAAGTAAAAAACGAACAGGGCGAAGTCGCCGACCGTGAACGAGCCTTCCTGCATGGCCTGTGCAGCCAGGATCAAGATGATGCCGGTGCCCAGGCTGACGGCGTTGCGGAACAGCGAGCTCAACACTTCGTTGAACAGGCGGTCTTTCAGGGAAAGCTGCTTGCGTTTTTCGTTGAGTTTGTTGAAGTGGGCGATCACGCCGTCTTCAGCGGTGGCGACCTTGACGGCCTGCACCGCTCCGAAGAACTCACTGATAAAGCCGGTCACGATGCCGGTGGCTTTGCGGCTGGCGCGCCGGTACTTCTCGATCTGGTTGGTGGTCGCCATGGCGATCACGCCGACGAGCAGGAAAGGGATGACGGTAATCAGCGTGATGCGGGCGCTGATCTTGAGCATCACCGCCAGGGCGATAGTGCTGAAAAAGATCATCCCGGAAATGTCATTCATCCATAGGGCGAAGAGCGGAATCTCGAAGACATCGCCACGGAAACGGCTGATTGCTTCGCCGGGGGAATCGGGCAGGGCGGATGCACCGGGACGGCGCAGGATATGGCGCAGCAGGTTCTTACGCAGCAGCGTCATGGTATGCACGAAGAAGGGCACGTTGGTCGAGATCAAGCCGTAGGCGCCCAGCAGGCGGCCGGTTTCGGAGGCGAACAGCAGAGCCACCAAAGACCAGACGTTCAACCCGGCAGGGCTATTGCCGCTCAGGATATCGAAGAACCAGCGCATTGCCAGGCCGGGGATCTGGAACAGCCCCATCAAGAAGAGCATCGAGATCAGGTTGATGGTCCACAGCCCTTTGCGATACTGAATGGTACGCAGGATGATTTTCCAGGCCGGGATGGTGTTGCTTTCTTCTTTGATGTTGCCGTCAAATTGGGTATCGGCGGTTGTGGTCATACCAGCACCTCTTCCAGGCCGGTTTTGAGCAGGTGGGCAAAGCGCGAGTCCGGTGAGGTAGCCAGTCCTTCCCGGTTGCCGTATTCGATCACCTGCCCGGATTCGAGGATCATGATGTCGTCGGCGCGTTGGACGGTACCCAGGCGGTGGGCGACGATGATCGCCGTGCGGTTGTGCAGCAGCTTATCAA
>JAFGRA010000099.1 GCA_016935415.1 Anaerolineales bacterium
AAACCCGCCCGCTGCGCGGCACCTCCCGCCGTGAGATCGGGCATGGTACTTTGGCCGAGCGTGCCCTGGAACCTGTGATCCCCGATGAAGACGAGTTCCCCTACACACTGCGCCTGGTTTCCGAGTGCATGTCATCCAACGGCTCGACCTCGATGGGTTCGGTATGCGGCTCCACGTTGGCGCTGATGGACACCGGCGTGCCGATCAAGGCTCCGGTCTCCGGGATCGCCATGGGTCTGGTCACTGACAATGGCAAACACACCATCCTGAGTGACATTCAGGGCCTGGAAGACCACCTCGGCGATATGGACTTCAAAGTCGCCGGAACGCAGAAAGGCATCACCGCCCTGCAAATGGATATCAAGATCACCGGTATCACGCCGGAAATGATGACTGAAGCGCTGGGGCAAGCCAAAGAAGGCCGTGCCTTCATCCTGGAAAAGATGCTGGAAGCGATCTCCGCACCGCGTCCTGAACTCAAGGACCACGCCCCGCACATCACTACCCTGCACATCTCGGTCGATAAGATCGGTGCGGTGATCGGGCCGGGCGGCAAGACGATCCGCTCAATTCAGGAAGAAACCGATGCCAAGATCGACATCGCCGAGGACGGTACCGTATACATCGCCACCACCAACGGCGAGAGCGAACGCATTGCGCGTGAACGCATCCAGATGCTGACCGAAGAAGCTGAAGTCGGCCGCATCTACACCGGCAAGGTTGTGCGCACCACGGACTTCGGCGCTTTCGTCGAAATCCTGCCCGGGCAGGACGGCCTGGTGCATATCTCGCAGCTCGACTCGGTCCGCATCGACAAGGTCGAAGACGTGGCCGAAGTCGGCGACGAGATCACCGTGATGGTCACCAACATCGACCCCGACGGCAAGATCCGCCTTTCCCGCCAGGCCGTTTTGGAAGGCTGGACAGTGGAAGAAGCTCAGGAGCGCGATAACCCGCGCGGTGGCAGCAAACGCAGCAGCGGTGGCCGCTCCGGCGGCAATCGCGGCCGCGGCGGCAACGACCGCAACCGACGGCGCAACTAAATTGTATTCGGCGGCATTATCATTGGCGGTTTTAGCCAATGACATCGCCTGCAACGATAAATACTACCAAGCGGTGCTCTTGCGAGCACCGCTTTTTTATTTACCTCTTGACACCACATCCGAAAACGGCTACAATATTGACGTTATTTGCGTACCAACATACCAAGATAACATATTATGACAAAACACACCGAAATTATGGTCGAGCGCGTCCAGACCGGCGTACGCCTGGAAAAGCGCATGGTTAAGGTGCTCAAGGCATTGGCCGAATACTTCGACATCTCGCTGGGCGACCTGCTGGAAGGCATCGTGTTACATTCCTTCGAAGGCAAATCCCCCTTTGCGGGTGAAGCCATCGTGAAGATCAACGCATTGAAGGAAATCTACGACATGGATTACGATGCCAGCGCCAGCCACCGCATGATCGAGTGATTTAGAAAAAACGTATTTCAGAAAACCCGTACCAGATTTGCAGCCTTTTGGCTGCATTTTTTTATACCTACATCAAGAAAGGATAACCTTGAAAACCAAAACGCTTTCACACAACACACTCACCTTCCTGATCCTGTGGTTCGGGCAGAGCATTTCCACAATCGGCTCCGGCCTGACCAGCTTTGCGCTCGGCCTGTGGATCTACGCCCAGACCGGCTCGGTGACCCAGTTCGCTCTGATCGCCCTCTCCAGCATCCTACCGCGCCTCTTACTCTCCCCCATCGCCGGGGTGTTGGTCGACCGCTGGGATCGCCGCCGCACGCTGATCTTGAGCGATACCGGTGCGGGGCTATGCACGTTCCTGCTGGCGGTGCTGTTCATCAACGGAAGCATCGCCCCCTGGCACGTCTACATCCTGGCGGCGTTGAGCGCGGCTTTCGGCACGATCCAATGGCCAGCCTACACCGCCACGATCCCGCTGCTGGTCTCGGAGGAAAACCTGGGGCGCGCTAACGGCCTGCAGCAGTTCAGCCAGGCCGCCATGGAAATCTTTGCGCCTATGCTGGCGGGTGTTTTGCTGCTCAATTTCCAGGTCGGCGGCGTGATCCTGGTCGATTTCGGCACGTTCCTCTTTGCAGTGGGCACACTGCTGTTCATCCGCCTCCCTCAGCCACCCCAGGCAGAAACTGCCGAACATCCCAAGCCACAACTGCTCAAAGATGCCGCTGCCGGTTGGCAATATATCCGCGCCGACCGCGGCCTATTGAGTCTGCTGATCTTCGCCGCGGTGGTTAATTTTATCTGGGGTATGGTCGGGGCGATCATCACCCCAATGATCTTGTCCTTCACCGACGCCCGCACGTTGGGGATCATCCTGACCGTCGCCGGGCTGGGTATGCTGACCGGCAGCCTGGTGATGAGCGCCTGGGGCGGCCCCAAACGCCGCATCTGGGGCGTGCTCGGCTTCGAACTGCTCAGCGGAGTCTGTTTCATCCTAGTCGGGCTGAAGCCGTTGGTGTGGCTGGTGATGCTGGCCGCCTTCACCGCCCACCTCACCATCGCCATCGTCAGCGGCTCAAACCAGGCCATCTGGCAGGTCCGTATCCCGCTCGAATTACAAGGGCGCGCTTTTGCCACCCAGCAAATGGTGGCTCGCAGCCTGACCCCATTGGCTTATCTGGCCGCTGGGCCGCTGGCCGACCGCGTCTTTGAGCCACTGCTGGCCGAGGGCGGCGCATTGGCGGGTTCATTAGGGCAAGTCTTCGGCACCGGGCCAGGGCGCGGCATCGGTTTGCTGTTCGCCTGCATGGGGATCGCCAAACTCACCGTGGTGCTGTTCGGGATGGTGAACAAGACCGTACGCACGGTCGAGGATGAGCCGCTTCCGGCAAATACTTATCAATATTCTTAGCCCGCGCAGCACGGCTTGGGTGTAGAATAAAGGCATCACTGTGGAGACACCTAAACCAAACATCAAGCAGATATTTGAATGTAATGCCAACTTTTATCCCCATATACGTATGAACTCCGTTACGCTGAATTCAATATATATTGATTAAATATTAATACCGCAAACTACATTGCTAAAACTCAAGAATCGCCCAACCCGGGAGCAGTATGGATATCCGCCAGCAAAACAACATTATCTTCCACCCGCTCATTTTCGCCGTATACCCGATCCTGGCTCTAACCGCCGCAAATCTCGCTTACTTGCAGCTGACCGACCCCCTGCGCATCCTGGGTGTTTCGCTACTCGCCAGCGTGCTGATCTGGGGTGCTTTCCGTCTATTACTGCGAGATTGGATACGGGCAAGTCTACTCACCTCGCTTTTATTGACGCTATTCTATTCATTTGGACACGTGATTACAACCCTGGAAACGCTGGGCATCCCCGAAACGTATTCCCTGCACCTCATCCTACTCGTACTCTGGGGTGTGATTTTCATTGCCGCGCCGGCTTTCTTGCTAAAATCGGCTGAATGGCAACCCAAGCTCAGCAATTATCTCAACTGGATGGGATTGGTGCTGTTGCTTTTTCCTCTTTTCACAATTGCCCGCCAGAGCGCGTCCAAGATTCACTTAAGTCAGACTCAGGAAGAGTATCTCCACGAATTACGTGGCGGTGCCCAGGCCGAAGGTGAGGCCGCTCCCATCTACCCTAACAACATGCCGGACATTTACTACATCATCTTGGACCAATATACACGCTCCGATATCCTGGATGAATATTATGGTTTTGATAATTCGGGCTTTATCGAGGCATTGGAAGCGCGCGGGTTCTACGTTGCCGAAGAAAGCCGCTCAAACTATTTGCGCACCCATCTTTCTATTCCATCCTCGCTTTCCTCCATTTACATGCATGACCTGCCCGATGAAATCTACGACTATGTGTTGGAGGATTTCTCCAACAGTCACACCGTGGAATTTTTACAGGCGCAAGGGTATGAGGTCGCCACTTTTGGCAGCGGTGTGTACATCTTTAGAGCGTCGCAGCCTGTGCGCGCCGTCAATTTCAACGATTTCGAGATATTATTGAACTACACTACCGTTTTTCGCATCTTTTTCCTACAACAGATGATGGCAGACAACGATCCAGAAAGTTTGCTGGCTGGATTCAGCGAGCAGCAAATGCAAACCGTGCGAGAGGAGATCAATTTTTATCGGACATCGATCACAAACGCTTTCGAGCACATCCCCGATTACGCTAAAAAAGAAGGTGATTACTTCATATTTGCACACATTTTCTCGCCCCATTATCCTTACGTATTCGGTCCAAATGGAGAGTACATTGAATTCCTGCCAGGCATGTATGACTACCTGCGTGATCCTTCCAGCCCGGAAGATTTAAGCCACTACCTCGATGAAATAACGTATCTCAACACGCTGGTGATTGAAATGGTAGATGAGATCCTGGCAAATTCCGAGACACCGCCAATCATCATCATCCAGGGCGACCACGGCCACGATTCGCACATCGACTACGACAATCCTGACGAAACCGGTCTGTACATTCGCAGTGCCATCTTGAATGCTTACTATCTACCGGTTGATGCCGAGGCCGACCTCTATCCCTCTATCTCCCCGGTAAACTCCTTCCGGGTAGTCTTCAATCACTGGTTCGATACAAATTACGAAGTCTTGCCGGATGAGAGCTTCTATTACGTCGGAATCGATTCAGCCATATGGCAGCGCCCCGAATTCTTCAGCCTCTGCGGAGAACATAATATCTGTTCACCGTGAATGATGCAGCGACCAATAGAAGATATCATTGACACCCTTCGACCCACAAAGCATAATGGCAGGAAAAGCGCCTTGCTCATCGGGGAGGGCTGCGAGGACTTACCTTTCAACGGTGAACACCACAACCCCAACCTGCTGTCCGAGATCAATCCCCCAGACGGCGACGGGATTCTGCCCGGTGGGGATGGAAACAATTTACACAGGTAGCGCCAGGGAAAATGGAAACGCGATTACACTTTTCAGTGTATCTTTCACCCGCGCCGGGCTATAATGAGCAAATAGATGCAAACGCTACGATACGAGGAAACCTAAAACACCCAAACCGCCACAACAAAGATAGGCAATTAAACAACCATGCAGAAAAAACCTAAAATATTCCATCCTTTCATCTTCGCGATATACCCGATCCTGGCTTTGGCTGTGGCAAATCTCGCCTATATACAACCTACCGATCCTTTACGTATTTTGGTGGTATCACTGCTTGTCAGCGCAATAATCTGGGGCATCTTTCGTCTCTTACTGCATGATTGGATGCGCTCTGGCCTGCTCACAACCATCTTCTTGATACTCTTCTACTCCTATGGGCATGTTATCACGTTATTAGAAAGCTTCGGCATTGAGGAAACTCTTTTCCTAAATTTAATTTTGCTCGTGATCTGGGGGGTAATCTTTATCGCCACACCGATTTTCTTATTGAAACCGGCAGAATGGCAGCCCAAAGTCAGCATGTATCTTAACTGGGTTGGGCTGATCTTGCTGTTTTTCCTCCTGGTCAATGTTGCTGGTCGGATTATTCCCCAAATCCATTTGAGCGACAATCAGGAAGCGTATCTGTACGAATTGCACGGTGGTGCCGAAGCCGAAGGCGATGCTGCGCCTATCTATCCTGGTGAAATGCCCAATATTTATTACATCATTTTAGACCAATACGCGCGCACTGACGTATTGGAAGAATTCTATGACTACGATAACTCAGCATTTATTGAAGCGCTGGAAACACGCGGGTTCTACATAGCCAAAGAAAGCCGCTCCAATTATCTGCGCACAAACCTATCCATCCCATCGTCGCTTTCCTCCATCTATATACACAATCTGCCTGATGAAGTGCAGGACTATGTCCTAGAGGATTTTTCTCACAGTTATGTAGCAAACTTCTTACAATCTCAGGGGTATGAAGTAAATACTATCAGCAGCGGCATCCAAATTTTCAGGGCACCCTGGGCAGAAACCACTGTCAGCGGCAACGTATTTGAACTTTTGGTGAGTTATACCACTGTCTATCGTGTCATTGTCCGCCAAGGCGTAGAAGCTCGTTTCCATGATAATGACGACCAGATCGAATTCAACAACGCCCAGCAAATGCAGAAAGTCGGCGAAGATATCAATTCTTATCGCGCAACGATCACGAATGCTTTTGAACACATCCCCAAATATGCGGAAAGTGAAGGCAGCCATTTCATATTTGCGCACATCTACTCCCCTCACTTCCCCTACGTTTTTGGCCCAGACGGTGAGTTTGTTGAATTCCTGCCAGGTCTGTATAATTACCTGCGCGATCCTTCCAGTCCAGAAGACCTGAGCCATTACCTCGACCAAACGACTTACCTCAACAAGCAGGTGATCGCGATGGTGGATGAGATCCTGGCCAATTCCAAGACACCGCCGATCATCATCCTCCAAAGCGACCATGGGCACGATTCCCACATCGATTACGATCACCCCGACCAAACCGGCTTGCATATTCGCAGTGCCATCTTGAACGCTTACTACCTGCCGGACGGTGCCGAAGCCGATCTCTATCCCTCCATCTCCCCGGTGAACTCCTTCCGGGTTATCTTCAACCACTGGTTCAACACGAACTACGCTATCCTGCCCGATGATAATTTCCATTACATTGGCGAATATTCGGCTTTCTGGCAGCGCCCCGAATTCTTCAGCATCTGTGAAAAATTCGATATCTGTTCACCCTAAAATCTATTCTTACCCAATACCCGGCGCGCCAATTGGCGCGCCGTTTTCTTATGTTGCCAAGCTTTCCAATCTTTGGTGCAATATAAAACAAGCGGGCATCATGTTGATGATGCCCGCCTGTAAATTCTCAGACATTTATTCGTGTTCCCCCATACACACAATTCCCATCACTCATCCTGCGTAGGCAAGTAGGGCATCTCCGGCCATTCAACCCCCAAGTAAGCAGCCAGGGCGGCGCGCAGGGCAATGCGATCGTCCCAGGGGTATTCGGTCTCTCCGAAACACATCGACTGCTCGTGGCCCTTGCCCAGAGCCAGCACCACATCCCCCGGCTGTGCTAACTCCAATCCGAATTTAATCGCCGCGCCGCGGTCGCGCACACGCCAGAAGGTCTTGCCCTCCACCCCACCTTTGGATTTGGCTCCGACCGCCATCTCTGCCAGGATCGCATCCAGCGATTCGGTGCGCGGATCTTCGGCGGTCAGCACGGTCAGGTCAGCCAGTTCGGCAGCGGTCTCGGCCATCATGCGCCGTTTAGCACGGTCGCGCAGCCCGGCCGAACCGAAGACGGCGATCACGCGCCCATCCGTGAAATCGCGCGCCGCTTCGAGCGTACGCTTGAGGGCATTGGGGGTATGCGCAAAATCGACGATGGCCGTGAAATCCTGGCCCAGGTCGATACGCTCCATACGTCCGGGCACCCCCGGCAGGGCGGCAATACCCGCCCGGGCCGCTTCTGGGTCCAGCCCCAGGCCAACCACGGCAGCACCCAGCGCCGCCAGACAGTTGGAGACGTTGTAATCGCCGAATAGATTGCAGGTGATCGGGATTTCAAAACCGGGGCCGTGGGCAGTGAAGGTCAGACCGGTGGGCGTATGAGTAATTGCATCAGCGTACAGGTCAGCTTCCGGCGTCAGGCCGTAGCTGAGCTGCGTCACTTTGGTCACATCCACCAGGTATTCATAGGAAATATCATCACGATTGAGCACCGCCAGCCGCGAAATCGAGTGCGCCTTTTCGTGCGCCGCTGCCAGCCCGGTGAACAGGCGCGCCTTGTCAGCGCGGTAAGCCGCGTAGGAGCCGTGGTAATCGAGGTGTTCGTGGGTAATGTTGGTGACCACGCCGATGTC
>JAFGRA010000100.1 GCA_016935415.1 Anaerolineales bacterium
GGGATGTCAAAGGCTTGAAAGGCAACAGCTACAGTGGTTGGGTGGAAGCCGGTTACGCGACCGAAGCCGGTCTGCCTGCCGAAGCTGAAATGCTCAATGCTGCTGAACCCGATCCCGCAGTGGCCGCAGCGATTAGCGAAATGTTCGCCAACGTCCCCGAAGGCTACGGCGTGGTTGCCCCCGATGCACTCAATACCGCATTGGTTGAAAACCCCGACCTGATCTTGATCGACGTCCGCACCGCCGCGGAAGTCGAAGAAAAAGGCACCATCGATTTCGCGAACCAGATCCACATCCCCCTGGAAGAGTTTGTTGCCAGCCGCGACATGTGGCCCGCCATGGACGCCCCCATCGTGGTTTACTGTGGCTCCGGCCACCGCTCCACCATGGCGATGACCATCCTGTGGACCTACGGCTACACCGATGTTGGCAGCCTCAAGGGCGGCTTCGGTGGCTGGGCTGAGGCCGGCTACCCGACCGTTGGCGGCGCTGCCGTCGTTGACCTGGACGGCGCCTTCAACACTTTCCTGGCCGATATGGAAGGCTACAACACCATCAGCCTGGATGCGCTCAACACCATGATCGTTGAGAATCCTCCCTTCATCCTGGACGTGCGCTCGACCGCCGAGGTTGAGGAAAACGGCTACATTGAAGGCGCAGTCGTGATCCCGTTGCCGGAACTGACCGCCAACCTCGATAAACTCCCCGCTTTCGATCAGACCATCGTAAGCTACTGCGGCTCCGGCTGGCGCTGCACCATCGCCCTGACCGTGCTGGAAGGCATGGGTTGGGAAGATGTACTGGGCCTGAAGGATGGCAGTTTCACAGGTTGGGTCGAGGCCGGTTACCCGGTCGCCACTGGCCTGCCGGAAGCTGAAGTCCTGGACGCCGTGACGGTTGATCCTGCGCTGGTCGAGACCATGACCGCCGCGATCGCCGCCATCCCCGAAGGCTGGGGCGGCGTCACCGCTGACGCTTTCAACCTGGCACTGGGCGAGAACCCCGACCTGCAAGTGATCGACGTCCGCACCACCGCCGAGTTGGAAGAAAATGGCGTGATCGAGGCCGCTAACTGGACACACATCCCGCTGGAAGAGTTCGTCAACATGCAAGCTGAATGGCCTACTGACAAGGATGCCCAGGTGATCGTGTACTGCGGTTCCGGCCATCGCTCCACGATTGCCATGACCATCCTGGATGCCTATGGCTACACCGATGTGTACAGCCTCAAGGGCGGCTTCGGTGGCTGGGTGGAAGCTGGCTACCCCGCTGTAGATTTCGCGGAGTAAACTGCGCAATCCACACCGAGCTAAGTAAAATAAGCGGAGGGCATAACGCCCTCCGCTTTTGTGTAAATACGATAAGATATGGGGATGTAGTTGCATACATGCTGCGCATTAAAGACTCTGCTTTTATTACGCGGAATGTAAGCGGAAGCATATACGAAAGGCAAAAATGGAAGAAACCCCTCCCATCCCTCAACTCCAGATGGTCTGGCCGCAAGCGCGCCTAGAGATGCTACCAATCCCCAAACTTCCCGCCGGATACCACCTGCGCACCTACAAACCCGGCGATGAAACAAGCTTCTACAAAGTCATGGCGCTGGCCGGATGGCCGGGCTGGGACATGGAAAAGCTCAAGCCCTGGCTATATCGCATCTTGCCGGAAGGCTGGTTCATGGCCGTGCACACCGCCAGTGACCAGATCGTGGCTTCGGCGATGGCGACCCACGACCCTACCTGGCTGTATCCCTTCTGCGCCGAACTGGGTTGGGTGGCCGCCGACCCGGCCCACAGCGGCAAGGGTTTGGGCACTGCGGTTGTGGCCGCTGCCACCGCCCGCATGATTACTGGTGGCTACACGCACGTTCGCCTCTACACGGAACCCTTCCGCCACCCTGCCCTGAAAATCTACCTCAAACTGGGTTACCTGCCCTATCTCGCCGCCCCGGAGGAAAGCGAGTTATGGCAGGAAGTTTGCAAGCAACTCGATTGGCCTTTCACGCCGGGGGAATGGATGCAGGCTACAAAGGAATAATTGGATTGACTCGGCGGCTAAAGCCGCCTGCAACGATTGCATAATCTATAGGTAATAATCACAAACCTATTTCTGCCTTAGGAGCACGTAGGGGCGACCGGCCAGTCGCCCCTACATGTTCGCTTATATACAGGTAAAACCTGTGCCTATATTCTATATATTCGCGCTATTCGTATTATTGGTGATATTCGTGTTTCCAAAACGTTCTCTTTCCCCTCTGCGTTCTCAGCGGTAAAAAAATTCTAAGACTCACAATCATCACACCAAGTCACATGACCGGCACATGACCGCGGGCACTACGCAGTATGACCTCCTGGAGGATATCCTGTTAGCGCATGGTTACAGAAAACAATCGTGTAATCGCTAACTTACAGGAGGCAGAAAATCATGTGCCAACCCATCTTACAGGCAAAAAGTCTAAAAAAATCTTTTGGCGACAACCAGGCCGT
Organism: Anaerolineales bacterium; assembly: GCA_016935415.1. Taxonomy (GTDB): domain Bacteria; phylum Chloroflexota; class Anaerolineae; order Anaerolineales; family UBA11579; genus JAFGRA01. The sequence continues at coordinate 2,487 of JAFGRA010000100.1, forward strand.
CAAGAACATCTCTTTCGAGATCGCCCGCGGTGAAATCTTCGGACTGCTCGGCCCCAACGGCGCCGGTAAAACCACCACCATCTCGATGCTCGCCGGGCTGCTGGAAGCCGACGGCGGACAGGTAAAGGTAGCCGGCCTTGAAATGGGGCTGAATGCCAACCGCGTCAAGGCCAAGATCGGCCTGGTGCCGCAAGAACTGGCGCTCTACCCCACCCTCTCCGCTTACGACAACCTGCTGTTCTTTGGGCGCATCTACGGCTTGAAGGGCAAGCAACTGCGCCAGCGTGTCGCCGAAGTGCTCGAAATCGTCGGCTTGAGCGAACGTGCCAAAGACCGCATCGACAGCTACTCGGGCGGCATGAAACGGCGCGTCAACATCGCCGCCGGGCTGCTGCACAAACCCGAGATCCTCTTCCTGGACGAACCCACCGTCGGCGTCGACCCGCAAAGCCGCAACGCCATCTTCGAAAGCATCGAAGCCCTCAACAAAGACGGCCTGACCATTATCTATACCACCCATTATATGGAAGAAGCCGAACGCCTATGCAACCGCATTGCCATCATCGACAAAGGCGAGATCATCGCCCTGGACACGCTCAGCGGTCTGATCCGCCAACTGGGTGGCGGCCTGGTACGCGTCGGGCTGTACAACGGCAAAGCCGAACAGGTATACGAAGAAGTCAGCCACATGCCCGCAGCCCTGGAAGTCAACCGCCTCGATGGCGAAATCATCGTCAAGGCGCGTGAAACCCGCAGCGCCCTGATCGACATCCTGGACATCACCCACAAGCTGGACGCCCAGGTAACCGCGCTGGAAATCCTGGAACCCAACCTGGAAAACGTCTTCCTGCACCTAACTGGAAAATCATTGCGAGATTAAACAACAAATTAGTGCAGCCTGCACCTGACCGGGAAGTCATTAAGAGATTGAGAAGTAGAAAGTTTTTAAAGTTCCGGCGACTAGAGAAATCTGTAAGATTTCTCCGTCGCCTGCAACATAACTAATTTGTTGCTGCGGCTTCAGCCGCGGGACAATTGGAAGAAATAACTTACAAGGAGTGCCCAAAATGATCCACCAAATTATTGCCATAACGATCAAAGATTTGAAAGTCTTATTTCATGACCGCGGCGGGATCGTCGCCCTGTTCCTGATGCCCGCTATGTTCATCCTGGTAATGAGCTACGCCCTGCAGGGCACCTTCGAACCCACCGCCGACCAACCCTATGAAGTACTGGTCGTCAATCAAGACAACGGCGAACTCGGTGCAGAAGCCGTGAAAGGGCTGGAAGACCTGGATGGTGTAACTATCATCAACACAGTTGAAGATTACACGCTTGATTTCGAAGCCGCCGATGCGCTGGTCTCCGCAGGCGATTACCCGATTGCCGTGATCTTCCCAACCGACTTCACCGACACCATCATGAACGCCGCCACCGACTCGACCATTGAAAAAGCCACCGTCAGCTTCATCGTCGATCCTTCAACCGCCAGCCAGTTCACCGCCCCCATCCAGGGCGCGGTCACCGGTCTGGTACAAAATATGGCTGCCACTGCCCAGGCTCCCTTGCGCATTACCACCGCCTTCGATGAAATGGCTGCGGGCATGCCCCCCGAACAACAAGGCTTCGTCGGCCAGATCGGGGCAGCTTTCTCTGAAAGCCTCAACAGCAATACCGACGTACAGTTCGATGAGGAAACCGGCGTGAACTTCGCGCAGGTCGCCCCCTCCAATTACGAGATCAAGGTCTACCCCAGCTCGGTTACCCAGAATGTACCTGGCTATACCATCTTCGGCCTGTTCTTCATCGTCCAGGTGCTGGCTTCCAGCATCTTGCAGGAAAAAACCGACGGCACCTTCCGCCGCCTGCTGGTAGCCCCCCTGTCTCGTCCGGCCCTGCTGCTCGGCAAACTGCTGCCCTACTACCTGATCAACCTGGTACAGGTGGCGCTCATGTTCACCATCGGCGTACTGATCTTCGGCATGACGCTGGGCAACCATCCCATCGCCCTGGTGCTGGTTACGCTGGCAACAGCAGCAGCAGCCACCGGCATGGGCCTACTGGTCGCCGCCATCGGCAAGACGCCGGAACAGATCAGCGGGGTTGCCACCTTACTAGCGATCACCCTGGCAGCCATCGGCGGCATGATGGTGCCCACCTTTGCCATGCCCGAAGCGATGCAGACCATCTCCAAGATTTCGCCGCACGCCTGGGCATTGATGGGCTACCAGGATGTGATCGTGCGCGGGCTAGGCATGGCAGCGGTGGTCAACGAAATCAGTGTACTGCTCGGATTTGCCATCGTCTTCTTCGGCATTGCAGCATGGCGCTTCCGCTTCGATTAGACATTCGTAGACACCAAATGAGGGCTGGAGGCTTCCAGCCCTTTTTGGCCTTTATCCTTAGAACTAAAAAGTGTAAAATCTAGCTATGACACATAAAAAGCACTCCCTAAAGAATTATATTCCGCTCATCCTCCCCATCTATCTGACGATTGGCGCGGTAGCTTTGATCAGCCTGACGAGTCTTGGGCCTGAATCACCCTTTTGGCTGCTGGCAGGTCTTTTTGTCGCGCTGAGTATCGTCACCTGGTTCTTTCCGCACGATGATCGTCCACTACGTGATAAGATCGTCTTCCTGGGCCTGGAGACCATAATCATCACCCTACTAATAGTATTCGGGGACGCTACCGCGATCTTTGCCGTGCTATTCTTTATCACCAGCGCCCAGGCAATGATGGCGCTGCCTGGATATAGCGGCTTGTATTGGATTGCGGTGTTATTCCTTATTGCTGTGACTGGCTTCGTGATCGATGAAGGTTTCATTTCAGGGATTGGGTCTTCTTTGATCTATGCCACCGGGTATATCTTCTTCGGTATCTTTGGCCAGGCGACTATCCAGGCAGATGAAGAACGCAATCGAAGCCAGGCTTTGCTCGAAGAACTCCAGGAAGCACACCGCCAACTGCAAGATTACGTGCTGCGCGTCGAGGAATTGGCCGTAGCCGAAGAGCGCAACCGCCTGGCGCGTGAGATGCACGACTCGCTGGGCCACCGCCTGACCGTCGCCTCGGTACAGCTCGAAGGTGCCCAATATCTGATCCCCGAAGACCCACAGCGCGCCGCCCAGAAAGTGGAAGTCGTGCGCGGCCAGGTACAGGAAGCGCTCGGCGAACTGCGCCAGACCGTCGCCCAACTGCGCGAACCGCTGGAAGCCAGCCTCTCGATCACGCAAGCCTTGCAACGCCTGATCGCCTCATTCGAAGCCGCCAGCGACCTGACCGTGAACGTGATCCTGGCCGAAGACATTCCGCCACTGCCCGACTCACACCGTCTGGCGCTTTACCGCAGCGCGCAGGAAGCACTGACCAACGTCCAGCGCCACGCCAAGGCCGACAACGTCTGGCTGCAATTGACTTTCCAGGATGGCGCGGTCAGCCTATTGGTCAGCGATGATGGCGTCGGTTTACCGGAAGGCGCCGAACAGGCCGGGTTTGGACTGCGCGGCATGCGCGAACGTATGGGTTTGGTAGGCGGCACGCTGCTGCTCGAACCGCGTCCAGGCGGCGGCACGCAGCTGCGCGTTGAAGTGCCTTTACCTGTGGAGGAAAGCGATGCCTGAAACGATCCGCGTGCTGCTGGTCGACGACCAGAAATTGATCCGCGAAGGCCTGCAAACCTTGATGGAACTGCAACCGGATATTGATGTGGTCGGTGAAGCCGAGAACGGGCTGGAAGCGCTGGCAAAATATGAGGAGCTCACCCCCAACGTGATTTTGATGGACATCCGTATGCCGGAAATGGACGGCGTGACCGCCACACGCGAGATCATCACCCGCTGGCCGGGGGCGCTGGTCATCATCCTGACCACCTTCGACGACGACCAGTACGTCTTCGAGGGATTACGCGCCGGGGCACAAGGCTACATGCTCAAGGATGTTTCCGGCTCGGAGATCGCCGCCGCCATCCGCACCGTTGCGGCCGGAGGCACATTGATCGAACCGTCGGTGGCGCGCAAGGTGGTGGCCGAATTCGCCCGCCTGACTCCCGCCGTACCGCCCCCGGATGACGAGCTGATCGACGAGCTTTCGGAGCGCGAGGCCGAAATCCTGGGATTGATGGCTAACGGCCTGACCAACAAGGAAATCGCCCAACAGCTCTTCCTGGCAGAAGGCACGGTCAAGAATTACGTTTCCAACGTCTTACGCAAGCTGGACGCCCGTGACCGCACCCAGGCAATCTTAAAAGCGCAGGAACTGGGAATAGTGTAACACCGTGAGGCGTTATCCGTAAATCGAGAAACGTGAACCATTCGCCGCCCGTGGCAGATTTACAGGTCTCTTTTTCTTTGTTTCCACGTTTACCCTTTCCTTGTCTACCCCAGTTCAATCTGCAATCTATAATTCGCTTTGCGGCACGGAGAGACCCTCGCATCATGGACTCTGCATCTTGCTCTCCAGCCCCCACGCTCCCCTGCATCTCCCCCACCCTTATGAAACCCATCTCCCGGATTATCGTATAGAATAGTGATTGGTAACTGACCGTATGTATGTGGAATTATTACAGCGGCTATAAACGGTCAGTTCCTCTGCTAAATGCCTTTACAAGTGGTTTATTTTTATATCTTCTTTTAGGCATTTACCTAACAAGATATCAAAGTGTTAAGGAGCACATTATGCACAAAAAATCACTATTCATGGCGCTGGCTGCCCTGGGTCTGGCGACCCTGGCATGCAGTGTAACCATCGACCTACCCGAAGATGCTATCGAAGTTGGTGACCTGGTCACTGACGAGCTGGATACCCCCTACCCCGATTCAGCTGATACCACCGAGTTAACGATCAACTTTGGGGCCGGGGAGTTAGCGATCAACCCAGGTGCAGAAGGTTTGCTGGGCGGCACCGCCACCTATAACGTGCCCGAGTTCGCCCCCATCATTGAAGTCAATGATAACGAAGTCGAACTCAACCAGGGCGATCTGCAGTATGAATTCACCGGCATTCCCAATTGGGACGATGTCGAAAACGAGTGGAACCTGGAACTGGGCACTGAACCGATGGAACTGCAAATCCGCGCTGGGGCCTACGATGGCGAACTCGAACTGGGCGGCCTGGCGTTGGAAGAATTGAAAATCTTCAGCGGTGCCGCTTCCGTCAAGATCAATTTCTCCGAGGCCAACCTGACTGAGATGAAGGTCTTCGATTTCGAGACCGGCGCATCGGACGTAGAAATGACCGGTTTGGGTAACGCCAACTTCTCGCGCATGGATTTCGACGGCGGCCTGGGCAACTACGAACTGGATTTCTCCGGTGACTTGCAGCAAGACGCCGACGTCAAGATTTCGGCCGGAGCCAGCTCCTTTACCATCACCATCCCCGAAGGCGTTCCGGCCACATTGACCCTGAACGGAGCACTGACCAACGTGGACACCAGCGGCGACTGGGCCGGCTCGGGCACCAGCTACCAACACCCCGGCGAAGGCAACGAGCTCATCATCGAGATCGACCTGGGCGTAGGCAACCTCGAACTACGCACCAAATAGACAGCGATAGATACACTACATATCGGTACTTTCCCCAGAATCAAACACTCCGAGGTCGAAACCTCGGAGCACTTTTTCTACCAGCCTATGCCCGTTTGATCAGGCGAATGAGGGCAATCAGTACAACTGCCCCGATCACCGCGGTGATCAATTCACCGAGCAGCCCGCCAAAATTGATACCCAGCAAACCGAACAAATAGCCCCCCAATAAACCACCGATCGCGCCGACAATCAGGTCACCAATTACGCCAAATCCAGATCCCTTCATGATCTGCCCGGCAATCCATCCGGCCGCAATACCGATGATCAAAAACCAAAGAATATTCATATATTTTTACCTCCTTCAGGTATTGTAGATTTATATAAGATCAATAGTAAATATTATCCAGACTGCACTTAATCTGTACTTCCCTCGATTGTACTAGCAAATTTTGCTGTATATACGCCTTAGAGATTCAAAATTTTGACACCAGGCACAGAAATGATATACTACATTTAATGCGCGAGACGAAAAAATTTTCGGCGCGTTTCTGGGTACGCTTGCAGCGGCTGCCCATCTTCTACCGCTTACTGATCGGTAACACCATCGTCACCGTTCTAGGTGCAGTCGGCGGCACCCTGCTTACACGCCGGTTGTCCACCCAAACCACTGCCCTCTGGCCGATGGTCGCGTTCGTGATCGGCGGGATCATGTTGAGCGTGGGGGTCAACGTGTGGATCATTCGCCAGGCGCTGCACCCGCTCTACAAGTTGCGCCGGGTGGTCGACAAGATCCAGACCGAACAGTTCGACACACCGCCCAAACTGGATGCCCGCTTCATGGGCGACACCGACCCGGACATTTACCTGCTCTCCATCGTCATTCACGAAATGCTCTTGCAACTGGAAAACCGCACGCTGGAACTACGCGCCCTCTCCAAGCAAGCCCTCAACGCCCAGGAAGAGGAACGCCTGCGCATCGCCCGCGGGCTGCACGACGACACCGGCCAGGCGCTTTCGATGTTAATTATCGACCTCGAGCGCCTGGAAAAACGCATCCCCACATCAGAAACAGCATTGCACGAAAAGTTAATCGAAGCGCGGGAATTAGCAACCCACACGCTCACCGAACTGCGCAACGTGATCTACGGCCTGCGCCCCACCATGCTCGACGACCTCGGCCTGCCCGCTGCGCTGTCGGAGCTGGCGCGCGAAGCCGGCGACCTGAGCGGGATCGACGTCAGCATGGACATCGCCGGCAAACC
>JAFGRA010000015.1 GCA_016935415.1 Anaerolineales bacterium
CGCCAGTATTGCAGGTTATGACGGCAAGTCCGCGCCTCCCCAGCCGCATTTGCCCCGGTCCAATTCGAGATTTCATACTGCTCGAAACCAGCCCCCGCCATACGATCCCCGGCCCACTCATACATGTCCGCGGCCTGGTCAGGATCAGGCTCGGCAACCAGGCCGCGCTCCACCCAATGATACAACGGCGTGCCGTGCTCGACCGTCAGGCCATACATGGAGAGATGATCGGGGGCCATCCCCAGTGCTAGATTGACGTTCTCCTGCCATGTTTCTAGGGTCTGGTTCGGTAGCCCAAAAATCAGATCAAGGCTGAGATTATCGAAACCGGCCTGGCGCGCCCACCTGACCGCCTGAGTGACATCAAAGTAATCGTGAATACGCTCCAGGAAACGCAGCTCGTCCGGCTGGGCGCTCTGCATGCCCATGCTGATGCGGTTGAAACCCAAGGACCGCAAGCCGCGTAGGTAGTCTAGATCGACCGTGCCCGGATTGGCTTCCAGGCTGATCTCGCTGCCAGGCAAAATTGTGAAACAATCTTCCAACGTGGCAAAGATTTGCTCGAAAGCATCCACGGGCAGCAAAGACGGCGTCCCGCCCCCAAAAAATACGGTATGCACGGTCTGTTTATCAGAACTACCAGAAGCAAATTGCCGCACCTCATTACAGAGCGCCTGCACATAATTGGGCATCAGGCTCTCCAGCCCGGCATAGGTATTGAAATCACAATAACTACACCGGTGGCGGCAAAACGGGATGTGTAAATACACACTAATTGGGGCCATATTTGGCCAGTATACCATGTGAGATTTGGATTAAAAGACGCAGATTTAATGAGTGAAGACTGGTATAATGCCCGCTGACTATGTCTGAAAATCCACAAACTCCATTTACCGATTTGTGCCCCACCTGCGGCACGCGCGTCCGCCCCGACGCGGCACGCTGCCCGGTGTGCGGCTCCGAACTAAAGAAAAAACGCAGCCCAGACCGCCCGGCAAAACCGGTGCACGGGGCACGCATGCCCGAAGTTACCCTGAGTCTGCCAATTGCCATGATCTTGTTGATCCTGGTATTGGTTGGAGGCGGCGCAGGGGTATATTTTGCGCTCAGTGCGACCGGCGGCATCGTCGAGCCAACCCCGGAAGCAACGGCTACCAACACACCAACTGCTTCGCCATCCCCCACCCCGGCGACGCCAACCGTAACCTTAACCTCCATGCCGACCGCTACGCCATTGACGCACATCGTGCGCGAAGATGATACCTGTGGATTGATCGCCGCACTTTACAGCAGTTCTGTGCAAGCCATCATCCAGGCCAATACGCTCGATGCCAATTGCTCCCTGTACATCGACATGGAATTAAAAGTCCCGCCCCCCACACCGACTGCCACAGCTTTAGCCTCACCAACCCCCAATGCCACCGAAATGGCGATTGCAAGCTGCCAAACCGAAGATTACATCGTTAAAGCCGATGAGACGCTCAACCTGATTGCCTCAGTCAAAGAAGTACCGGCCGCTGCCATAAAAGAATGGAACGGGCTGGCCTCGGATAACGTATACGAAGGACAAATGTTGATTATCCCCTATTGCGAGCGCCAGGTTGTCGGCGGCGCCACAGTGACCCCTTCCCCCGCACCACCTTACCCCGCCCCCGAATTGCTGCTGCCGCTGGATGGCTCGGCCTTTACCCTGGCAGAAGATACCGTTTCCCTACAATGGTCTTCCGTAGGCACGCTGCGTGAAAACGAAGCTTACCAGGTGACGATCACGGACATTACCGCCGGAGACGACCGCAACCTGGTCGCTCAGGTGACGGATACCAAATATATCATCCCCGAAACGTTCCGGCCGGCTGAAAATCTTCCCCACGTTTTTCGCTGGTCAGTTGTCCCGGTCGTCCGCCGCGGCGTGGAAGAAGATACCGGCAATCCCAACTGGGAGGTCGCCGGAACCAGCAGCGTGAGTTGGGTGTTCACCTGGTCCGGCACCGGTGCGGGGCAAACCGGCGAATAGCAATCAAACGATCTCACATTCAGGATAAACGCAAAAATGACAGATCAAGATGGCGGTGTTCCGGCCATAACCCTAAGCCTCCCGATACTTGTACTCGTGTTGATGGTCTTCCTGGCAATTGGCGGTGGGCTTTCGTATTTCACCATGGAGCAGATTGCCGCCGCGGCTTCCCCAACCATCACATTGACCCCAACTTTGTCACCGACCATGACCAGCACGCCCACACCGATCACCCCAACGGTGACTCTATCGCCCTTCCCTTCCCCAACCCCACTAACCCATATTGTGCGCAGCGGCGACACCTGTGCGATCATCGCGAATCTTTTCAACGTTTCGATCCCGGCGATCCGGGACACGAACGGGCTGGACGCCAACTGCTCCCTTTTCGAGAACCAGACATTGAGCATTCCCCAGCCCACCCCAACCAATACACCATTGGCGACCGAAACCCCTAATGCCTTTCAAAGCACGCTGGATGCCTGCCCGCATGAAACATATACTGTGCTGGAAGGCGAAACCTTGAGCCTGATTGCCACCGTGAAACAGGTTCCCGAAGAAGCCATCATGCGTTGGAATAACATGACCTCGGCGTTCACCTATGAGGGCCAAAAATTACTGATCCCCTACTGCGAACGCGTGCAGGTTGGGGCAAGCACCGTGACCCCATCTCCCGCCCCCCCCTATCCCCAGGTAGCATTACTAAGTCCCGTCAGCGGGATCGCCTTCGAAAGCAACGCCGATGTCACCCTCACGTGGGCAGCGTTGGGCGAACTACGCTGGAACGAGGCCTACCAGATCACGGTCACGGACGTGACCGAGGGCTTGAAGCTGAGTTACTCTGTTGAGATACCGGATACGGAGCTGGTCGTGCCTTCGAACTTACAGGCCGAAGATGATGTTCCCCACATCTACGAATGGACGGTGCAGCCGGTTGCACGCATCTTCGTAGACGAGCGTGGAGATCCGGTCTGGGTAGAAGCCGGCCCGATCAGCGAAACGCGGTATTTCTCCTGGGAAGGGACAGAGTAAGCAAATACTTCGCTCAATCTCAAACAAGTACATCTTTGTAGGGGAGGGTGTATCATCAGAATGATGATCCAAACCCTCTCCTACTTTTATCCTGTTCTACATAACCATGCATACACAGTAGGGGCGACCGGCCAGTCGCCCCTACTACTAATTTTCTCTACATCTTCAATAATTAAGTTGTAAACATAAAAAGCCCTGGAAAATCCCAGGGCTTTTCGCTTTTACACCAAGAATTCAACTACTTTGCTTCGGCCACGATTTCTTCGAGCATCTTGGTGGTCAACGACTTGGGGCGCTCAATCGGCTGTCCAAGAGCACGTGCCCACACTGCGTTGGCGGTCACGCCCATGATGCGGCTGACACCGAACATGACGGTATAGAAATCAAATTCGGTCACACCGTAGTGATATTGCAGCGTACCGCTGATCGCATCGACGTTCGGCCACGGGTTCTTGACCTTGCCCAATTCACCCAACACACCGGGCACAACTTCATAGACCAGCGCAGCCAGCTTGAACAGATCATCGTCCGGCATGAATTGTTTGCCGAACTCAAACTGCGCCGTAAAGCGCGGGTCGGGGCGGCGCAAAACGGGGTGACCGTAGCCCGGAATGACCTGCCCGGCGTTCAGCGTATCCCAGGCAAATTTTTCGAGTTCTTCCTTACTGGGGAAGTGATCGAACTCACCTTGCAGATCGAGCAGCCAGCGCAGGCACTCCTGGTTCGCCAGCCCATGCAGCGGCCCGGCCAGGCCATTGATGCCCGCCGAGCAAGCATAATAAACAGACGAAAGCGCCGAACCCACCAGATGGGTAGCGTGGGCACTGACGTTGCCGCTTTCGTGATCGGAGTGGATCAGGAAGTACAGGCGCGCCAGGTCTTTATATTCATCGTCGTCACCTTTGCCGATCATATAGGCAAAATTGGCGCTCCAATCCAGGCTCGGGTCGGGCTTTACGAACTCGCCGTTGCCATACTTGAGATTGTAGATAAAAGCCGCAATCGACGGCAGCTTGGCGGTCAGGTTGAGGCTGTCTTCCAGCGTGGCTTCCCAATAATCCATCTTGGTCATGCCTTCGAAGTAACGCTTGGCAAAGACCGACTGGTTCTCTAAAGCCAGGATAGCCTGGGAAAACATCGTCATCGGGTGGGAATCCTTGGGCATAGCACGCAGCACATTCAACACGTAGTCAGGCAATTCATTGCGCTGCTTCCACTCATTTTCTACAGCCTGCGCTTGTTCCAGGGTCGGAATATCCCCAACCAGCAGCAGATAATAAACCCCACCAGCCAGTGGGAACTTGGCGTCGCCCGATTTGGGCAGTTTTTCCAGCAGTTCCGGGATGGTATATCCGCGTAAGCGGATACCTTCGTTCGGGTCAACGTACGAGATATCTGTCACCAAGGATTTCACACCTCGGATACCACCATAGATCTGGCTGACGGAAACTTCGCCAACTTTGACGTCACCATTCTCTTTGACGAGTTTGGTGACCCGGTCGCGCCATTCCGGCAATTGTGCAGTGATTTTTTCTTTGAGCAACATATTTTCCACTTCTCCTTGTTAAATTTTTATATCCGCCATAACAGCTTTTACGTGGTCAGCAGACTTTTGGATGGCAGCCTGCTCCTCCTCGTTGAGGTCATATTCGATGATCTTTACCATACCCTCCCAACCAAGTTGGACCGGCACGCCGAAGAAAATCCCATCCAGGCCATATTCGCCCTGCAAATAGACCGAAGCAGGCACGATCAGGTTGCGGTCGCGCAGGATCGCTTCAACCATCTTGGCAACGGCCACACCGGGGGCATAGAAGGCACTGCCGGTTTTCAACAACGAAACGATCTCACCGCCGCCTTTGCGGGTGCGCTCGACGATCGC
>JAFGRA010000016.1 GCA_016935415.1 Anaerolineales bacterium
ATCGGCCTGGTAATTCACATAGATTCCGATGCCGTTGTTTTGTGCAGATATGATGGTAGGATAAGCAGCCGGGTTGGGTGTATTCCAATCGGTTGTGGGATATCCTCCGGTAAGGGTAAGCCGTTTGTCGACAATATGAACTACTGCCGTGATGCCATCCTCGGTGCCGAGCTGAGTGTAAGTCCCCTGGGCAACACGAATTTCATCGTAGTTCGCAGCAGCATCAATTGCAGAATCAATGTCCGCATAGCAAGGCTGCGCGCCGTTACAGTTCGTCCCAGGAGCGACGTAATGAACAACTGGGGCAGCTTGCGCAGGAATTGCTGCCCATAATACAAGCAAAATGATTCCCCCCAGGCCAAACACAAAACACTGCCTAAGATACCTGATTTTCATGATTTCACCTCCATAAACAATAATAGACGATGTTCTAGGCTAAGTCAACAAGACAGCCCAATGTTTTATCTCGCTGACCTTGCTCAATGAACTGCTATAATTGGAGCAGTGAAGCCATCAAAATCGGTTACAGGGTTATCGTGGCGCGTTTCCATCTTGAAATACCTCATTAACGTGAGATCGGGTTAGCCGGGAAAGCGGCTCTTTTGGGGGTGTCTGGGGCGGCTTGGCCGCCCCAGACACCCCCAAAACCCTTAGCCCGTACTCACGTTCATTGGCATACCATTGAGGAGGCTCTTCATGAAACGAATTTTCCAGCTTGCTCTTTTCGTTCTTCTTTTCGTTGGGGGCTGCGCCGCCGTACAATTGAACACTACGGCTGCCCCAGTACCCATTTTCTCCCAACAGGTTTTATCAGATGACCCATCCCCGCCGACCTCGCCCTTGCGCCTGATCTTCGTGCATCACTCCACCGGCGGCAACTGGCTGGCCGATATCGGCGAACACGAAGACGCTGGCGGCCTGGGGCGCACTTTGATGGATAACAACTACTATGTCAGCGCGACCAATTACGGCTGGACGGTGAGCGGCGACGACATCGGCAGCCGCACGGATATCGGTCACTGGTGGGAATGGTTCAATGGCCCTACACGCGATGCGATCATGGCCGCGCTCTACGTGGAAGATGGGCAAAACATCGGGGGCTATGGCTGGTGGCCGCGCCTGGATCCCGCTCCGGCGGGTGAGAATCGCGTCATCGTCTTTAAATCCTGCTATCCCAACGCACACCTGGGCGGCACTCCCAACGATCCCCCCACGAGCGGCAACAATCCGCTGCGCGGGCAGGATGCCTGGTCAGAACACATGACCGTGGGAAACGCCAAGGGCATCTACGTGGATTTGCTGGGCTATTTCGAAGATCACCAGGATAAGCTCTTTATCGTGGTAACCGCCCCGCCTTTGCTCGAAGACGATGGCGCCCAGCCCACGGACCCGCTCCACGCGGCCAATGCGCGCGCTTTCAATAACTGGCTGGTGAACGACTGGCTAGACGGCTATCCGCATAATAATGTGGCCGTCTTCGATTTTTATAACGTGCTCACCTCCAACGGCGGTGATCCCTACACCAATGATGCCGAAGAAGAGACCGGCAACCACCACCGTTGGTGGAACGGCGCTATCCAGCATATCCAAACGGTCTCCAACAATTTCTCCGCCTATGCTACGGATGGAGATAGCCACCCCACCGGCGCTGGCGGGGTGAAAGCCAGCGCCGAGTTTGTTCTCTGGCTCAACGTAATAGTCAACCGCTGGCTGGGCACAGAGAGCACCGCCACCCCAACCGCGACCACCACGAGCAGCATCGCCACAAGAACGCCCACAACCACAAGCACGCCCACGCGCACACCCACGACCGCAGGCACCCGCACTCCCACACCCACATCCACACCCCCCGGTGCGGTTCTGCATTGTATCCATCTGACCACGCTCTTGAAAGCCAGGCCAGCCGCGCCATCCGTCCGCCCCCTGCCCGATACCTGGGAGGATATCCACGTTTTCAATGATCAGTTGTGGCTCTACGACAACCCGGCCTGGGTCGAGTTCTCTGCCATGCACTACGATGGTACACAAAAGATGACCCGCGCGGATGCCGATGCCCTGCGCGCCGTCAACCCGGCCTTTATCCTCCTGAACTACCGCCTGGGGATGGGATTGGGCTACCAGTCTACGGACGGCTGGGATACCTGTAATTTTAACGGCGAATGGCTTGCGGTGATTGAGGGAAATGATTGGGTGCAAGAATGGCCTGGCGATGGTGTAGTCGCTGAAAGCTGGTTCTACCATTGGCCTGAGATCAGCGGCAGCCGCACGGTCAACTGTGATTGGGGCTGGTACCTGATGGACCCCAACTCTCCTGGTTGGCGCACCTACTGGAGCGGCGAGGTGCTGCGCCAGCTCGAAGCCAATAACGCGGATGGCCTCTTTGCCGACAGCTTCTCGGTTCCCAACTACCTGGGCTATGACCACTTCGACCCTGACCTGCCCGGAGTAGATGCATCTTTCGAGGCAGACTGGACAACTCGCCTGGAAAACTTCATAGCGTTCGCCCAATCGGGAGCTCTGGCTCCTTACTATTTCGTCCCCAATGCCGGGATGTTGGTCACATCGCGCGAAACTACCAACTACTCGATGGCCGACGGCGTGATGATCGAGGGCTTCAGCGAGTGGGGTTGGGGCTGGTTCTTCGACTTGTCCGACTGGCAACTGCAGATGAACAACATCCTGGAGCTGGTGAACCTGGATCGGGTCGTCATCGCCCAGCAGTATGTGAACGCCAACGACGTAAATGACCGCATGTTCATCCTGGCAAACTACCTGCTCATCAAAGGACAGCACACCTACATTAACCTGGATCACAGCATGGAGCCAGAGTGGTTCCCCGAATACGAGATTTCCATCGGTCACCCCACCGGCAGCACACCCGCCACCGTGGACGATCTCTGGAATGCGGCCTGGGGCGTCTACGCCCGCACCTATTCCAACGGGCTGGTGCTGGTCAACCCTACGGCATCAACGCAAACGATTGACCTGAACGGCATCTATTACCAGGCAACCCCCTCCGGCGGCGGGATCATCCCCGACGATGGCGTGCTCCCCACCGATTGGAAGATCAATTATGCTGCCATCAACCAGATCACGCTGGGTGCGAACGAGGCTGCCATTCTGTTGCTCCAGAAATAGCGATCGGATAGTGCCCAAAGGGGGCTGCCCGAAAAGAACCGGGCAGCCCCATTTTAGATTTCAATCGGGTAGATAAAATAACATGTACTAACCTTGCACTTTAAGAATACTATCTTTGCACTTTAACAGAACTTGAATAGAAAGGCATGGTTAAACCGAGGATAATAAGGTTTGCCGGAAGGAGAACATCCCTTTCCAGAGCAAAATTGCCATGGCCGTTGAGGAGATCAGGCAATTTGAACCCGTTGCAGGCACCCAGACGCACGTTCTGATCGATAGTTGGTACCACTGCAAACAAGTTCGTCGGGCAGCTCACCAACGATGCTGGGATGTCAGTGGCGGCATCAAGAGCAATCGAGTGATGCGACTGAAGCGGTCCGATGGCAGCCGAGAACGGGTGAAACTCTCTGCGTATGCGGCTGGATTGACCCGAGAAGCATGGGTTGAGGTCACCTGGCCTTCAGCCGAAGGTGGGCAAAAAGTCTATGCCCATCTGGTCTCAACCTGGATCCGCAAGCTCGGGCCGACTTTACTACTGATCACCTGCCATGATTCGGCAAATCTCTGTAAACGCCCCATATATCGGGTAAAATAATCCCAAGGAGATCATCCCATGGCCCGGGAAACACTGGACAAAAAAATCCGCCTGCTTCTAGACGAAATCCTGATTCTGGACAGTATGGTAGAAGCCGCCATCAACGGCGCTGTTGACGCGCTGAAAAACCAGAACCTGAGAGCCGCACAACGCATCTACGATGGTGACCGCGAAATTAATGCCCGCAGGTTTCAACTGGAAAACGATTGCATGATCACCATCGCCACACAGCAACCCATCATGGGGCACGATTTACGTTTGCTGGCCTCCATTTTAGAGGTTTCTGCAGAGCTGGAGCGCATGGGCGATTACGCCAAGGGCATCGCCAATATTTGTCTGATGATCGGCACAGAACCATTGGTCAAGCCACTGATCGACATTCCACACATGGCCTCCATTGCTCTGGGCATGCTACATCGAGCGATCGCTGCTTTTGTGAATGGAGATACAGATGCCGCCCTGATCATCCCTGCAGAAGATGATCGGGTAGATGACCTTTACAACCAGATTTATCGCGATCTGATCTCTATCATGCTTGCCAATTCCTCAGCGATCGACCAGAGCAATTACCTGATCTGGGCCGCACACAATCTGGAACGCCTAGCTGACCGCGTTACCAATATCTGCGAGCGAACAATCTACTCCGTCACAGGCGAACTCAAAGAGCTCTCCGCATCGGATGATGAAACCGCACCCCAGGTGCAAACGTAGATCATATAGCAGTTAACCAAACACTTGCCTTCTACCCGGTTCGTGTGTAAACTAGGCTAAGAAACCTAAGGAGGTTGTATGAGCGCAATCAAAATAATCGCTTACATTGCCGCGGGGATATTAATATTTTTCGGTGTGCTATTCATATGGGGAGCATTTGGTGAAGAGGGACAGCCCTCATGGATCGCAGTTGGCATTATTTCAGTCCTGATCGGGTTTGGCGTCATCTTTGCTGCCAACCGTTTTGCCCCGTCCAGCGCAAATACCCAAAATGTAACCCTAAAAGTGGACCTCCCTGCTAATGTTAATCTAGATACACTCAAGTGCAAATCTTGCGGAGGATCGCTAACCGCCGACCACATCAAAATGGTTGCCGGAGCACCCGTTGTATCCTGCCCATATTGCAAAACAACTTACCAGCTCACCGAAGATCCCAAGTGGTAAGTTACGACAGCCAACTGCAACACTCTTTGATACGTAGCTAACTGACCTGGAGGTAGTTCAATGTGCAAGCGTCTCATCGCTCTGATGATCATCTTATTCCTCTTGGCGATTCCCCAGCCAACCCTCGCGCAGAGTTATTATTTCGTCCTCGAAAAAATGACCGTCGATGTATATTGGAACGAAGATGGCACACAATCCCTGGACTACACCATGGTATTCCAAAACGACCCCAGCGGCCATGCCATTGAATTTGTCGATCTGGGGCTTCCGAATTCATCTTTCAATGCTGGCAGCATCACCGCCACCATAGATGGCAAACCTGTCGAATACATCAGCAAAAGCGAGTTTGAAGGCGAGGGAAGCAGCGGCGTAGCCATCAGCCTGGGGGGCAATGCCATCGCCCCTGGCGGCCGCGGCACCGTGCACATCCTTGTCGGAGAAGTGCGCAATGTTCTCTACCGCGACAGTGACGACGATCAATACGCCAGCGCCGTATTCTCGCCCGCCTACTTTATTTCATCCGTCATCTATGGAAAAACAGACCTTACTGTCACCTTTCACCTCCCCCCTGGAGTGCAGCCAGATGAACCCCGCTGGCATTCAGCGCCATCCGGGTTCCCGTCCACACCTTCTACCGGTTTAGATGGGCAGGGCCGCATCTTCTATAGCTGGCAAAACCCCAACGCCAACGGCCACACACGGTATGAATTCGGCGCATCCTTTCCGGCAAGCTACGTGCCGGCATCTGCCATCGTTCGACAGACTGCACCTTCGTGGATTCCCAAAATCGACCTCGACGCATTGGTACCCTTAGGATGCGTTTCTTTCTTTGTTTTGACCATCGGCTGGAGTGTTTATTCCGAAAGTAAACGCAAATTCAAGTACCTGCCGCCCCAAATATCCATCGAAGGCCACGGCATCAAACGCGGCTTGACCGCCGTGGAGGCAGCGGTGCTGTTGGAGCAGCCCCTGAACAAAATTTTCACCATGATACTCTTCAGCACGCTCAAAAAAGGTGCCGCTGAGGTTGCCAGCCGTGATCCATTGAATGTGAAAGTACAGCACCCCATTGCTGATAATCTGCACGGTTACGAAAAGGATTTCTTGAGTGCATTCCAGGAAACTGGCAACAAACGCCAAAAACAACTGCAAGATACCGCAATCGCTTTGGTGCGCAGTGTTTCAGCAAAAATGAAAGGCTTCAGCCGCAAAGAAACCATTGCCTATTACCAGGATATCACCAAGCGCGCCTGGGAACAGGTGCAGGCAGCGGGCACACCCGAACTC
>JAFGRA010000101.1 GCA_016935415.1 Anaerolineales bacterium
AGGTGCTGACCACCGGGCAAATGCCCAAATCGGTTAGCGACACGCTGCGCAACATGGAACGCCAGGGCAATCCCTGGGGCATGCCGCCGCAAGAACGCACGCAATGGGCGCAGGGCCTGGGCGTGAAAGAACTGCAACCCAGCGAAGAAACCGATGTGCTGCTCTTCCTGGGCTGCGCCTTCGCCTATGACGAGCGCAATAAGAAAGTCGCCCAATCTTTCGCCAAGTTATTGCAAAAACACAACGTCGATTTCGGCATCCTGGGCATGGACGAGGGTTGCTGCGGCGAGACTGCCCGCCGCCTGGGGCACGAGTACGTCTTCCAGATGATGGCCGAACAGAATATCGAAATCCTATCCGAGTTCGACTTCAAGCGCATCGTCACCCAATGCCCACACTGCTTCAACACGCTCAAGAACGAGTACCCGCAGTTCGGCGGCGAATTCGAAGTGCAGCATTACACTGAATTCTTGCAGGAGCTGCTGCCCGAGATCAGCCAAGCTAACCCCAATGGCAACGGTATCCACTGTAAGCTCACCTTCCACGACTCGTGCTACCTGGGGCGCTACAACGACATCTACAAACAGCCTCGCAACCTATTGGATGCCGCCAAAGTTGACCGCGTCGAGATGCCCAACAACCACGCCGATGGTTTTTGCTGCGGCGGGGGCGGCGGGCAAATGTGGATGGAAACCGATGCCGAGACACGCATCAACAACAAACGCCTGGAAAACGCCCTGGAGGTTGATGCCGAGGTGGTCGCTACGGCCTGCCCGTACTGCCTGACCATGTTCGACGATGCCATCCGTTCCAAAGGTCTGATCGAGCAAATCCAGGTCATGGACATCGCCGAAGTGCTGGTGCAGCAACTGGAAAACTAGGCCCAGCCATGAATGGTTTAGGCTTTTTATAGGAGCAAGCTTATGCGTACATATTGGAAATTAGATACCCACGGCGACCCGCTCGGTGCGGCGCGCGATTTCATGGGAGAGGTCTGGGAACAGGCCAACCTGGCGGGGATGCTGCTGCCGCTGGATGGCACCAACCCCTCATCTAGCGGAGAGAAGCGGCCGCTGTTCACACAGGACAAGGCTGCGTTGGACTCCGCCAACCCTTTCACCCCCTTGATGACCATCAACGCTGCCCGGCTGGTGCCCAAGTTGCTGACCGAATACAAAGGCGAAAAGGTCGGGGCAGTGCTGCGCCCCTGCGAACATCGCGCCTTGGTCGAGATGGTCAAGCACGACAACTTCGACCTCGACAGCCTGGTGACGCTTTCCTTCGACTGCCTGGGCACTTTCCCAGACGTGGAATACGACTGGCGCGCCAAGCGCAAAGGTTCATCCAGCCAACTGGCACAGGCCACGATGCAGTTCGCCCGCCAGGGTGGTATCGCCGCTTACCGCTACCGCTCGGCCTGCCAGATGTGCGCCATGCCGGTCGCTCAGGGCGCGGACATCAACGTAGCCGTAATCGGCTTGCCTATCCGCCAGCACGTACTCGTGCACACCCGTAACGGCCTGACGGAAAAGCTCGACCTCGCCGGGATCACCGCTGGCCCGGCCCCGGCCGAACTGGTGGAACAATACGAGCGCATGGCCGCCAAGCTGATCGAACGGCGGCACAGCACGCGTGAACGCGTCTCCCACACCTTGCGTGATAATATCCCTGAAGATGTCGACAACCTGATCACGCTGCTGGAAGAATGCGGCGACTGCCAGACCTGCATGGACGCCTGCCCGATCTGCGCCGTCGATTACCCCCAGAAAGATACTTCCGGGCGCTTGCAGCGCAATGACGTGATGCGCTGGCTGGTTTCGTGTGCGGGCTGCGGCATGTGCGAGCAGGCCTGCGAGAACCACCTGCCGCTGGCGGCGATATTCACCACCATCCGCGAGCAACTCGACGAAGCCACACATTACACGCCGGGCGAATCGCTGTACGAGGAGTTGCCGGTCTTCGAAGTTGAGTGATTTTAATCGCGGCGACTAAAGTCGCCGCGACAAATTACCTATAAACATATATCAAACTCGTCGGTGCAGCTTTAGCCGCCACCGCCATCACATACTGAATGCTGCAACCAGGGGCGACCAGCCGATCGCCCCTAGCTCAAAAAACAAAGTAATCGATAAATTTTTTCTCTCTGATTGTCCCCTGAGTCCTCGTTGCCTGAGTGCCTCGGTACTTAATACCGCGTTTCATAAACCTCGGCCAACCGCCGATAGGTGTATGGCCCGTAAGGCCCTTCGCGCCAGGCAATCCATCCCAGGCGGCGCAGGATATGGCGGTAAATGTGGCTGAAGTAGTAATTGGCGCGCCGCCGCTTGGCGATCAGCACGGCCTTGGTCGTGCCGCGTTCCAGGGCGATGCGCAGGTCTGGGATTGCAAAGCCTGGGAACTCCGTAATGGCGTGCCCTACCGTCCAACTTACGTGCGAGTCGCTGGAACCAACCGGGGCCAGACCAACCTGAGCACACATAAGACCGGCTCTGCGATTGCTGGCCCGGAAGAGCAGCGTACCGTTGATCACCTCTATCCCAACCAGGGTACCCTGAACGTCAGGCTCAACGGCCAGTTCCCTGATATCCTGCGTCTTCAGGCTGCTGATGCCGCGCGCCAGTGGGTGTGCCACCACGCAGATGCCGCCCTGCGCCTTCACCCGCCGGATGGTCTCCAACGCCGAAAGTCGAGGAGGGATCGGTTCTTTGAGGAAATAGGCCAGGATATGTCCCTGCGCCGTAGAAATCTCACAACCGACGATCACCTCAATGCCATAGCGCGGCCCCAGACGCTGGGCACGCACGGCACCTTCGATCGTATTATGGTCCGTAATTGCGATCACATCCAGTTCCGCCCGCTTGGCCGCGTGTTCCAGTACGTCTTCGATAGTGCTGCTGCCATCGTGGCTGTATACCGTATGTACGTGCAAATCTGCTTTACCCATATTTATTTATTCGCCTCTTTTGTTAAAAAATCAACAATACGTCCAACCTAATTGTGCCTCCATTACGTTAACCCTTTGTGAAGAGCAGTTTATGGTTTTGTTTTGGTTTCTTCAATAAACGTTAACTTTATAAAAGCAGCAACTTGATCTGGAACAAACGTCGGAAATTTACCCCTGGTGCTATAATAATTCAATTGCGTTCTTCTTCACAAGAAATCACAATCATACTAATGAGGTTCATCTGATGACAACCCCCAGGCATACCAAAACTTTGATCTACTTGTTAATCGGAACTTTGCTGCTCACCACCCTGGCGTGCAACTTGACCGGGCAGAGCGATCAGGGCAGCAACACCGAACAACTCGAACTCGAATTGGCCGCCACCCAACTAGCCATCGAGCTTACCCAACAGGCCCTGGCTGAACCACAACAGGCGCAGGAACAACCCACTCAGCCGGTTCCGACCTCCGAAGTACCGGATGTCGTCCCACAAACCGCCCCGAACGTAAGCTACGAAGGCATCAGCTTCTATCGCGATCCTGCTCTGGCCGGAACGGTAGATATGGCGACCATTCCGGAGGAGCAAGGCGTGGCTGATGCGCCTTTGTGGACGGCCAACCCTACCTATTATCTCTTCTCCTTTGGCAGTTACCAGCCGCAGGGCACCTTCCACCAGCCGGAACTTTACATCTATCCGCTGGCCGATTTCATCGACCTCGCTCCTGAAATTGCCGGGATGGCCTACGACCTCCAGCAAATCCTGGCCGCTAAATCTAGTGACCCCGGCGAGATTCCCTTCCTGCCCTTTTTCAATGCCGCCCAATTCTTCCAGGCCCAGGTCGCATACCTCGATTTCCAGAGCGGCTCCGGCGTGCGCTTCCTGACCATGTACGGCCAGGCGGCCTGGCCGGTGGACAACTACAGCCTGTTCTACACCTTCCAGGGTATCACCAGCGACCAGAAATATTACGTCTCGGCCATTTTCCCGGTCAACCATCCCAATCTCCCAGATGATGGAAACGAAATCGTTGGCGAAGACTGGATTGGTTTTGACGAAAACTTCCCCACGTATCTGGAAGATACCGTTGTCCAGTTGAATTCGTATTCCGCCGACAGCTTCACCCCCGACCTGACCCAATTGGACGCTCTCATCCAGTCCATCCAAATTGACCGGTAAAGGAAACAGCGATGGAGAAATCATTACGGTACATTACTTTCGCTTCACTTTACTTCACGCAGGGCACCATCCTGGGCTACTTCGCCTCGCTGAACGCCATTTACCTGCTTGAGCGTGGTCTGACCTTGGAAGCGATCGGCATATTCGGGGCCATCGCCCTGATCCCCTTTGTGCTCAAGATTTTCCTGGGCATGCTAAGCGATAAAGTCAACTTGTTCGGGCTGGGACATCGTAAGCCTTACATCGTGATCGGTCTCATTATCCAGACCCTTTGCTTGATTGCTGTATCGTTCACCGACCCACAGGCTAATTTCGGATTATTTGTTGCCCTTGGCTTCACCCTGCAACTGGGTATGGCCTGGTACGACACCTGTACAGACGGCCTGGCGCTGGACACCACGCCCATCGAAGAAGAAGGCACCATTCAGGGTTTCATGGTTGGCGGGCGCGCCGTTGGTGTGATCGCGGCCTCTGGGATCGCTGGGGTGGTAGCGCAAAACTTTTCCTGGCAGGCCATGTTCTGGACGCTGGCTGCCCTCACCATGCTGCCGTTCCTCTTTCTGATGAATGTTAAAGAACCACAGCGCACCAGCGAGCATGAGTTCAAATTGGAAGCCTTCGCCGCTTTCAAACAAACCACGATCCTGGTCGTTTCCGCCCTCGGTTTTGTCGTCTTTTTCATCATCATTGGCGCCAACCAGCTTGTCAATCCCTTTCTAGAAGCCGAGTTCGAGATCTCGTTGAGTTCGGCGGGGTTTTTCGGCATGGTCTGGGGCATTGGCGTGGTGCTGGGTAGCATCTCCGGCAGCACCCTGATGGCGCGCCTGGGCAAGCAAAACGCGGTAAAACTCGGCCTGGCGATGTCTTTCGCGGCCATTCTGCTGCTGGCCTTTATTTCAAACCCAAACTTAGCCTGGGTATTGGTACCGCTTTTCGGCCTGGCCTACGGCGTCCAACAAACCGTCTATTTTGCGCTGGCGATGGAATACACCGACACACGCATCGCCGCCTCGATGTTCGCCATCCTGATGGCCTTCACCAACGTCGGACAAGGTGCTGGATTAGCTGTCAGCGGGGCGCTGGCCGGTTCGCTCGGTTATCGTTGGACTTTCGTCATTTTGGCCGCGCTCAATATCCTGGCCGTGCCGCTCTTGCCTATGATCTTCAAACCAGCTCCGGGTGAAATCCCCGAAATCGCCGCCGCAGAATAACCAAGGAGGCTCATATGTGGCTCAATGTATTAATTATTGTTTTCATCTTGCTCGTTTTGATTGTTGTGATCGCCCTGATCCGCGCCTTACGCTTCGGACAAACGCCCCCTGCGGCCGAGTCCCTGGAAGGCATCGCCGTAGACTCCGACCAGGTTGCCCAGCATCTCTCCAAGATCATCCAGGTTGAATCGATCTCGATGGATAATGAGCCTGCCCGCCAGGCCAAATTCGAAGAAGTTCACACCCTCCTGGAAAAATTCTACCCGCGCGTGCATGCCACCCTCAAGCGCGAGACCATCAATGAATGCAGCTTGCTCTACACCTGGGAAGGCACGGACCCATCCCTGAAACCGGTCGCCTTCCTGGCCCATCAGGACGTCGTGCCCGCTGACCCGGCCACCCTCAACCAGTGGACCTACCCGCCCTTCAGCGGCGAGATCGCCGACGGTTTTGTGTGGGGGCGCGGTGCGCTAGATATGAAGAACCATCTGGTCGGCATATTTGAAGCCGCTGAAAATCTACTCGAAGCCGGTTTCCAACCCCGGCGCACGATCTATCTTGCCAGTGGGCACGATGAGGAAATCGGTGGTCAGCATGGTGCAGTTGCTGCCGCCGCCCTGCTGGCCGAACGCGGGATTGAACTCGAGGCCGTGCTCGATGAAGGCGGCATGATCCTGGAAGGCTTCCTGCCCGGTATTCCTGGCAAAGTCGCCTTGATCGGCAATGAGGAAAAAGGCCACATCAACGTCGAGCTGAGCGTACAGCAGTCGCCGGGGCACTCTTCCACGCCCCCGGCCCACTCGGCGATCGGCATCCTGGCCGCCGCCATCACCCGCCTGGAAAACAATCCCATGCCTGCCCAGCCGCGCGCCCTGCTGCCAATGATGTCACACATGGGCCGAAAGCTGCCTTTCAGCTATCGCTTGCTCTTCGCCAACCTGTGGCTGTTCGGCGGCATCCTCAAATCGGTGCTGGAGAAGAACAGTAAGACCAACGCTTCCATCCGCACCACGATGGCCGCCACGATGATCTCCGGCGGGATCAAACCCAACGTACTGCCCACGGTTGCCCAGGCCAATGTGAACTGCCGCATCCTACCCGGCTACAACATCGACCAGACTGTGGCACACATCCACCGGGTGATCGCCGACGAGCGTGTGACCATAAAGGTCAACGACGGTTTCTGCGATGAACCTTCGCCGGTCTCTCCCATCGAAGGCGGGCATTTTACAGAAATCGCACAAACTGTGCGCGGCCTCTTTGGCGATGTTTCCACCACCCCCTTCCTGATGCTGGGAGGCACCGACTCACGCCACTACACCGGCATCTGCCCCAACGTGTACCGCTTTGCTCCCGTGCAGCTTACAGCCGACGACCTCGGCCGCGTGCACGGTATCGACGAGCGCATCGCTGTATCCTCGTTGGGTGACATGGTCAGGTTCTTCGCCCAGATCATGCAAACCTGGGCAAAGTAGCGCATATTTCTTATCACGCATAGCACGAATAAAACATAGCATTTAAGCACTTATTCGTGCTATTCGTATCATTCACGTCATTCGTGTTCCCTTCCAACCGCCCCCAATACAACCTGCTATTGTTTTGCCAAAAGCAAAAATATCTGTATAATTAATTTCCCTTTGCCGGGTAATCGACCGTTTGTTTTTACATAGATCACAAAGGTCATGAACGGTCATCTCCTTCCGACCTATAGATAGAATGAAAGAGGCGCAAGCATGGCTAAGATTGAACAGGTTATCAAACGCAGTGGGGCCATCGTGCCCTTCAACCCCGACCGCATCACCAACGCCATCTACCGGGCTGCCGTAGCTGTTGGCGGACGAGACCGGGCTACAGCCGAGAAGCTCAGCAACCAAGTCGTCGAACTGCTTGAAGCCAACAGTGCGGACGGACATACCCCCACGATTGAAGAAATCCAGGATACCGTCGAAAAAGTGCTCATCGAGAACGGCCACGCCCGAGTTGCCAAGGCTTACATCCTTTACCGCGACGAACGCAGCCGTGCCCGCCAGGAGCGCGCCGAAAAAGCATCGGCCCCATCGGAGAACATCCCCTGGGCTAAAATTTGGCATATCCTCGATTGGGCCGTCGACCATGGCGTCAACACCATCGCGGGCGTCAACGCCCGCATCGCCAACGGCGAATTCGCCGACATCGTAGCAGAATCCGAAACCGCCTACGAAGAAGACGTCGAGAACGCCGCCGAGTTGATCAAGCAGCGCCGCGACGAACTGCGCATGGTCATCATCACCGGGCCGTCTTCCTCCGGCAAGACCACCACCACCATCAAGGTCGAGCAGCGTTTGCAGCGCGTCGGCTTGAAATTCCTGACCCTCAATATCGATAACTATTTCTATAACCTGGACATGCATCCCAAGGATGAGTTCGGCGATTACGATTTCGAGACACCCCAGGCATTGGATTTACAGCTCATTAACGAGCACCTCAAACGCCTGTTCGCAGGCGAAGAAGTGCTGATTCCCTTCTACGATTTCAAGACCGGGCAGCGTCACGACGAGCAAACCCCGATGAAAATACAGGCCAACGAGATCTTGCTGATCGACAGCCTGCACGGTCTTTACCCGGCAATGACGGCCGGAATCCCACTCGAAATGCAGTTCCGCCTCTACCTGGAACCCTTGCTGCAAATGAAACCTTCCGGCGGCCGTTACGTGCGTTGGACAGACCTGCGGCTGATGCGCCGTATGTTGCGTGACGCCTCCCACCGCGCCTACGACCCGCGCAAGACACTCACCCACTGGCATTACGTGCGCTCCAGCGAAATGCGCAACATCGTGCCCTATATCAACGCCACCGACTACATCATCAACAGCGCCATGCCTTACGAGCTTTCACTCTATAAGGCCCGGCTGTTCGATGAATTCTCGCAATGGATTCAGGATTACAAGGACGACCCGCTGCGGGAAGATGCCTATACGCGCGCCGCCCGCGTCCACGAAGTCCTCACCGAGATCACTGCCGTTCAGGACGATTCTCCTATTCCATCGGATTCGGTTTTGCGCGAATTTATAGGTGGCAGCACTTTGAAATATTAAGTTCAGCGCCAGATGCATGCAATGCAGAACTGACTGTTTATCGCCATTGAATCAATTCTAAAGCGAAATGATATTCATCAGCATGATGACCATTTCGCTATAGACAGTCAGTGGAAAGGTAAATGCCTACAGGAGTTTGTAAAACAAATCACTTCCGAAGGCATTTACCAAAGGGTCTGACCGTTCATAACCATCAAATGAATTTCATATTTAAATGGTCAGTCCCCAAAAACCTAAGAATTTCTTAACGTTAACTTCCCTGAAGCTGATTTATAACCTCGTTGCGTTATAATTGGAAATCGTTGGCAGTGACCAACTATTATAGTGAAAACGTGGATGGTGAGAGCGGATGATGAAAGTCGCGTGGTACGTGGACGACGATGAAGAAATGATCAACGCCATCAGTTTGATGATGGAGTTGTTGGATTATGATGTTAAAGCCTACCTCAACGCGCCGGATGCTGTGCGGGAACTCCTGGAAGGGGCACAACCCGACCTGGTCTTGCTTGACATCAACATGCCGGAGGTTTCCGGGATCGACATGCTGGAATTCGTGCGCCGCAAACCGCAGTTCAAAGACCTGCCCATTATTATCCTTTCCTCCGAAGCTGCCGATATCCAGATCGACGAGGCTTTTGCCCGCGGTGCCGATGCATATGTCTGCAAGCCGGTGACCCTGGACGAATTAGAAGCCGCCATCGGTGACGCCTACCAGGCGCGTTTGAAATCTTGATTATCAATTTACACGATTTTCCCATCTACGGGTTGTTTTTCGGAAAAGAGGTTTTTTTATGGCACAGAAAAAAAAGAAGGGGCCAGCCCCCAGGACAAAGGAGCCTAAAGCACGCCGATCGTGGCAACAAATCATCTTCATCGCTTTTGCGATCCTGATGGTTTTCCTGATGATTGTTGGCACCTTTGCCTACGCCTTCTAGGACGTACAAGCACTCAAGTGCGCTTCGTCCCGCACTCACTTTGTTGAGTTGCGGGATTTTTTGTTTTATGCTCTATAAGATACTGCAAACATAGGGTGGCGATTTATATTCTATTTGAGAGCGAGGTAAATCTACATGACCGCAGTCGATTTAGAGGTAAAACCGGAAGACAACGATAAAAATGAAAGCGAAGCGCCAAAGCCGCGCCGCAACACATTCGGCCACATCGGGCGGCTCTTACTGATTGCCCTGGCCCTGGGTTGGCTCTTCGATTTCCTCTTCTGGGAAAAAGTCCCCGGCATCTCCTTTGCTATTTTTGTCGGCCTATGCATCACCGCCGGATTGTTACTGGCGCGCCTGGAAAACCTGCGCCCTACCCTGGCCAGCCTGGCGCTGCTTGTCCCAATTGGATTTTTCGCGGCGATGAGCTTCATCCGCCTGGAACCATTGACGCTTTTCCTAAACCGCGTACTGGCATTGTTTTTCATGGCCATCCTGGCAAACACGCTATTGGGTGGGAAATGGTGGCACTACAACCTCAGCGATTACATCGTCAACCAGGTCCGGCTCGGGATCGATATCATTGGTCGTCCCCTGACCACCCTCAGCGATAATGCTTTACACAGTGCCCGGGATAAGAGTCAAAAATCCAAGAACCGCAAACTCGTTTTCGGGATCGTGCGCGGAGCGGTATTGGCACTGCCGGTGGTGGCGGTCTTCGCCGCGCTGCTGGCGTCCGCCGACCCGATCTTTTCCCAGAACCTGACCAATCTGCTGGACATCTTCAACATCGAGAACCTGGGCGAATACATCTTTCGGGCCGTACTGATCGCCGGTGTCGGCTACGGCCTGGCAGGTGTCTACCTGCACGCCTTGCTGAAGAGCCGTGACGAAAAAGTGAGCGCAAGCTGGCTCGAGCCGTTCCTGGGTTTCACCGAGGCGGTCGTTATTCTGGGCAGTGTCAACGTGCTCTTCCTGTCTTTCGTAATCGTCCAGTTTCGCTACTTCTTCGGCGGGCAGGCCAACATCGCCATCGATGGCTACACCTATGCCGAATATGCCCGCCGCGGCTTTTCCGAACTGGTAGTCGTTGCCGTGCTCAGCCTGTTGCTCTATCTGGGGTTGAGCGCAATTACCAAACGCACCAAAGGCAATCAAAGGCGTGCCTTCTCCAGCCTGGGTATTCTGCTGGTGCTGCTGGTCGGTATAATGCTGGTATCGGCCTTCCAACGCCTATATCTGCTGGAACAGGCTTACGGGTTTACGCGCCTGCGCACCTACCCGCACGTTTTCATGATCTGGCTCGGTATCTTGTTGGCCGCAGTTGTGATCCTGGAAATCGCCAAACGCCAACAAGCCTTTGCCCTGGCGGCTGTGCTGGTCGCGGCTGGGTTTGCCGCTACCTTGAATTTCCTCAACGTCGACGCTTTCATCGCCCGGCAGAACATCGCCCGCGGCGCGGCGGGGGAAGCGGTCGACATCGCCTACATCGCCAGCCTTTCGGATGATGTCCTGCCGCCACTGCACGAAATGCTCAATCCGGAAAGCTACACCGGCCGGACTTACCCCACCCAACGCGCGGAGATCGCCGGAGCGTTGGCCTGTCACGCCGCCCTCAATAATGAATACAGCCGTGAGCTGCCCTGGCAGTCGTTCACCATGTCGCATTTCAACGCCCAGCGCATCTGGGAACAGCAACTGGCGAACAACCAGCATCCCGATTTCCAAGATTATGGCGTCCAAGAAGCCACCTCCCGGAGCAACGGCATCAGCGTCACCATCAACAACCAGGAATTCGACTGCATCGATGAATTCTATTCATCGCGATAATCAACCATAGCCTAAAAAGCAAATCCGCAGCGGTCGGACATCGCTGCGGATTTGCTTTCTCTAGGCATGAATATTGCATTTTTACTCTAGAAAAGCACCTTCCTTACAATTTTATTAGAAACCATATTTATATGAATTTGTGTTGAAAGTACCAATTGACATGCATTTCTCGATATGGTATCTTTGAACCATATTAGCTTTTTAATATTGGGTATGGAGAGAAAAGCCACAATGGAGATCAAGATGGCTGACGAATCACAAGTAGATAAGCTCAATTCAGAAGAAAACGCTTATCTGGTCATCAACAGTCAAATATTCCCTCTACAACGTATCACGACCAATATCGGGCGGAAATTGGAAAACGATCTGGTTATTCAAGACGCGTTAGTATCCCGACTGCACGCCCAAATCCGCTATGAAGAGGGCCAGTTCGTGCTTTATGATATGGAATCCACCGGGGGAACGTTCGTCAACAATAAAAAGGTCGAACATTGTGTCCTCTATTCCGGTGACATCGTCTGCCTCGCCAATATGCCCTTGATGTTCATCAACGACGGCCCCAGCATGACCAACAAATCCGAAAAGCCAACCGGGAAATTACTGGACTGATTACCGGTTTCACACGAGATTTCACAAGCGCCCATAGGGCGCTTTTTTATTTCCAAGAGTGGAGCAAATCATTTTATATGCGCGCTGGAGTATTTTAGGGTATCATTGATCTCAGCAAGCATCATGTCCAGGAGGTAAACACCTTTGGTAGACCGTACCAACCCGGAGTGGCTTGAAGCCCTCCGAGACCCAATTGATAACGAAGCGCTCAACGAACTGCGCGAATATCTCGTATATGGTTTACGAGCCGCGCTGGCAAACAAGATCGACACCAGCCTGGAAGACATCACCGAGGATTTCGCCCAGGATGCCCTACTAAAGATATTAAACAATCTGGAGACTTTCCGCGGCGAAAGCAAATTCACCACCTGGGCCCAAAAGATCGCCATCCACGTCGCCTTTACCGAATTGCGGCGCAGACGCTGGAAGGACATTTCGCTGCAAGACATCGTCGAGACCGATGAGGGTGAAGAATGGACGCCGCCGATCCTGACCGACCCGGCAGTGTCCCCAGAACTCAAGACCACCCAACACTCTGTTCTGGACGTGGTTCAAGACCTGATCTATGAGGAACTGACCGAGCGCCAACGGACGGCCATGTTGGCGATCATCCAGGGGGGCATGCCCATCGATGAGGTGGCCGAACGCATGGAAACCAACCGCAACGCGCTCTACAAGCTGATCTACGATGCCCGCCAACGCTTGCAGCAACGCCTGGAAGAGAAAGCCGGAATGACCGCCCAAGAGGTTTTGGCATTGTTCGACGAAAGGTAAGAACATTCTTGATATGAACGTCAATACTACGAGGTAAACACAATGTCGAATGTGAACGAAGAAACCCTGAAAAAACTGGTCGAAATGCTTGCCGAAACGGTCGACGATGAGATCGCCTGCGAAGAGTGCTTTGAACATCTCGATAAGTTTGTCGATATGTACCTGAGCGGCGAAGACCCCATCAAAGTTATGCCCCTGGTGCAGCATCACCTGGATATGTGCAACTGCTGCCATGAAGATTTCCTGGGGCTGGTGCGCGCCATGCAAAACGGCGACCCGGAAACCTAATACCGCTTATTATTGCCCCCTCATTCCCTCACATCAAATGAGGGAATTTTCGTTTAACAAAGACCGTGAGGAGTGATCAGTAACCAGACACCCAGGGAAATCTCCCCTTCCTTCAAGCAACTCACTGCCGGAGCGCCGCAGTAACTGGTTGACCAGGTGCCTGAGTGCCTTTGTATTTTGTGTCCTACATAATGCATCTTGCATGCCCTCCTACTTACGGGGGTATAATCTAGAATATTCTCACTCTTGAATGAGGAGCAAGCAATCATGGATGAATCAATCGAACTTATCATCGCCGCTTTCAATGATGAAAAGAAAGCTGACCAAGTGCTCAAGGAAATGCGCCAACTGGACAAAGACGGCGTCTTGGCTGTATTGAATGCCGCCATCATGGTCAAAACCGCGGAAGGCAAAGTATCCCTGCGGGAAACCGAGGATGTCAGCGGCAAGCAAGGCGCCATCTTCGGAGCCATCGCCGGGGGCATCCTGGGTCTGCTGGGCGGTCCGGCCGGGGTGATCGTTGGCGCAGCCGCGGGAGCAGCCACGGGTGGCGTAGCCGCCAACCAGATCGATATGGGCTTCTCGGACGAAGCGCTCGAGGAAATCCAGCAAGGCCTGGAACCCGGCAGCTCGGCCATCATCGCCCTCGTAGAACACGAATGGATCCAGCGCATCCTGGATGAATTCGACAAATACGAGGCCCAACTTTTCCATCAGGCGCTCAAAGACGAAATTGCCACCCAATTGAAAGCCGCAAACGACAAAACAGAATAACCCTTACTTTAGGGGGACTCGCATCTCCTTGACGGGGAAGGGGATTACGAAGTATACTTTTTCAGTTCGGGGTGTGGCGCAGTCTGGCAGCGCGCTCGGTTTGGGACCGAGAGGTCCGCGGTTCAAATCCGCGCTCCCCGACCTATGTTGAGACGAATTTTTACCCGTCCAAAGTTCGAAGGCGTCGTAGAGGCCGTCCGCTACACACCCGAAGGGTATGTCAAGTGGGTGCGGGCCTATGAACGCCGCGGGCCGACCTGGTCCGACCATTTACTCATCGATCGTCATGCACTGATCGAGCGTATCAAATCTGGAGAACGTTTTGTCTCCGGCGAGCGCAAAGAGTACCTGGCCAGTGAATTCGAGGTCGGCCACCCTATCCGGGTCTTACAAACGGAAGGTGGTGAAGTCCTGGTCACCGGTGAAACCCAGGATGCCATGAAAGACACGCTTTCAGGTGTGCCGGTAATCTAGCGTAAAACAAGCCGGAAGGATTTCCGGCTTTATTATTTCTCAGACTGACCTGATCGATAAAACAGCAGCAAGGATGGTAACATCGTGAATCTGGAATTGCTCTTACAACTGAAACAACACTGGATGGGGTTGCGCGGCAGAACGTATGATCTTCTGGACGTACTCAAGGACAACGATCTGGAAAAGAAGCTGCCCTTCCCAGAATCCAAGACACTCTATTACCAATTTTGGTCACTGGTGGGCACCTCGGAGAGTTTTGCCCAATTCATTTCCACCGGCACCTGGAAAGGCTGGAACAGCAGCCTGCCGTTCGACGTCACAGAAGCCTCCCTGGATGACATCAAATCACGCCTGCAAAAAGGGGAGTATGAAATCATCGACGCTCTGGAACGCGCCGACCCGATGCGCGAGTTCGAGGGTGGCGAAACGCCCCTTTACCTGTACATTACCCTGGCTGAACTCGAAAGCCACCATCACGGCCAAATCGTGCCTTACATCATGGCACACAACCTGCCGATCCCCAAAAGCTGGGCCAGGCATTATTCCCTCAGCCGGCAGTAAGCCGCCAACCAGTAATCACATCACAACCAAAAACAGGTCCCACGCCTGTTTTTTAATTAAGCTGCCATCCCAGATATTCTTATAAAACTTTAAGTTGACTCTGCCCCTAACTCCGTTTATACTGAAACTATCAGGAGAACAGACCTTATGCGAGGATCAAGTAAAAAACCAAATATGGATTGCGAACAATAAGGCAGGCGCGGTATGCGCGTGCCTTTTTTTCATTAATCACTAGAATGGTAAAGGAGAATGTAAATCATGGACAACGGGATGATCCGTAAATATGAAAAGGCCAAAATCTATGCCGAACAACGCGACCGAATTGAATTCCAGTCTCTGGTTGTCAACTTCGACGGCAGGAACAACCCCCACACGGTAGAATACCGCGATGGGCAGTGGCAGTGCGACTGCGATTTCTTCCAGATGCGCGGCCGCTGCAGCCACACCATGGCCTTGGAACTCATCCTTGAAGACATGCTCCCCGATCCACTTGCCCTATAACCAAACGTACAACCAAATAGCAAGCACGAGCCATCCAAATTGGATGGCTCGTTGTTTTTAGAACCAATTTTATGGGGAAATTTGTAGTTGTTTAAATAATTTGCAGTATAATGAAAGTCTACACGTCGGTTGGGCAACCCCTACGGGGAGAGAAACAAATGGCAATCCTTCAAAAAGAAATTTTCATCCAGGCTCCGATTGAGGAAGTCTTTGAATTTGTGGCTGATACGCCCAAGCTGGCAGAGGTTTGGCCCAGCCTACGCATTGTAAAAAGCTGGGAGCGCAATGAGGAAGGCCTGGCAAAATTCGATTATGAATATCTGATGGCCGGAATGACCTTCCGCGGTACCAACGTCGATCTGGAATATGTTCCCAACCAGAAGATCGTTACCAAATCGACCACCGGTTTGGACAGCACGATCACCTGGCAATTTTCGCCGCAGCCGCAAGGCACGTTAGTGACCTTTACGGCAGAATACAAGGTACCCGTCCCGTTGATCGGCCCGATGGCCGAAAACGTGATCGTAAGCATGAACAATATGGACATCGAACTGCTCTTATCCACCCTCAAGCGCCGCTTAGAATCCTGACAACCACCGCCTAACAAAACCAGACAGGTGAGCGATTGCTCGCCTGTTTTTCTACTAACTGATCCCAAAATTACTCCTTGCTAATCAATCGGGTCAGGAAACGCGCAAATTAGGTTAAAAAAACGGCAAGGAGAAAATATGTACATCACCGTAGTCGTCATCAGCGTGGCTGCCATTTACCTGCTTTCCGGGGTGATCTTCGCGCAGATGATTACCCATGCCCATCGCCAAGCCATCGTGCACACGCCCGCAGCATACGGCATGGACTACGAGGATGTGACTTTCAAAAGCCAGGACGGCCTCGACCTAAAAGGTTGGTTCATTCCCGGCAATGCGGACAAAAGCATCATCATCACGCACCCCTTCCCCTTCAACCGGCATGGCTTTCTCAAGCGCAACCAGGGCTGGCTGCCGCTGTTCAAAACCGACGTTGATCTGCTCAAAACCGCCCAACAGATCCACGCCGCCGGGTATAACGTTTTGATGTTCGATTTCCGCAATCACGGTGAAAGCCAGGCAGGCATCACCGGAATCGGCTTGAACGAGAGCCTGGACGTGATCGGGGCGGTCGATTACCTGAAAACGCGCTTTTCCGCTGTCGCCCACCAGATCGGTTTCGTCAGCTTCTGCATGGGCGCTAATTCCACCCTGATTGCGATGAGCAAGCTGAAAGCCGATTTCAAGCCGGTAAAATGCGTGGTCGCCATCCAGCCGGTTTCGGCGCTGGTCTTTGTGCGCTCCTACCTTAAAGCCACGTTCACGCGACTTAGTTTGGTATTGATTCCGCTGGTAGATCGCTTGGTGCAAGGTTTTGGCGGCTACCCGCTGGTTGAAATGTCACCGCTCGGGTACTGTGCTGATGTACAAGTGCCAGTACTCTACATCCAGGGCAAGCACGATCCCTGGACCGAATTGGAAGACATCCAAAGCTTTTACGATGCTACCCCTAACGAGAAAGTACTCCATCTGATCGAAGATAAAATGCGCCGCTTCGAAGTCTACAACTTGATTGGCGAGCAGCCAGAAAAGGTTTTGGCGTTTTTAGGCAAATACATGTAACGATCAACAAACACACATTTACTGCTACAGAACAATATTCGGCTGCTTTTTAGCCGAGTATTTTTGTGTTAGCGGCACTTCCATGCCAACACCTAAAGATAAGCAAATCATAAGAAAGCCAATCAACCATTGACATTTCGGTAATCTTATTTTACTATTTAACTAATTAGTTAATTAATCCATCAGGAGTCATATCAGACCGTGAATGATCCACTTAGTCAGACCTTTGCCGCCCTGGCGGACCCCACCCGCCGGGCCATGCTGGAACGGCTTGCCCAAGGCCCAGC
Organism: Anaerolineales bacterium; assembly: GCA_016935415.1. GTDB lineage: Bacteria > Chloroflexota > Anaerolineae > Anaerolineales > UBA11579 > JAFGRA01. Next base: position 17,089 of record JAFGRA010000101.1, read on the forward strand.
CACCGTGAAGGAACTTGCCGAGCCATTTGAGATCAGTATGCCGGCCATCTCCAAACACCTCAAGGTGCTGGAACACGCCGGACTGATCGAGCGCGGACGTGAGGCCCAGTGGCGGCCGGCACAACTGAAACCCGAGCCGTTGAAGGACGTATCTGGATGGTTGGAGCAATATCGCGTCCACTGGGAAGAAAATTTCGACCGCCTGGAAGCGTATTTACGCAAAATCCAGGAAGAGAACAAAAGTTAGTTCAATTACCGGTTACTTATTGGTTATTTTTGGAAGAAAAGGAGTATCCATATGTCAATAGCAGATCGAGAAGTCGTCGTCACCCGCGAGATCGACGCTCCACGCGAACTCGTCTTCGAGGCATTTACGGAAAAAGATCACGTTGTGAATTGGTGGGTTCCGAGCGATACAATCATCCACGAATGGAATCGCGAACCAGGTGGTCTCTGGCGGTACACCCAACCCGGCCCTAATGGCACTGAATATGCATTCAAGATCCAGTTCATCGAGATCACCAAACCAACCCGCTTCGTCTATGATTTTGGTCCCGACGCGGCGGATGCCCCGGAGCCCGTCCGCACCACGGTGACCTTTGAGGAAGCAGATGGAAAAACCAAAGTCACCTTGCAGTTGCTGTTTGCCAGCGCGGCCGAACGCGAAAACGCGGTCCAATATGGCGCGGCCAAAGGCGCAAAGCTGGCGCTGGACAACCTCGCCGGTTACCTTGCCAAACAATCACAATCACCTACTTAAAGGTAGATATCTTTAAAATTTTGGAGGTTGATATGAGTACAAATACCGGTTTCACCAAAGAAGAACAAGCTGCCATGAAGGCGCGCGCCAAAGAGATGAAGAAAGAAGCACGTGTCAACAAGAAGCGAGAAGAAGGAGAAAAGGACTTGCTGGAAAAGGTGGCCGAAATGCCGGATGCCGATCGCGTCATGGCCGAGCGGCTGCACGCGATCATCACCACCCACGCGCCAGATCTGTGGCCGAAGACCTGGTATGGCATGCCCGCCTACGCCCGAGACGGCAAGGTGGTCTGCTTCTTCCAAAGCGCAGATAAGTTCGGGGCGCGTTATGCGACCCTGGGCTTCAACGACACGGCCAACCTCGACGATGGCAATATGTGGCCGACCGCCTTCGCATTGAAAAAGATAACGACCGCCGAAGAGAAAAAGATCGTCGCCTTGGTGAAGAAAGCAGTCAGCTAAACACACAAAGCCGCTCCTCATGCGCGTGAGTGTGCATGAGGAGCGCACTTAATTTGTATAAAGGACAATCAATGACCAGTTGGCAAGAATTCGCAACCCAAGCCCCAGTGCTGGCGGACTTTGGCAAAACCCGCTTCCAAAGCGGCGTCGCCTACCTGGGCACGTTGCGCGCAGACGGCGGGCCACGCGTCCACCCGGTAACGCCCATCCTCGGCGAGCAGTTGTTCCTGTTCATGGAACCCACTTCCCCCAAAGGCAAAGACCTGCAGCGTGATCCGCGCTACACCCTGCATTGTGCGGTCGAAGATATGGAAGGTGGCGGGGGTGAATTCTACGTCCGGGGGCAAGCAAGGTTGATTAGTGACCCAGATATACGCCTGCAAGCCGTGGAAGCGGCGACTTACGATCCAGCCGAGCGTTACATCCTTTTTGTGCTCAGTGTGGAATTTGCCTTCATGAATGTCTATGTGGAAGGCAGCCCCACCCCGCGGCGCTGGCAATCCCCGGAATGAACCACTTTTTCCCTTCTACCCCCAACCAAATCATGGTATATTCAGACGGATCATATCCGAATACATCTTTTTTTAGTAAATACGAGGGCAATTATGGATGAATTTCTACACGCTGATGGATTTTTAGGCACGCGCGCCAACCTGGCCGCCGACGTCACTTTGATCTTGATGATCGTGATCGCACTGCTGTTAAGCTTTGGGTTTTACCTGGCCCGCCGGGAGCGCTTCGATCCCCATAAGTGGGTACAAACCCTGGGCGCGCTGCTCAACCTGGGGCTGGTGTTGTGGCTGATGGTGCTGCCCTTCCGCGATTTCGTGGTGCGGGACCAGGGCGGCCCGCGCCTGGGTATCTTCTACACCATCACCGCCATCCATGGCATCATCGGCACGATTGCGATCGTGTTCGGTTTGTTCGTGGTACTGCGCGGCCACAAGCTGATGCCCAAGTTCTTGCAGTTCAACAACTACAAACCTTTCATGCGTACCGCCTACGCGCTCTACATCGGCAATACACTGATCGGCATCGCCGTATATTACGTCTGGTTCGTGGTCGAACCCAATACGCCGGTCTACGGCCTGCTCGAATTCATTCAGGCACTGTTGGCCTGAATCAAAAAAGGAACTCGAACGAGTTCCCTTTTATTTTTATCCAGCGGAGAGGGTGGGATTCGAACCCACGGTGACCCAAAAGCCACAACGGTTTTCGAGACCGCCCCAATCGTCCACTCTGGCACCTCTCCGGGCGTGCAGGAGGGTATTATAAACCATGCCGCCGATCTTGCAAGCCTGCCAAGCAAATTGGTGCTTTATCCCTCACTGGCATGCGCCCTCAAGTATTCAGCGTCTTCCTCCTTCGCCACGCGGCGGCCTTCAACGACATCCACACGTGCCAACAGGATCATACCGATCACGAACAGGGCGATCAGGCTGAGGATGGCCGGACGGCTGCTGCCGAAAGCCAGCCCGGCGGCGGCAAACAGCAACGGCCCGATCAATGAGGCGAATTTCTCCATCACCCCAAACAGCCCGAAGAACTCACCACTCTTGGCAGCCGGGGACATGCTGGCGTACAAACTGCGGCTGAGCGCCTGACTGCCGCCCTGAACCACTGCCACCATCCAGGCCAGAAACCAGAACTCGACCGTGGAATTGAGGAAGAAGCCCCACACCGCGATCACACAATAGATCACCAGAGCAAGGTAAATGCTGCGTTTGGTATTGAAGCTGTCTGCCAGGCCGGTGAACAAGCGCTTACCCAGCAACCAGGCAAGCAACAAGCCCACCGCCTCAACTGCAAAGATCAGGCCAATGATGGCCCCAAGGTTATTCTGGCGCGCCGGGGGCTGCACTTCCACCTGGCTGATCGCCAACTGCGTACCGCTGCTGTCCGGGTTGGCAGCAGCACTGTTGACCAGCGTCAAAGTGTGCTCGCCGGGCGCTTCGGCGGTAATCGATTCGGACACGCCGTAGCGTACGGCTTCACTATAAGCATCGATACGGATTGCTGCACCATCTGCATCCAGGGCCGGTTCACCATCCAGGTAAACTTCCCAGGTGCCGTAATTCGGGCCGGTGCTGTAAGTCAGTTCCACTTCCTGGCCAACGTAATTGATTTCCAGACTATCGCCGGGGTTGGCACCCATCACATACAATACATCCTCGATCGGTCCCCCAAATGGATCGTTGAGAAAACCGGCAACCCCGCCGACTTCCAACACTTCGCCCGATACCAGCGTTTCTTCCCAGCTGCCAGACAGCAGGAACGATTCGGATTGCGCCAGCACTACGCCCTCCCCCACCGCGCTCGCCGTAGGTTCATAAGGCGGCAGGGGTGCGCCGCTGATCTCGCCGGGCAGCAGGTTCAAGCCCAAAAAGCCGCTCAAGGGGAGCGCCACCAGGTTGAAGAGCACAAAAGCCAGGTAAAAGGAGCGCCGGTGGTCATCCCTGCTGGGCAGCGCCCCGAACATCAGGCTGAACGGGATGCCGACGAACTGCACCAACAGCAGCGCCAGAATCAGAGCCACACTATCGAAGCCCAATTCTGCGCCGTAGATCGCAGCCACGCCGATGATCGTACCGATGCCATCATTGTAGATCAAGAAAGCAAGCAGCATCTTGAAAAGCTCACGGTACCGGCGCATATCTTTAAAAGTTTCCCGCAGACGCCCGAAGGTAGAAGCCAACAAGGATTTCCCGGCTTCGAAGGCCATCGAGGCTGAAGGCGGCTCCGGGATGCGCGTGAAGACCGGGATAGAGAATACCGCCCACCAGATCGCCACACTGAGGAAAGAAAGCCGCGGCCCCCAGGTGCCCGGCAGCATGAAGATCATCACGATATTCACGGCCAGCAGCAACCCGCCACCCAGATAGCCCATGGCATAGCCGCGCGTCGAAACGCGGTCCTGGTCTTCCTCGGCGGCCACATGCGGCAGCAAGGCATCGTAGAACACGTTGGCGGAGGTGAAACCGATGCGGCCAAGCAAAAACAGCACCGAAGCCAGGATGAAATCCCCGGTATTCACCAAGACCAGCAAACCGGTGAATACGATCCCCAACCCGGCAAACACAGCCAAGAATTTCTTCTTGCCGCGCATCACGTCGGAAACCGTCCCCAATATGGGGGACAAGATCGCCACAATGAACAGGGAAACGCTCAGTCCCAGGCTCCAATAAGCGGTGGCAATGGCCTCACTGGGCAGATTGGCACCGGCAACCTGACTGTAATAGACCGGCAATACGGCCGCCATCACGGTGGTGGCAAAAGCCGAATTGGCCCAGTCATACATCGTCCAGGCGCGGATGCGGCGCTGGTATTCTGTGGGGTTCTTGGATTTCAATACTGCGGGAGTAGTAACGGCCATGGACAATTCCTCCTCAAGAATTGTTTCTTGAATAGCAAAATTGTACAGAATGGAGTGATTTTATCATTTTTTATCTGCCGTACGTTAACGTGTGGTAAAAGAAACAACACCGCTTTGGGGATTAAGTTCCCCGCGCTTACAAATGAATCAATTATAGGCCCAAGAACGCCGAGTACACAGGGAAACATGTATACATGGAAACAAGGAGTACAACCTGCTGAAAAGTTCAGATACACTGCTTACTCCTGTATACCTGTGTACATGTCTACATGTCTACATGTCTACCTGAGTGCGATCAGATGGTGAAGAATTAATTCCGAGGGTTATGATATGTTCCC
>JAFGRA010000102.1 GCA_016935415.1 Anaerolineales bacterium
GGGTATGAAAAACTTCGGGCGCACCAGATTGAGCAGCAGTTTCATCTCCTCCTGGCTGGCGTGACCGGAGACGTGAACGGGTGCGATCGATTCGTAGATCACCTTGGCGCCGCGGCGGAGCAGGCGGTTGATGGTGCGGTTGATGCTCTCCTCATTTCCAGGGATGGGGTGCGAGGACAGGATAACCGTGTCGCTGGGAAGCAGGTCGAACTGCCGATTTGTGCCTTTGGAGAGGCGCCCCATAATCGAGGTTGGCTCTCCCTGGGTGCCGGTGCACATCAGTACCACCTGGTTGGATTTCATCTTTAGCGCTTGATCGATGGGCACCAGAACGTCATCTGGAATTTCCAGGTAACCCAGATTGCGAGCGATCTTGGCGTTTTCAACCATGCTGAGACCGGCAAAAGCAAGTTTGCGTCCATGTCGCACGGCGGCGTTTGTTACCTGCTGCATACGTGATACCAATGAAGCAAAGCTGGCGATGATAATGCGGTCGTTCGCTTCACGGAAGACGGCGTCAAACGCCGGGTCGATCACGCTCTCGGACGGTGTCCAGCCCGGGCGGGTGGAATTGGTCGAGTCAGCTAATAACGCCAGGACACCGCGGCCGGAGAAATCTGCCAGTTTGGCAAAATCGGTCGGCCAGTTATCTACAGGCGTGTGGTCAAATTTATAGTCGCCGGTGTGCACCACCAACCCGGCTGGAGTGGTGATGCCCAACCCGACCCCATCGGGTATCGAGTGGCAGACGTGAAAAAGCTCCACCTGGAACGGCCCGATATGGACCGTGTCGCCAGCGTGGACGGTATTTATCTGCGTCTGGCTTAACAAGCCGCCGCGACTGAGTTTTACCTCCAGCAGGCCGCGCGTCAGCGGCGTGGCGTAAAGCGGCACGTTGATCTGTTCCAGCACGTGCCGGGCGGCGCCAGTGTGGTCCTCGTGACCGTGGGTGAAGATGATACCGCGCACCTTGTCACGGTTTTCAACCAGGTACTGAAAATCGGGGATGATGTAATCTATCCCCAGCATATCATTGTCCGGGAACATTAACCCGGCATCCACGACGAGGATATTCTCGCCGTATTCATAAGCCATCATGTTTTTTCCAACTTCCCCCAAACCCCCCAGAGGGATAATACGTAATTTTTTATCGTTCATTGTTTCCTTTTAATTATTTTTAATTTAATAAATGCATCAGTTAGCAGCCAAAAAATCCCGGAAGCGCACGCGCTGACCGGGATGCAAAGTCACAGGTTCGAATTGGGGAAAAATCACAGGGGAATCCCCCCAGGTAAAACTCCAACAATAAATCCATTCACCTTACAAGCGCCATTGAAGCGTTAATGGATTGTAGCACGGTGCAATTGATTTGTCAAAGCACGTTTTGGGGCTTTTTCCCGAACATGCACAATACTAAAGACTGTTTGCGCGCGTATCTACGGGATGCTGAAGTTGAATTGCCAGTGACCCTGGCCGTGTTGTTCAAGCTGTGAGCTTTCGCCGATGATCTCGAACCATACATTGCCGGGCTTGAGCGGGTAGGGTTCGCCATTGGTCAGGTAGAGATTCCACAGACGGTCTGACCCGGTGTTGATCCAAATCAGCGGGTAGATGAGACCGTCGCGCAGGGCATACCCTTGACCGAAGTTATTCACCGGCATATCCAGGATCAGGGTGGAACTGGATTCATAATAGGTTTCGTGGGGCACATAAAGCACGACCACGTTGCTGGCGGATGCCTGTTGTTGGCTGAGCGAATCGACCAGGGGTGCGTAAAGCAACGTCTGGCCGCGGTCGTCCTGCAATTCCTGTAAGCGCAGGTAGCGCCCTTGCTGAGGTGCGTACTCCCAGCGGTGGTAGGAGACCATTGTGTAGTAGGTGCTCATGCTATCGGCGGCTTGCCCGTCCGCAGGGGGTTGAATATCAAACAACAATCCGTCCTGGTTTTGACGTTGGTCGTTTTTACCCTTGCGGGCGAAGTATTCGTGCAGTCCGGCTGTGTCGGCGTACAGGTTGTTGTAGGACAGGTTGTTTTCGTAGCGGCAGACCGGCGGGCAGTTGCGGGGCGTCTCGAAGATCAGGAAGGATTTCAGGTCATCATCAAACAACTCGTCACGCACGCGGAAATCTGCGTAACCAAAGACGAAGAATGCCTTGTACATGCGCAGCATGTATTCGTCAAACAAGCGAGCGCTGCGCACCGGGCCGACGCGGGTTGCATCGTTGGCATAGAAAATGCCAATGAAGCGCGTCATCAAATCGCCGATGTAGTATTCGTAGACATGATCTGCCAGTGTCAGACCCCACTGCGGGCGCACTGAGCGCGGGAAATTGGTGATCTTGATGGCAATTGGGCGGCGCTCCAGGCGCGCGGGATCGTCCAGGGGTAATCCGGTGAGCGGGTTGATACCACTGGGGAAGTTATCTGGACCGTAGGTGTAGGTGACCTCCGGTGCCACGGATGGGGTGGCTTCGACAGCTTGTGGCGGTGGGCTCTCGTCGATTGGAGGGGTTCTCTTCGTGGACGGCGGATCGGCTTTCAAGGAATTTGTAGGGTGCTGATCGATGGGTTGCTGGGTCGGCAAGCTTAGAAAGGAGGCGGCATGGATATCGTATTCGGAACTGCTGCCGGTTCCCGCCAGCATCGCCAGTACAAACAATATGGAGTAGCTAAACTTTATCGATGTGTGCATGATTGAGCGCATGAATGGGATAAATAATAACCCGTTTTCACCCGGTGGGGTCAATAAAATTGTTAGGTATTTTAAATGAAAACATCCCCGCCTGGAAGTACGCAACGGGGATGTTTGGGTTTGAAGCTTTCATGTGGTCCGGATGATCATCTTATATACGTATGGTTGACCCGGCTTTAAGAGAAATATCTCTTCCTGGAAGGTTTACGGGAATCCCATCTCAAAACGCCATCCACCTGTATCGAGTTGCCGCATGATGGTGGAAAGTCCGATCGGTTGGTACCATGTGACGCCTTGCTTCAAAGGAAAAGGTGTGCCATCGGGATTGGTCAGGGTGAGCAGGTCTTCGCTCTTCAGGCGATTCCATTGAACTTCAAATATCTGCCCGTCGCGGAAGGCGAAGGCTTTACCGGTGCCGATCAGGTCGATTTCAATGACCTCGCTGTTGCCGGATTTATAGATGTAGGAGTGTTTGACCAGCAGCACCACCACGTTTTCGGCACCGAGCTGCTGTTCGGTCAGCCGATCGATCAACGGCTCATGCACCTCGGTTGTCGCATCCATCGCCTCGGTTGTATCTTGGAAGCGCAAATAGCGCCCGGAGGCTGCATCGTAATCCCAACGGGCGTAGGCACTGATCGAGTAGCGCAGAAGTACCTGGTTCCCCAGGCTGCCGCCGGGGGGGGTCTGGTATTGGAAGGTCATCCCCGTCAGGTCCTGGCGACCGTTATTAACGCCCTTGGCAGTCATGAATGCGCCGACTTCTGTGGTGTTCAACATCAGGTAGTTGTAACCGTTGGGGTCATAGCGACATAGCGGGGGACAATTGTTGGGGGTTTCGACGATGGTGCGCTCATAAAAGTCGCTGTTGTAGATGCGGTTGAGGATTTTCTGATCGGCGCTACCAAACACAAAGTTGGCTTTGTACATGGTGACCAGCAATTTGTCCAGCAACCGCGCCGAGCGGATCGGGCCAACCTGTTCGCTATCCTGCCCGTAGAAGATGGCGTTGAAGCGTGTCATGCCGTTGTTTTGGTAATAGTCATACACGATATCGGCAAAGGAAAGACCAAAGGGCGGGCGGTCTCCGCGCGGGAACATCTGGATCTTGACCGAAATCGGGCGTCGTTCCAGTAAGGTGGGATCGGCGACGGGTAGACCGGTGAGTGGATTGATCCCGGCCGGGAAGTCCACCGGTCCATAGTTCGCCGGCGACGGATCTTGAGTTGGTGTGGGCGCTTCAGTGGGAACCGCGGTTTCCGTCGGGGGTACAGCAGTGGCTGTGGGCGCCAGCGTAGGGGTATCCGGCACCAGGACGACGGCCTCGGGTGTGCTGGCAACTGAGCTACAGGCGCTCAATAACATAACCAGGACCAGCATGCTGGGAATTATCTTTTTCATAGCAGGTTTTACCTCCGTGAGATGGTATCATACCGCAAATTTGGGGCTTTATCAACTTGGCTTATTGAACTTTAAGGTAATTTTATTGTATACTTGTTGTAGATATCCGTCTCTAAAAGGTAGGAGAGACTGGTATCCCGATGCTGGTATACAACAATTTTAAGATCACAACGTAATAAATTGTTAGGAGCGTGAGTATGACGAAACGTGTGGCTATTTTAATTGGTGGCGGTGATGTGCCCGGTTTGAACATGTGCCTCAAGAGCCTGGTCTATCGCATCATTGATCTGGGATACGAGCCGATCGGGGTGCGCAAGGGCTGGGAGGGGCTGATCCAATACGACCCTAATGTCCCGTCAACCTACAGCGACAACTTCATCGAGCTGACCAAGAACATGGTGCGGCCCATCGATCGCACACCCGGAGCATATTTACACTCGACGCGCCTCGACCCGCGCCAGACGCCCTCGGAGATGGTGCCGGAATCACTGCGCAAGGGTCAGGTGGAAAACTATGATATGAGCGAGCACATCATGGATGTGATCCGGCGCCTGGATTACCTGGCTGTTATCGTCATCGGGGATGATGATGCGCTGCACTACACTGCGTACCTGAGTCAGCAGGGTGTTCCCGTGATCGGTATTCCCAAGACCATCCACAA
>JAFGRA010000103.1 GCA_016935415.1 Anaerolineales bacterium
CGCCGAAGCCGGTGTTGATGCCGTAGAAGGCTTCGGGGGCTTCGCCGCGCAGGCGGCGTTCTTCATTGCGCTCCACGGCCTTCTCTACCCAGGCGCGGCTGCGCCCCATGCGGGTGTAGGCTTCCTGGGCAGCCTGAACACCGTTATGCTCGCCGATCTCGGCCACCGGCCAGCCGTAGCGCGCTACGCCAACCACATCCTCGATCGTCAGTGTGCCCAAACCTAACCGGATGACCTTTTCCTGCTGCTCAACTTTTGGAGTATCTGCCATTAATTGGGTTCCTTTTGTGTCAGTGCTGGATGGGGTTACATGTCGAGATAAAAAAACGCGACCAGATGGTCGCGTCCAGATGAAACAAATATAGGGCTGTGGCCCACGTGCAAGTGGGTTATGAGCTTGGGATGTGCGCAACTGCCTTCAAACATGGTAGCAGAATTCTATCCCTACCAAAATAGCATGTCAAGCGGGGTTTGCGGCGTCAATGATCTCAATGCCCAACTCTTCGGCCAGGTAATGGAACTGCGCTGGGATGATGATGATTCCGTGGGCGTTGTGTACTTTGATGTTGAAACCGGTCAGGTTGGCACCGCGCAAGTCGGTCTGGTCGAATTTGGCTCCGTAGAAATCGACGTGGGTCAGGTTACAGTTCATCAGTGAGGTGTCTTTCAGGTTGGTCTGGGAGAGATCGGCTTCCAGGAAGGAACAGCCTTTGAAATCCATCTTCGAAAGGTCCAGGCCGCGCCACACGGAGAAATTGAGATTGCATTTGCTGAACTTGGTCGCCAATATTTTTACGTCTTTGGTGAAGTCCAGCCCCAACATGCGGCATTCTGTGAATTCGGTCGAAAAGAAATTGCACCCGGCGATGTTGGCGTTGCTCAGATCGCAGGATTGGAAGATGGCGCCGTTCAGCTTGGCCCCGATCAGGCTGCAATCGCGGAAGGTACAGCCGCTGAACTCGCTGAAAGACAGGTCGACATGGCGCAAGTCCAACTTGTCGAAAACGCAGTCGTTGTAGATTTCATCGGGTTCCAGGTGGGCAACATCATCCTGGGTATAGGTCTTCTTTTTTGCCACTTTGCCTCCGGATTTAGGGATGAATTGGGCACTTACTTGTCGAATTTATGCCCATAATTTTATAATTCAGTGTACTATAATTCAGGTAGCTTTGAATCATACAATATTACCATTACCAACCCATACAGGAACAAGACATGCGCCCTCGAATCCAACCCTTGCTCTTCTCAACCCTGGTTGTGATGCTTTCCGTCGTTTTGCTATCTGGATGTACAGCCCTGGATCGGCTCATTCCGGCCAGGCAGGGCGCGGCCGCAATGCAACCGGCTTCCGGGAATTTCCAGGCTACCCCAAATCCGGATACAGCTTTGCTTTCCGAGATCAGCGGCGAGGTATTGGCCCGCCAGCCCCTGGATACCGACTATGCCTCCGTAGCCGATGGCTACGAACTCCAGGCGCGCGGCCAGATCCAGACGCTCGATGATGGCCGTGTGCGGGTGGATACATCCGAGGGCACGATCGTGCGCTTGGGGCCGTCCAGTTTCTTTACCTATGAGGGTACCGAGGAACAGGACACCGGCTTGCTGGTACGCCTGCGCATCACGCTCGGCGAAATCTGGGTGATCCTGGGCGGCGGTTCGGCTGAAGTCGATACGCCTTCCGGCCTGGCGAGTGTGCGCGGCTCGTATCTGAGTGTATCCGTCAACCCGGATACCGGGGAGGTTTACGTGACCTGTCTGGAAGGGCACTGCGGTCTGAGCAACGCCGCCGGTGGTGTGGAGTTAGTGGCCGGGCAGACCGCAGTGATCACCAATGCCGACTTGCCGCCCGTAGTTGGCAGCATGTCGGAAGAGGATATCCAACGCTGGTTGGACTTCAATCCGGAAGCTACTCTGGTAATCACTCCTTTGGCCGGGGATGAGGAACCGCCCGAACCACAGGAAGAGGAAACGCCCACACCGACTGCAACTATGGAGGCGGCAGAGCCGCAGGCCCAGGCGCCTTCGCTCACGATTACACATGACGTAGTTTGTAAAAGTGGCCCAGGTTCAGCATACGATGATATTCGTACGCTGTATGTTGGCACCACCGCGATTGTGATCGGCCAATATCCGGGCTACTGGGTGATCGAAGTGCCCGGCTCGCCGGGATTGAGCTGCTGGGTGCCGACCAACGTGGCCGATGCCAATGGTGAGGCCAGTGGGGTTGGTCAGGTGATTGCGCCTGAAAAACCCACCAAGACCCCCAAGCCAACCCGCGATGTGCCCAGGGAACCGGCCAACTCACCGACCGTATTTGAGAATATCTATGGCTTTACGGGCATGATCTATGATACTGAAGCCTGCCAGAACGCTTTCCTGGTGGAGGTATCTGACGCGGATGGCATCAGCGCCGTGCAGGTCGTCTTCAGTGCCGGTGACCCGGCGTTTTCAAGCCCCACTTACGGCTCCCTGATGTATGCAGAAGGGTATTGGGGCGGCACATTCTCTGTTGCGGCGGGCTATGGCGATACCGTCTACTGGCGCATTCGGGTTACCGACAAGAAGGGGAACGTGGTGGAATCGGCCACCTTCACCTACCAGGACATGTACGGTGCTTGCGCACCTTTCCCGTAAAGTTTACGGTATACTGAATTGGTATGCGAAACCCGCTCGAACGCCAAACTTCAAGCTCCATAAACCGCCGCCAGATTGTCATCATCGTGGTGTTAATGCTGCTGCTGATCGGTATAGAGATCACTGGCCTGCTGCCGGGCGTCTCCACACCTTTGGAGCGCCTGGAGCTTTCGGCGCGCGACACGGCCATGCGTCTGCGCGGTGAACGCGATCCCGCCCCGGAGATCGTGGTGGTGGCGATTGATGATGATTCGTTGAACTGGCTGGGCGAGCGTTGGCCGTGGTCGCGGGAACGCGTGGCTGAAATCGTGAGCTGGCTGGCCGAGGCCGGCGCGCGTGTAGTTGCGTTGGACTTTACGCTCTTCGACCCGGCTGTAGACCCGGCCGAAGATGAGGCTTTGCTGGCCGCACTCGATAAAACCAATACCGCCGTTACCGTCAGCCAGGTGATCAGCACCGATTTCAGCGTTTCCGTGCTGCGCCCGATTGCGATGTACGAAGATGTCTTGGATGGGTATGGCATCACCGAGGTCGAGCGCGACGACGACTCGATCGTGCGCGGCATTGTAGCGTATAAATCGACCAGCCAGGGCGTGTACTACAATTGGGCTTTTGAGATTGCACGCCTGTATCTGGGAGCCGAGCCGCCCAGCGACCCGCGTTCAAATGCGATCACCTTCAACGGCACGAAGGTGCCACTGGTGCAGGGCAACGTGCTGTTGATCGATTACGCCGGGCCGGCCTTCACGTACAATAACCCCACCAGTTACAACCAGCGCCCCTATTCCGCCGCTTTCCTGCCCCTGGACGATTATCCTGCCGAGGCTTTCCGCGATAAGATCGTCATCATCGGGGCGACCAGCGAGACGCTGCAAGACCTCTACCCAACACCATTCTCGGCGACCACCTTGACGCCGGGGGTGGAGGTGATCGCCAATGCAGTCGCCATGCTGATCGAAGATGATTACCTGCGCCTCGCCCCGCCCTGGCTGACGCTGCTGCTGGTCGTGGCAGCGGCCATTGTGGCCTGGTTCCTGGTCAAGATTCCGCGCCCCAGCCTCTCGATTGCCGGGGTGGTCGTTATCATGCTGGGCTATTTTCTGATCCGCTACCTGATCTTCGTGCTGACCGGCTGGCAGTTCGCTATAATGACCCCCTTGACGATGCTCTTCCTGGGCGTGATCGTCCCCAATCTGGAGCAGGCGGTCACGCAGGAGATCGAGAAACGGCGTGTGCGCAGCCTGTTCAGCCGTTTCATTTCCCCCGAAATGGTTTCGCAAATGCTGGACACCCAGGACATCGACTCGCTCAACAAGCGTACCGAACTCACCATCCTATTTTCCGACATCCGCGGTTTCACCAGCCTTTCGGAGAAACTGCGCCCAGAGCAGGTGGTTGCCTTGCTCAACCCTTACCTGGAAGCCATGACCGAAATTATCCATAAATATGGCGGCACGGTCGATAAATATGAGGGTGATGCGATTGTGGCTTTTTTCGGTGAACCCATCCCGTATCCCGATCACGCTATGCGGGCGGCGCACGCCAGTCTTGCCATGCGCCAGGAACTGACGCGGTTGACCGAGCGCTGGCAGCGCGAGGGCCATTTTACCGACACTTTCGAAATGGGTATTGGCCTGAACACGGGTGAGGTTTTTGTGGGCTTGGTCGGCTCGGAACAGCGCGTCAATTACACCATCATCGGTGACGATGCCAACCTGGCTGCCCGCATTCAGGACCTGACCAAGGAATACGGCTGGCCGATCCTGGTCAGCCACAGCACCTACCAGCAGATCAAAGATCACTATCTGGTTGAATTCGTCGATACGCGCCGCGTCAAGGGTAAGGTCGAGCCGGTGACGATCTATAAGCTATTGGGGTTGAAAAGAGGGTAATTGGGAACAGGCTTACTTGGCTTTGGCCTCGTCGGCGCACTGTTGGGGGGCATTGGTAAGCACCAAACAGACCAGGAATTTATCTGCATCCACATATTGGTCGGCCAGGGATTGGGCGGCCTGCATACAGGCTTCCGGCATGGCGGCCGGGTCAGGGTCTTCCGCCGAGGTGGGCGTCCAGCCTGCGGGGGCACAGAAGGCGGCACAGGTGTTATCCGCCAGACAGGCCAGTTCCGGCAGCTTGACGTGTGGGGCTTTGAGCCAGGCCTGGGTGGCCTGCAATGCCGGGCGTACGGCTTCCGCAGTAGGGTTGGCGGCGATCCAAGCCTGGATGTCGGCATCCGCCATCGTCCCTGATTCGGGAGCTTGATCGGGACCGCGTACTCTGGCCCACTGCCCGGCCACCAAATGCACTTCCCCGCTGTCATTCTGGTAATTGCATTTACCGAGCAAGCAGGTGATGGAGACATCGCCGGCCAGACTGACGGTGATGCCCATGTGAGCGACTTCCCCCGAAATGATTCCGACCGGTGTGTCTACGGTGATCGCTCCGGCTTCCATCAGCAGCCAGATTTGGCCGAGGTCCAGGCGCAGTTTGCCGGGAATGGCTACATCACGCGTGCCGACTTCATGCAGCGTGAAAACCGAGAGCGGTGCCAGGTGAATGCTGGTGCCGGTGGCAAGGTCGATGTGCGCCTGGCCGTTATCCTGGGTGAGCACCTGCCCGTTCAAGCCCAGCACTTGCCCGTCGTCGGCGGTGATGAAATCCGAATCGGTGCTGGGACGAATGCGCACACTGCCTTCTACGTCCCGCAGTTGGGCGGTCAGCACGGGTGCTTTATTGTTGCCGGAGCGGGTGGGCGCGGCGCAGGCCAGCGCCGCTACTGCCAGCGCGGTAATTGCCAGGATGATCTTGAGGTGTAGGTGTCGGTTTGGCATCAATTTTCTCGAACGGTGCTTACGGTTTCCATTCCATTCTACCGGAAAAATACCATCGGCACTATATAAGTCAATAGATCAACTGCCGAGTTGGGGAGGATTTAACACGAATGGCACGAATGATGCGAAAGCCACGAATATTTTGATTTTCTCCGTGTCTCTGCGGCTCTGCGGTGAAAAAATCTTACGATACTCTTGTTTCCCCGTATACCTGTCTCCCAATTTGTGATAATCTTATCTGGCATTAAACCTACACTTACAATGAAGCAAACGAAAGGAGTTCTGATGACTTTGTCGGTTTCCCCCAACCGCTATGACAACGACATTTACAAACGTTGTGGGCGCAGCGGCCTGCTGCTACCCAAGATCTCGCTGGGCCTGTGGCACAATTTTGGTGGTGTGGACGTGTACGAGACCGGCCGCGAGATGGCGCTGACTGCCTTCAACCTGGGCATCACCCATTTTGACCTGGCGAATAACTACGGCCCGCCGCCCGGTTCAGCCGAGGAGAGCTTCGGCAAGATGCTCAAGACCGATTTCAAAGGCTACCGCGATGAATTGGTCATCTCGACCAAAGCCGGTTACTTGATGTGGCCGGGGCCGTATGGGGAGTGGGGTTCGCGCAAATACCTGCTCGCCAGCTTGGACCAAAGCCTAAACCGCATGGGACTGGAGTACGTCGATATTTTCTATTCCCACCGCCCCGACCCGGACACGCCGCTGGAAGAGACCATGCAGGCCCTGGATTACGCAGTGCGCAGTGGGCGGGCGTTGTACGTGGGCGTGTCTTCTTACAGCCCGGAGCAGACTAAGGAGGCGGCTCGCATTCTGAAAGAACTGGGTACACCTTGCCTGATCCACCAGCCGTACTACAATATGTTCGGGCGCTGGATCGAGGATGGCTTGATGGATGTACTGGATGAGGAAGGCATCGGCTGCATTGCCTTTTCGCCGTTGGCGCAGGGGCTGCTGACCAATAAATACCTCAATTGTATCCCGGAAGGCTCACGCGCCTCCAAGCCACATGGCTTCCTCAAACCGGAAGATGTCACCGCGGAGAAAGTCGAGAAGGTGCGCGCCCTGAACGAATTGGCTCAGGCACGCGGCCAGACCATGGCGCAGTTGGCGATTGCCTGGATCTTACGCTTGAAGGGCATGACCTCGGTGCTGATCGGGGCCAGCAAGGTCAGCCATGTGGAAGATGCGGTGGGGGCGTTGGATAACACCGACTTTTCGGACGAAGAGTTAACGAAGATTGAAGCTATTCTGGCTGACTAGAAAAGCTACGCTTAAATGAAAATCCGTCCCAGATCGGGACGGATTTTTCGTTATGTACTAATTGCTGGAAAAATCTTCCGGCAAGAGCAGTGTTTCTGTGGTGGCGGGCAGGGTTTCCACGAAGCGGATTTGATTGTCGACGACGCCCACGCTCAATCCTTCCAGGTGGAGAAGTTGCCCATCGGCGACTACACCTTCCATGCGGGTGAGTACGAAATCCGCCTTCCCGCTGGCAGCCACGATCTCGTCCAGGCTCATGCCCGCGTAGAAAAGCGCCGGGGTGTAGGTAGTGGCGTACATGTTTTCCTGGTACGTAGGTGGGGTCTGCTGTTCAGTGATCTGATCGCCATCGGCGAAGACGACCTGATACCCGGCCGGGTCGTAAATCCAGGTTTCCAGGCGGCCTTCCGCGGTGAATATGATCGTGAAGCGGGTTGGGTTACCGTAGGCTTCCTGGATTGCGAGTTGGTCTGGGCTGTAAGCGTAGGTATCAAGCGTGGCCGCTTCCAGGGGAACGGTGTAGTCTTCGACCAACCCGTCGGGCAGGTTGTTGACGTAGCCGTTGGAGCCGGGCAGGTTGCAGGCCAGCGCGGCCAACGGTAAGATCAGGAGTATTATGGCAAGTTGATGTTTCGTTTTCATAGCGATGTTATTTCCTCGTTGCGATGATTGTGGCATTGGTTCCCCATTCAGCATCAACCCAAGTTGATAAAAGTCCGTCCGGCGTAAATGTGATCGTGTAAGCGGAAGTATCTTCTGTGGCTGCATATTGGTTTACCCCCGTGTGGGAGAACACGTCCGCTTCTCCCTCCGAACCGGTGATGACCACGCCTGTTTGTGTAAATTCGGTCGTCAATGTTACTGTCTCAGGAGAATCGTCATTACAGGAGACGGTAAAAACAACACCCTGGCAGGTTGAGGTATAGGTATGCGTACCGGCGTTGGCGGCTTCTTCCGGGGTCAGGTGGCCGTTCGTTTCCAGGACGGTTTCGCCGCATTTGCCGTTCGGGTTGGAGACGTTGCTGTCCGGGCTGAGGATCACGGAGATGGCGCTCTCGGGGTTATCGCTGGAATTAACGTTCAGCGTGGTAGCGCGGGTGGTTTTATGATGGTAGTCGATATAGTCATCATTGTTGTAGTCTTCATCCAGTTCCCATTCGTAGCAGAAGGTGTAGGTGCCCAAGGGGAGTTCCAGGCGGGCGCTGGGGTTGCCTTCCGGGAAGACGACGGTGGAGGCAGTAGGCTTTGTGGGGCTATATCCTTCGGCTGGGGTGTAGGTTTCGACCTTTACAGTCACGGCGTCGAAGCCGTTGTTGTCGAAACGCAGCGGTTTGAGGATGGGCTCTTCTATCCTAGCGCCAGACGGCGGTTCATCGGGCGCTGTACCTGCCGGTGAACTGTCGTCATCTGTTGAGGGTGAGATCGGGGCGCTGGAATCGCCGAACGATGGCAGATCGTAGCTCCAGGGTGATTGGTCGTCAAGCGCGGGGGCCAGGGCCGGCTGCACGCTGATGATTTGGATATCGAGCGCAAGGTTCGCCTGCGCCTTCAAATTGGTCAATGTCCGCGTGTTTATGGTAGTGAGATAATCTGCGGGCGGATCATCGCTGCCGCTGACCACTTTCTGGATTGTATCGGGAGGGGTGGCGGCTTCCAGACGATCGGGTCTGAAAAACAGATCCAGGAAATTGATCACCCAACGAAAGCCCCCTTTTTTCTGGCTGATGTCTTGCCGGATGGTGGTCAGCAGCTTGTCTTTTTGCTGCTGCAGTAGAGCCGCGTTGCTTTCGGCGTCGACTGTATTGTTGTTGCTCACGGTATTGATGCGTTGTGTGTAATACTCATCCACGAAATCGTGTAGCGCATTTAGGTCGGCAAGTTCGTCTTTGCCCGCCATCAGGTTATAATCGACAGTCATCATCACCAGGGCTTCGACGAATTCATCATTCAGGGGCTGGGGATCATCATCCTGTGCTTGTACAATGCCCACCGGTATACAAAGTAGTAAAATGATGAGGAGAACCAGTAAGTATCTGCGAAATTTCATTGTTCCTCCTGTTCCCATGTAGCGACGATGAATTAATTATATCGTGAAATTTATCCCAAAAGGGTGTTTCTTGGGGTTGACCTGGCGAACCTTTTCTTTTACAGATCGGTAAATAAAAATAAACTATAGTGAGGAAAGATATGCCCCCACATCCCCACCGTTACAAACCCAACGATAAATTCAACTGGCTGGTGATGATCGTGATCACCGTTGCTTTCGGCTTGAACAATGCCGCGGTGATTTCCTGGCAGACCGTCGAAATGCTTTTGGTGGTTACGCTGGTACCCATGATCGGTTACCTGGCATTCCTGAGCTGGCGTGCCTACCGGGATGGGCAGACGCGCAATGTAGTGATCAATGTGATCTTGATTTTTCTTTTTATTGGGGCACTATACGCCGGTTTCTTTGCCTTTTGAGGGTTGTTGTTCAGTGGTTGTTCAGCGGTTCGTTCATAGCATGTTCAGTAAAATCAAACTGCACAGTTTCTGCTTAGGAGCGAACAATGAAATCTACTTTACACATGCTGCTCAATGGTAATCCCAGAGTGCTGGTCTACTACGAGAACGCCCTCGAGATCTGGCAGGAGATTTTGGCCGATCCAGGCTTGAGGGATCTTGACGCGCTTGCCCGCGAAATCGAGATCAAGCAAACCCAGTTTGAACTCGAATGTGGCGGTAAACCCGACGCGCTCGAGATCATGGCGTTGGTTGGGCTGGCACAGTTCTATAACGAGAGTGGGGAATTTGGCGAAGATGTTTTCGACGCGCTGACGGTTGTGAACGCAGTGTTGAAGAGCAATTGCAGCCCGGAGGTCAAAGAACATATCCGCGTCGCGGCCGAATGCTATGGCCTACAAGGAAATAATCAATTGAACGATTCCCGGTGATCGAAAGCGCACCGGTTTAGGGGCATACATCGAGGGGTGAGTAATTGGGATTCGAAGTGCCAAATACGGTTTGCCCCAGCGGCGTGAGCACTTTTGCCAGGTTGATGGCGGCGTATTGGTGCACGGCGTCGCAGGCCGCGTCCAGGTTGTTCCCGGTGTACAGGTTCAGGAAAGTTTGCGCCATCTCGACGTAGCCGCGCTGGGCGGAGTCTTCGGCATAAAGTGAGACCATCGCCTCAAAGACGCGTTGGGCATTGTCGGGCTGCTCCATCAGCGTATAGACAACCACCAATTTGTAGCGCGCATAAGCTTGCAGATTGATTAGTTCGTCGGGGTGTTCTTCCGGCATCCAATCATCCAGGTCGGGGTCGTTGATGACCTGGTCGTAGAAGACCTGGGCGATAGTGTAGTCGCCGCTGCGGACGGCTGCGTCGGCGTCGTGCAGCACGTGGATACGGTAGTTGGACGGACCGAGGATTTCGTCTGTGACATCCCAGAAGCCGGTTACGGCATTGTAGATGAAGATGCGCGTGCGGTCGCGCGGTGGCCCGGCCCCAATCGACCCTGGCCCGCTGCCCGCCGCCTCCATTTGGTATACGCCGTCTTTCTCATAATCCGTGATCTGGATATCCGGGAAAGGCAGGTCGATGGTGGTGCCGTTCAGGCGGTTCTGGAATCCTTCTGAGGTCCATTCCCAAATCTTGACGTCTTCGTAACAGGTGTGTGCGTCGCAAATCGCATTGCTGGTAATCAATTCGCCCAGGCCGTTGGCGTTCAGGTCGCGGATGTGGATGATGGCGGGCGGCTCGAAGCCCTGTTCGGAGATTTCGTAATGCTCGAGCGCATAGCTTTCTCCGCTGCACACGAAGACCAGCAGCGCGCCTTGGGGCGGGAAGCCTTGTGAGTGATCGTTGATGAACGAGACCACCACTTCCAATTTGTCGTCACCGGTCAACTCCCCGGCGGTGGCGGCTAACGGGTCATTGCCGATCTTGGCTGTAGTCAATAATCTTTGTAAATCTTCTACACTGCCACCGGCGTTGAGGTAGTTCAGGATGGCGCTGGGGTAGTTCTCGAAGCTGGTTGCTTCCAAAGCCATGTTTGGCTTTGGTGGTATGCAGAATGAATCTTCGGGAACAGGGGTATTGGTTTCCTTGAGGGTGGGGGTTGGGGCGTCCTCAGCCGCATCGATTTCTACGCTGGTCGTTTCTGCCGCGGTTGGGCTGGTGGCTGTGGCGGCGACGGTCGCGGTCACTTCACCGGCCAGGAGGCTTTCGGTGGCCTGGACGGTCGGCGTTTCTAAGGCAATCTCGATGGGCAGGTCGCAGCTGATGAGCAACAATAAGGTGAGCAGTAAACCCATGAATTGTAAAAACAGCTTGAATGATTTCGTCTCGATACCAGCATGTTGGATGCGCATGGACAATTCCTAAAGTGAAAAGGATAATTTCAACTTGAACTAACTATTATAGTCCTTTGTTTTCCCTTACCTGAACTTTTTAATGATTGCATTTTCTTCGTGGGGCATTATACTAGGAATGAGGTAAATATGCCCGAAGCGCTGGTTTACATTCCTGGAAGGCTGCCTGCATCGCCGGGACCGTTGGCGCGCTTCCTGCCGCGCCTGCCTGCTGGGGTGGTATCAACCTGGCTGCGGGAAAATCTCCCGGCCGGGGCGTGGGTGCTCGATCCTTTTGGGGCCTCGCCGCAGTTAGTGGTCGAGGCGGCTCGGGCGGGGTATAAGGTGCTGGTGGCCGCCAATAACCCGATTGCCCATTTCCTGATCGAGGTAGCCGCCAATCCGCCCAGCCGCGAGGAGATGCAGTTGGCGCTGTCCGACCTGGCCGCTTCGCGGCGAGGAGAAGAGCGCATCGAGCCGCACATCCGCGCGCTGTACACCACACAGTGCGATAAATGCGGGGAGACCGTAGAGGCACAGGCTTTCCTGTGGGAGCGTGAGGCGGCCGCGCCGTACGCCCGCATTTATGATTGCCCGGCTTGCGGGCAGGCGGGGGAGTTCTCGGTCACGCCGCGGGATATCGAAAAGGTGGGCCGCTTTGCTTCCGGTGGGCTGCACCGGGCGCGTGCTCTGGCGCGCGTTGCCTCTGTGGACGATCCCAACCGTGAGCACGCTGAAGAAGCCCTGGAAGCCTATTTGCCGCGGGCGGTGTATGCGCTTTTCACGCTGATCAATAAATTGGATGGACTGGAACTTCCGCCTACTCGCCAACGCGACCTGGCGGCGCTGCTGCTCTCGGCTTGCGACCGGGCCAACACCTTGTGGCGTTATCCCAGCGGCCGCGAACGCCCCAAGCAGTTGGGCGTGCCTAACAATTTCAGGGAAAATAACGTCTGGCTGGCCTTGGAAAATGCCATCGCTGAGTGGACGGCGGCCGAAGCACAGCCGGTGCCATTGGTGGCGTGGCCTGAGCAACCGGAAGCGGGCGGCATTTGCCTGTTCGACGGACGCTTAAAGAAGCTGGTCAATCGCCTGCCGGATGCTCAACCGGAGATCGAGATTGGCGCAGTGGTGACGGCTTTCCCGCGCCCAAACCAGGCCTTTTGGACGCTTTCGGCGCTTTGGGCCGGGTGGTTATGGGGGCAGGAGGCGGTCGGACCATTTGTGAGCGTACTGCGCCGTCGCCGCTACGATTGGGCCTGGCACACCATGGCCGTACACGCTGCCCTGGAAGACCTTGCCCCATATCTGGTGGATGGCACGCCCTTTTATGGCTTGATTACGGAGAGCGAACCTGGCTTTAACCTGGCGGTGCAGACCGCTGCATCCCTGGCCGGTTTTCATCTGGAAGACCTGGCGCTGCGTCCCGATGCTGGCCAGACACAGTTGTTGTGGCAAAAGCAAGCTGCCTCTCAGGCCAGTGAAGAGGTTACCGTCGAGCAAACCATCAACCTGGCTGCCCAGGATTTGTTGCGCCAGCGCGGCCAACCGGCCGAGTATCTGTACATGCAGGCCGCCGCTGTGCAGGGATTGGCGCAGGCTCATTTGCTCGGCAACTCCGGTCTTACTCCGGCCGATAATTTCACTGAATTGCGCAACGCGGTCGAGAGTTTCAGCTTTATGCACGGTTTCTTGCGCTACGAGGGCAGCCAGAAATCTCCCGAAGTGGGGCAGTGGTGGCTGCGGGAGACCGGAGAGGCCCAACCCCCACTGGCCGACCGCGTCGAGAAGGCATTGGTCAATCACCTGGTGGCGAACACGGGAACGTCGTTAATGGAATTGGACGCGGCCGTTTGCCGGGCCTTCCCCGGCCTGCTGACCCCGGAAAGTGACTTGCTGTTGGCGATGCTCGAATCGTACGCGGAGATGGATGCGGACGGCGGTTGGGGCATGCGCGCCGACGATGCCCCCAAACTGCGGCGTACCGACCTGGACGCGGTGCGCGCCATGCTGGCCGAGTTGGGGGCGCGTTTGGGCTGCCAGGTTCGTGACGATGGTGCATTATTGTGGCTGGATGAAAATGACCAGGTCGATTTCGTCTTTTACGTGATCGCTTCGGCGGTGCTGGGGGAGGTCGTGTTCGATCCGGCTTACCCACCCGAACGCAGTTGCATTGTGCTGCCCGGAGGGCGCGCCAACCTGGTGATGCACAAGATCAAGAATGACCCCCACCTGGAGCAGGAAATCGAAA
>JAFGRA010000104.1 GCA_016935415.1 Anaerolineales bacterium
ATTTTGTGATCGGCAGCCGGTTTCAGTGTGGTAAGGATATGGGTGGGCAAGGTCATATTTAAACCTACGCTTTCTTCCGTTTGAAGATACCGCGCCGTTCTGCTTCCACCACGTCGGCTAGTTTGGGGGCGTGCTGGCGCGCCAGACCGCGCGTCCCCGGAGCAAAGTACTCTGCTAATCCCAAGAGCTGGCGCGTAAGCCCTTTCAAGGCATCGCCGTTTTTCGTTGCTAGGAAATGCTCGCTGACGAATTGGCCCTGGTTGACAATCGCATACATCAAGGGTTCCGGCACCACCTGCGGAAACGCAGCCACCATAGTCAGGCCGATAAAGGCCGGGAACTCGTTTTCCTGGAAGCCGCAATCTTCGTGGTAGTGGTTCATCACCAATACGGCCTTCTCACCGGCATTGCGCGGCAGCAGGTCATATTTCTTCATCTGCTCCAAACCAGCCTTGGTCGGTTGGATATCCGGCACAATCGGGGTAGACACGACCAGCAACGTCGTGGCTTCTTTAATCGCTGCGGCGTGGACGTGGACGGGAATTAATGTGCCGATATCGAAGACCAGGAACTCATAGGATTTCTGCGCCATATCCCGTAATGCGCTGACGAAGCGCATCCCCTGCTGGCCTTCGTCACCTACAAAACACGGCAGGTTGGCTTGATCGGGCGCGGCCAACCCGAAGAGGATATCCAGGTTGCCACGCCCGTCTTTAGCAAACGCTGGCGGGTAGTTGTACACAAAACTTTCAAGGTTAGGCATCTGCCCACGGTTATCATAGAGCGTTGCCAGGGTAGCAATATTCTTCTGGCGGGCAAACGCCATCGCCTCCTGACCAAGCGCCACCGCAACATAACCGCGGTTCATATCGCCATCAACCAGCAATACTTTTCGTCCTCCCACGTTAGCCAGCAAATAGGCCAACTCCATCGCCGTCATACTCTTACCGCTGCCTCCCTTGCTCGACCAAACCGTAAGCACCTGCAGGAACTGCCGGCGCACACCCAGCGCCTGGTAGGCGGTATTGTCAAGTTCAGGGGCAGCGTCCGGTATGGCAACGCTCGTTGCCATGCGCTGCACAGCTTCGGCATAATAGTCCGGATAACCGGCGGTGAGGCGCTCGAAGATTCCTTTTCTAAGCGGCAGCCGGAAGACCACTGCCCCGGTCTGTAGGCAAGCATCAAATACATCACCCTGGTCATCGACGATGGCAGCCACCACACGCGCGGCGGAGCCTTTGGTATGTACAAATTCTTGTAAGCCTTTCGTGGAAAAACCCTCCACGCCTTGGTGCACGAGCACCAGCGTGGTGTCGGAAACCAATAGATAGTCTAGCAATTCGGCAGCCGCCATATCCTGGAAAACCCGGGTGACCTGGTAATTCCCGAAACCAGCCAGCATGGCCTGGATGGCATTCTGCTCGGCGGGCGGGGCGACAAGTACGGTCTGGATCGGTGTCGTCATTATGTTTACCTGATGCTCACGGGGTTGCGGTGGGTGTCGGGATCATGCCGTCTGCTGCGCCATCGGCCGGCGCTAATGTTGGCCTGGGGGTGGGACTCCCCTGCCCTATCCCAATCTCCTGAGGCGTGATCGAAAGTGTCGGCACCAGCGCGGCCGCGCCCGGTACCTGGTCAAGCGAATCTACCTCCGTATCCTGCACCGCCGCCCATGCCGCCCGCTCCCATTTGAAGAATGCCACCAGATCATCCCAGGACATCCCCGGCGTAAGCGCTTTATCTTCAGGCGAATTGGCGCGCGGATCGAGTACGGCTATGCGCAACGCGCTGTTGGATACGCCAAATGCAACGATCTCCTGCGCCTGGCGCGGTACAGCCACCACTAAGGCACGGATGTCTCCTTTAACGGTTTCGGGCGCATTGCTGTCCGGGTTGAAGGTGGCATTCACGATCAGTTCATAGGTCACATGCAGCACACGCGCTTCCACTGTGATCGTCTTGGCTACCGGCAGTGTAATGCGCTGCGGGTTGGGCGTCGGCGTGGGTGTGGCGACCGGGAAATAAGGCGCATCGAGTGTCAAGGTACCGTCATCCAAATCGAGCGGGCTGGTCGGCGCCCCAGCCATCGCGGTTGGATCGGCCAGCGCCAGTCCAAAGGTGGGGGCGTAGAAATCATTGGCGGTCTGTTCTGGCTCCGGGACCACATCGAAATTTCCGGACAAAAACGCCGCCGAGCCAACTGCCAGCACCAGGTCCACGCGGTCCCCCACTACAATCTGCTGCGGGCTGGTCTCGGGGTCGACCGGCACGACCATGGCGACCATTTCCGGGTCATTGAGCGCCAAAGCGATGCGGCTTTCAGCAGCGGGGTTCTCGGGGTGAGATAGTGCCGCTTTGGGAATATATTGCCCGGCATAGATCTGGTCGATGACCATGGCATTGGCATACGCATCGATATTGTCAGTCGTGACATACGCCTGCCCTTTATCTGCTGACCGGACACTGATCACGTTCACCATATACGGTTGCAAGATTTCACCGGGGGCGATATCATCAACAGCCACCAGGATGTCCGTCGCCGGTGGATTCATCAGGTTGCCGAGCAGGGCAAAACCACCCACGGCAACCAGCACCAAAACCACACCAATGATTACGGTGGTTGTACGCTTCATAGTTGTTGACTCCTATATTTGGAATAGTGTTGCAAGAAATCCTCGATTTGCAAGTGCGTCGCGATGGCAGTGTGTACACTTTGCACGCTTTCGGCAACCAGCGCGTTGATTGGCACCGCGCTCGGTTCATACTCTGCACGCGCAAACGCATCTAACGCCGCAGCCAGATGCAGCAGTGCCCGCCAGGTTGGGGTGGCATAGATCACTTCGGCAGTCGACACCGCTGTTGTTACTGAAGGCGACTGCTGCCCCGCCATGATCACAACCGTAGCGAGATAGCGCGCCGGGTCTGTAAGACCTGTCCGCGTCCAATATATATCCAGGCGCGCTTTTTCATCCTCGGAAAGCAGCTTAGCAGCAATCCCGTCAGCCATGGCTTCTGTAATCATGTTCTCAATCATCATTCATCACCCCCTGATGCAGGTTTTCAGCGACCCGGTTAAATGCGATGCTCAGCGCCTGGAAAATCATTTCAGGAAATTGTTCTCGAGAGGAATTGTGCGCTACGGCCAGGGCCTTCTCCAGCGCGGGCCAGAACCGGACGGCCGCTTTACGGGCCACATGGGACAGATTGTTCCACTCTTCCCGTGCCTGGCGCCAATCATGGTTACAGGTCAAACCAAACAATCCAATCCCGCGCCAATCGTCGAGCGGCATGACCTCTCGCGCTGACCGGGGTGTAAATACTTGCCAAAGTGAGCGTATATCATCCTCCCCAAGAATGTACAAAAGAACGGGATCAGCACATACACGATCCTTTTGGGATACGTGCGCGCGTGCCGCCACAGAGAGCTTGTTCCCCGCAGTTGCCCTTAGGCCATCCGATTTGGCCAGGGTCAGGGCATCTACAGCCGACATGCCAGTAGCGACAGCCTTCAACGCCACCTGTTTCTGTTCAACAGGTAATTTTTGCAATCGCTTGGCATTCGCGGCGCCCACTACCCCGTTCTCAACAAGGGCCAGGACGGCGGTGTCCACTTCCAATAAAGACAGGTAATTGTTTACCGTACCAACTGCAACGCCCATCAGCTTGGCAGTCTTTTTTTGACTGAGGTGATAGATATCCATAACCCGCGCAATCGTATGGGCCAATTCCAGTGGCGCCAAATCTTTGCGATGAAAGTTTTCGATAATCGCGAATTTTGCCAGTTCAAGTGGATCACTATCTGTGGGAAAGACCAGCGCCCGGATGGAGTCATATTCCAGCAGGCGCGCCGCAGCCGTACGGCGGTGTCCGGCCACAAGTTGATAGGCTTCTACTTCTTGATCTGGCAACGAGATAACCCAAATCGGTTCGATCACCCCATTTTCTGCAACCGATGCCAGAAATTCGGCATCATCGCCATCCTTATCCGGGTTGAATTCAGCACGCGCCTGGATAGGACTTTGCTTGACAATCGCGGCCAAGGGCAGCGCATTTACAAAGACTGGTGGGGTTTGCCAATCCAGACCTACGGTGGCTGCGGCCTGCACAATCGGGCCGACATCGAATTCGGCCGTCAATCCATCTTCTAAAGCTACAAGGTTTTTTCGCTTAGGCATGGATTTCCTCAGGGGCAGAAACTATAGGCAATGCTTCCCCGCCAGTTTGCAGCTCCAGATTATTATTGATGGCATCCTCATTCCCGGCTATATCCATACCCAGGTAATCACGAATCTCCAATTCATATCTCCGGCGATTAGGGTTCGGCTCATCAAGCGCATTGAACAATCTGATCAATTTTTCGGTCGCCATAGATTTCGGCGCGAAATGTACTGGAACACTGCCGCCGCCGCTACCTTCGGTGACCAGGCTTTTACGGATGTAATTTGACTCCGGCACATATGGCAAGACCAGCTCGCTCTTGAAAATCGTCTCGATCAAACTGCGCTCTAGCGCGTCCTTACGTTTCAATCGGTTCGGGATAAAGCCAAGAAAATGTGGTCTCCCGCCATTGGTTTGTTGGATTTGTTTGATGAAGTTCACGGTAAGGTTAGTTGCCATCAGGTCGGTTCCGGCAACCGAAATCGGCATACACACATTGTCACTGCCGAGCAGGACTGCGCCGTTTACCGCCCGATTACCGCCGGGTGGATCCACGATCACCAGGTCGACATATCCACCGGCAAAATAGGTTGATTTTATAGCCGCTAATAGGCGCGGGATCTGGGCCACCTCCTCGTCCCCCAAACTGCGCGGGCTGCCAGGCAGAAGCCACACTCCCAAACTCTGAATAAAGGTAAAATTTGCTTCGGTAAGTTGGCGTCCTTGTTTCATCCCCTGTAAAACGCTCAAGACGGTGTGGTGACCACGAAGATCATCAAGTGCCAAACGTGTAAGCGGAATATTGTTGTCCAAGTCGACCAGAATAATTTTCCATTTCCGCACTTTAGCCGCGATCGCGGCCAGATTGGTAGAGAGGATCGTTTTACCCACCCCACCCTTTAGGTTGACGATACCCAGTACGGAGCGATGTAAACGCGATTTTCTTTCCGCGAACACTGCCAAGATGTGCCTCCTGTGATTGTGTGGAGTTTTGTCCACATAATCAATATCCTAAGAAAAAATGCGGGAGTTGCACATCCGGTGATCTACGGAATAAATTCCAAGCGTAAAATGAGTTTTTTGCATTACAGAATATGCGCTGAATTAAAGAGAAGATGCCGCTCATCTTAAAGCAGTACCGGATGCCACACCTAATTATTCACCTTCCCAATCAGGGAAATCAACTTGGCTTATGGCCAATTTTAATTTTCCCCTGTGAAGAGTCTGCGTTTTGTGCGGCTTTTTGCGGTTTCTTATAATAATTCAATCTGCACTTCCCGCAAGAAAAATGCCTGCAAAGAGGACAACAAAGAGTGACCGCATCAACTGATTTGACATCAAATAATCAACTTGACAGGGAAGTGATGAAAACTATATACTATTTTTGAAATCATTATTTTGATAACCATTGGGAAATAATTTCATACAATTTGAGCCATATCTTCACTTTACAGTTATCAGATATTTTCGACTAATACCAAGCTCGGGAAAATGGCGATGAATAGAAATAACCACTTAAATTCTCTTGATTTAATTGCTCCATTAAATAGGTTAAACAAAGTATTTTTCGGGATATTTGGCACACTTCTTTTTATTAGTGTTGTATTTTGGGTTTACACGAATGTATTTGTGCCCAACCAATTAGCTACGATCTATTCAAATAAACTCCCTTTATCAAATGGTCAAAGCTTGATCATCGCTTATCCCAATCATATTCCGTGTGATCAAAAGGCCTATCCAGTTAAATTAATTACCACCGGCATGCCAGTAAACGCTGAAAGTCCTGAATACATCATTTCTATTCCCAACAACCTTATGGTTACATTCCCTACATCAGAAGCTTTCAAAACTGAATTCATTATAGAAAATCAACCTTCTTACATTTTTAGAGTCCGGAATACGTGCACCTCGTTTTTTAGAAAAACCAACAATACCTCGATTCAATCCGATTCTTTCTTAGGCAAAAAAACTTTTATTATCCCAATGCATGTTGAATGCAAATTCAATACTATCTTTCGCCTACTCGCCAATACATCGGTAGACCGAAATAACACAATCATCATCATTATCACCGGGCTGCTCTCTGCTGCCGGTTTTATGGTTACACAATTAGTTAAAGCATATTGGATGGAACGAGAAATCAATGAAAAAATAAAAGAGCGCTTGGCCTCCAGTGTACAAGATTTCAAAGAATCTCTTATCGAAGATCCTATTCGCGCCTTGTCGATATACACTACAACTGAAGAAAGTGAAGAAGAGGAAGAGTACTTAATCAGGTGCCGTAAAATTATCGAGCGCCGAAATTTAATCGAACCATTTTCACTGATCGTTATTGATCATCTCAAACATAGAGAGTGGGATCGTGCTCAAAGGATTCTCAATGAGATTGAAAAGTCCTATCAAAACAATGAAACATTCAACGTCCTATGTGAATTGACCAAAGCTTGTCAGGCTTTTACTACCAAGAATCTCGATATGGGGATCACGCTCGATTTTTATGTAGTATTTTTCGCTTACAGGATATTCGGTGAGAAAATTGAAGAAGAGATTAAAAATATCCTGCTCTTTTTCTGTAGCCAACAAGAAACCATTATCAAAACGCAAAAAGCCCTCGAAAAAATGGAAGCGGAGTATCCTGTAATTTTCCAAGCTCAATTTGTAGACAATATCCAACTCATCGTTAGTTCGGAAAAATTTATAGAGCTTACCTCCACCGAGGAGCTTTCTCACGAGATAAAGGAGGCGATTGAACGGATAAAGTCCTGGCCAGAAATCTATGAAAAATACATCACATTAC
>JAFGRA010000105.1 GCA_016935415.1 Anaerolineales bacterium
ACCTGGAGCTTGGAAATCGGCCTGCCGACGTTGACCTCGCCGACCAATGGGGCGACGGTGGACATGGGGCGCCCGACCTTCAGTTGGGAGGAACTCAGTTGGGCGGATTGGTATGAGCTGGTGATCGAGCCGCAGGGTGGGGGCACACCGATCTTGTCTGCCTGGCTGGATGGCGGAACATTGTGCAGCGGCGGGACGTGCAGTTGGCCGGTGTACGTTACCTTGAGTGACGGCGACTACCAGTGGAAGGTGAGGGGCTACACCGCGGCCTATGCGGTTGGCCCGTATGCCACGCCAAATACCATAACAGTGCAGCAATCACCACAGTTGCTGACTCCCACAGATGGGGCCACGGTAACCGAGAGCCAACCGACTTTGAGTTGGGAAGCGATGTCGTGGGTGACGCACTACAATGTTCTGATCACACCGACGGGTGGTGGTGCGGCCATCGACCGCTGGGTGGAAGCAGCAACGATCTGCACAGGCGGTGTGTGCACCTGGCAGGTAAATGTAAGTCTGGCGGATGATGACTACACCTGGCAAGTGCGAGGCTACAATGCCGCAACCAGCCCAACGACCAGCCCATGGTCTGAAATCCGGGACCTGACGGTAGACGTTCCATAACATCACAACTAAAACAGCAATCGCCGCCAGTTAGGCGGCGATTGTCTTTAAAGTAAGTTGTAGTCAGGAGATTACCGGCTGTAAACGCCCATCAATTCCGATTCAGCAATCACATGGCCTTCCATGGCTTGTAGAACTGTGTCTTTATCCATCCCTGGCGGCAGTTCCAGCACCGCGTCGAGCGCATACAACTTGAAGAAATAACGGTGTTCGCCGCTGGGCGGGCACGGCCCACCATAGCTGGTTGCTTCCCAACTATTGCTGCCCTGGGCAATCCCCCCTTCCAGGGCGGCGTCCGGCAACTGGGCTTCGGCCAGTTCGCGCGTCTCGGCCGGAATATTGTAGAGCACCCAATGCACCCAGGTTCCGCCCGGCGCATCCGGGTCGTCCATAATCAGCACATAAGCCTGGGCACCTTCCGGCGTGTCACCGATCAGCAGCGGCGGTGATATGTCTTCACCGTCACAGGTATATTGCGTGGGGATCGTCTCGCCCTGTGCAAACGCCGGACTGGTCAGGCCAAAGGGTGCAGAAGGAATTTCAGTTGGCAATTCGACCACAATTTCCGTCGGTTCTAAGGTAGGTTCTTCCACAGATGCGGTTTCACCCTCTTCCTGTACCGGGGGCGCTTCTTCCGCTTGTTCCTCTTCCACCGGAGCAGCCTCTTCGGCTGGCGCTTCTTCCACCGGAGCTTCAGTAGCCGTAGGCCCACAGGCGCTGACAACCACCAGGATCAATATTAAAAAGAATATACTGTATGCTTTGCCGATTTTCACATTTACCTCCTATTTGGATATCGTGTAAATTCTATTTGGCATAAGACAACAAAACTGCTGCAATGGTCTCATTATAAACTGCCTCATTCTGCTTGATTTCTTCAATCTCCCAATCATCAATGTCAACGAAAATTATACCAAGCCTGGCAACCCTCGCCATAGGATGTTGGGCATAATCTGCCTGGTTTCCCAACAAGCAAGGCCTCAAGTGTATAATAACCGAAACTGTTAAATAGATTATGAGTAGAAGATGTGGAGTGTGGTATGGAAAAGCCCAAAGTGTTCGTAACCCGATTGATCCCTGAGGCAGGGCTGATGCAAATCCAAGAGTATTGTAATGCGGTGATCTGGCCGGAAGAACTCCCGCCAACCCGCGTCCAGCTCCTAGAGCGCGTAAAGGGCGTGGATGGGCTGCTGTGTCTGCTCACCGACCCCATTGATGCAGAAGTGATGGACACTGCCGGGCCGCACCTCAAGGTGATCAGCAATTACGCCGTTGGTTACGACAATATCAACGTGCCCGCCGCCACCGAACGCGGCATCCCGGTCGGCAACACACCGGGTGTGCTGACGGACACGACCGCCGATTTTGCCTTTTCTTTGTTGATGGCCGCCGCCCGCCGGGTGGTGGAAGCCGACAACTTCACGCGCGCCGGGAAATGGAAGACCTGGGGTCCCAAACTGCTGCTCGGACAGGACATTACCGGAGCCACGCTGGGCATCATCGGCTTTGGCCGCATCGGCAAAGGCATGGCCAAACGCGCCCAGGGTTTCGATATGCGCGTGCTCTACTACGACCCGCTCTGCAAGGATGATGCTTTCGCCGCGGAAATCGGCGCTGAGTGCGTCGATTTGGACGAACTGCTGGCCGAATCAGATTACGTCTCGCTCCATGTGCCCCTGACGGATGCCACGCGTCACATCTTGAACGCTGCCGCCTTCGAGAAAATGAAAACCACCGCCATCCTGGTCAACACCGCCCGTGGCCCGGTCGTCGACACAAATGCTCTCTACGACGCCCTCTCCAGCGGCGCGATCGCCTACGCCGCCCTGGACGTGACCGACCCGGAACCGCTGCCCGGCGACCACAAATTGCTGGAATTGGAAAACGTGATCGTGGTCCCACACATTGCCAGCGCCAGCGTAACCGCACGCGGCAAGATGTCCACCATGGCCGCCGCCAATCTGATCGCCGGGTTGAAAGGCGAAAAACTGCCCAACTGTGTGAACCCGGAAGTATACGCATAGAGCTAGGTAGACGCTCCTCACTTTCTTGCAAAAGATTAATTTAAAAGCGTTGACGGGGGTGCAAGTCTCCTGTATAATACCTCCCGCACTGCCCCAGCAGGCCGCTGGGGTTTAATATTGTGCGTACCTTATAATTAATCCCCAACTTCCCCCCAGATCGGCGCAGCAGGCGCGGAAAACGGTGGTGAAGTGAAGCTTGGAGGAAGCAAATGAAATACGCCATTGTAGAAAGCGGTGGCAAGCAGTACAAAGCCGTTGAAGGCAGTTGGATCGAAGTCGACCGCCTGAACCTGGAACCCGGTAAGAAAGTTACCCTCGAAGATGTCCTACTCATCTCCGATGATGGTAAGGTCACCGTAGGAACCCCAACCGTAGCCGGCGCCCAAATTAGCGCCACAGTGGTTGAAGAGTTCAAAGGCCCCAAAGTTTTGATCTACAAATACCACCCTCGCAAGCGATATCGCCTGAAGAAAGGCCATCGCCAGTGGTATACCCGGCTGCAGGTAGAAAAAATTGCCGTAAAAGCCGCCAAGAAATCCAAGGCCAAGCAAGAAACCGAGGAGCCAGCCGCTGAGGCTGCTGCAGAATAGAGAGGTATAGTAATGGCTCACAAAAAAGGTGGCGGGTCATCCCGCAACGGACGAGATAGTCAATCACAACGCCTTGGCGTAAAGAAATTCGCCGGCGAACGTGTGCTTTCCGGCAACATCCTGGTCCGCCAGCACGGCACCAAGATCAAACCCGGCCGCAACGTCGGTCTTGGCAAAGACTACACGATCTTCTCCATGGTCGAAGGCGTAGTCGTCTACGAGACCATCCGCGGCGGGCAAAAACGCGTCAGCGTTATGCCCATCGAAGAATAGAAAAACACACCTGCTAAGTCGCTTCACGGACACTGTCGTGATGCGCGAGAGGACTGGTTTATTATGAAAAAAGACATTCACCCCGAATATTACCCTGAGGCCACTGTAACCTGTGCCTGCGGGAACAGTTGGACCACCGGCTCGACGCAAGCTGAACTCCGCGTAGACATTTGCTCAAACT
Source organism: Anaerolineales bacterium (assembly GCA_016935415.1). Lineage (GTDB taxonomy): Bacteria > Chloroflexota > Anaerolineae > Anaerolineales > UBA11579 > JAFGRA01. The sequence goes on from JAFGRA010000105.1 coordinate 3,693, forward strand.
GCCACCCCTTCTATACTGGTGAACAACGTATCGTGGACTCTGAAGGCCAGGTCGACCGCTTCTACAAGCGGCTCGAAGCGCGCCAGAAGTACGTCCAAGATGTGGAAGCCCGCGAGGCCGAACGCGTTTCTCCCGACCGTCTAATTTCGGAGTTGGAAGTCAGCAAACGTGTGGTCGACAAGCTGGCCGCCGTCGGCATCAACAATGCCGGTGAGTTCATCGAAAAACTGGGCGAAGGCGAAGACAAGCTGCTGGAGATCGACGGTTTTGGCCGCAAGTCGCTGGCCGATGTTAAGAAATCCCTACGCCGCCTGGGTTACGACCTGCCCGAACAAGAACCCGCATAACACCCCAATTCAAATATAGATAAAAAAATGCCCGGAGTACTCCGGGCATTTTTGCTTAACTGGGTTCATCATGCAATCATATCGAGGAATTCAGTCGCGATGTTAGGGTCAAAGATGCTCCCCTTGTTTTCCTCGATATAATCAAGGATTTTCTGCTTTGACCAGGCATTCCGGTATGGGCGGTCGGAATTCAACGCATCCCAATAATCGATCAGCGTAAAGATGCGCGCCGCCAATGGAATTTCTTCTCCCTTAAGTCCGCGCGGGTAGCCGGAACCATCCCAATTCTCATGGTGACAGTAAGGAATATCGAGTGCTTTTTCCAGGAACGGAATTGGGGAAAGCAGTTCATAGGCATAGACCGGATGTTGGCGCATAATATCCCATTCGGCGTCATTCAGCGGGCCCGGTTTGAGCAAAATTGCATCTGAGATTCCCATTTTACCAATATCATGCAGCAAAGCGCCGCGCCGGATATGCAGCAGCGCCTCGCGATCCAATCCTAGTTTTTTCGCCAATTGCAAGGTCAATTCTGTAACATTGCGGCTGTGGCCTTCGGTTTCCTTATCGCGCAGTTCCAGCGCCTTCGCCCAACCTTCCAAGGTGGTATCGTAGGCTGTCGCCAATTCTTGGTGAGAATTTTCCAGGTTTTCAAACAACGCAGTCCGATGCAAAGCATTGGCAGAGATTTCAGAGATAATGGTCAGAATATTTACATCGTTTACCGAAAAAGCATGCTCCTTATGGACCCACAAAACGCCGATGATTTCCCCTTCGGCGATCATTGGCATAGCAATTCCGGCAGTGGACATGGGAACATCAACTAACCTCACATTGACTGGATCATTGGCCAGATCATTGCAGACATAGGGTTCTTTGGTTTCCACGACCAATCCAGAAATCCCCTTCCCCACAGGCAAGGTTTTACCGGTAACAGCTTGCGAAATGCCGATCCCGCGTTCGAACGTCAACTTCCCCGTATCTGCATCGTGGCGTACTAATGTGGCGCCATTCCCAGACATTAACTTAACCGTCTGTTCCAGAATAATCGGGATCATATCATTACGATTATCCACTTGCCGCAAAGCCGTCGCTAAGGTAATAAAAGTTTCCAGTTCACGCTCATGCTGTTTGCGATCCGTGATATCGATCGCCACATCAGTCTGGCCTAATGAGGGATCATTTGGGTCGAGCGGGGCGAAATGAACCAACGCATCATATGTTGTCCCGTCTTTACGAAGTGTGCGTGTTTCAATGACCGCGGTCCCCTTTTCCTTTACCTGCCGAGAAATTTCAGACATGGAGCGTTCAAATTCCTCCTGCGTTTCAAATATTTTTCGCACGCTCGCGCCCACCAACTCCTCCCGCTTATAGCCAGTGGATTCACACATATGCTCGTTTACTTCAATCAGTTTTCCATCTATGGACAAGCTGATATTCACCGGCGCAACCCGGAAGATACTACGTAGGGTTGCTTCGCTTTCGGCCAGGGCCGCCTGGGTGCACTTGCTTTCAGTGATATCCACACTGATTGTCGCCATACCTGCTTCTGGATTGCTCGGGTCTAGCGGGGCAAAATTTACCAGGGTATCATACGTTGTCCCGTCTTTTCGAGCGGTGAGCGTTTCAATTACGGCAGTTCCTTTTTCCCGAATTTGCCTCAACATCTCCCTGCCGGCCTGTTCGTATTCTGCATCGGTTACAAACAATATGCGCGGACTTTGACCGAGTAGTTCAGCACGCGAGTGTCCCGTTGACTGACACATCGCCTCATTTAGCTCAACGAATTGCCCCTCTCTTGTCAAGCTGATACTCACCGGCGCAGCCCGGAATATGCCGCTTAGGGTTGTCTCGCGTTCAGCTAAAGTAGCTTGGGCACGCTTACTCTCTGTAATATCCACAGCAACAAAAGTGAGCCCGGCGGTTGGATCGTTCTCATCCAATGGAGTAGCACTTAAAAAAACATCGATAGGACGGCCATCCTTACACTTCCATCGCACTTCTATCGTTCCCGTGCCTTTTTTCCCTACGAATTCGTAATTTTCGGCTTCATTAAGCCTTTCATATTCTTCCTGAGTCGAATAAAGCATCCGGGCATTCTTTCCAATTAACTCCATGCGCGAATATCCGGTCATGTCACAAAGGCGATCATTGACTTCGTTAAATACCCGGTTGGCCTCCATTCCAATCCCAACATGAGCCGCCTGAAAGATGCTGCTCAGGGTTGCTTCGCGCTCGGCCAGGGCTTCTTGGGTGCGCTTTCTTTCGGTAATGTCCAGAGCAGTAAAAGTAACCCCAACAGACAGATCATTCACACCCAAGGGGGCGGAACTTAGCAGCACATCGATGATGGTGCCATCTTTATGCTGCCACCTGGTTTCAACCGTCCCCGTCCCCTTTTCACTGATTTGCCAGTATTTCTCTTCGCCGACCCTATCAAACTCTTCCTCGGTTGGGTAAAAAATTCTGGCGCTTTGTCCGGTCAATTCGGATTGTGAACGTCCGACCATCTCACAAATGCGATCATTGACTTCAAGCAACACTCGGTCAGACACCACGCCAATGCCAATCGGGGCGGCCCGGAAAATGCTGCGAATGCGGTCTTCACTTTCCTGAACGGCCGCTTCCATCTCAACCCGGTCGGTAATATCAACACTGGTGCCTACAACCCGGCTCAGGCCACCAGTTTCTCTTGGAATAACTCTCCCGCGCGCCAGGAACCAATGTATGCTGCCATCTTTATGAAGCATGCGGTAAGAAATCTGGAACTCCGGAGTTTTCATCTCGATGTGATCCTTCACAACCTGTATAACAGAATCGACATCTTCTGGAAATGTCAATTTCATCCAATCATCAGCGTCATTGCCGATTTCTTCCTCGACATATCCCAACATCGTTTTCATATTAGGATCAACATAAATTTGATTGCTTTCCCAATTCCAATCCCAGACCCCCACTTTTCCGGTCTTCGTCGCCAATTGGTAACGTTCCTGGTTTTCGTGCAGTTCTTCTTCTACCAATTTGCGTTCGGTAATATCCTCGGCAATCCCGGTTACTCGATACACTTCCCCATTTTCGTCCAACACCGGAAACACGCGCGCCGAAATCCAGCGCAATGAGCCATCGGGTAAGACGATCCGGTATTCCGGGAACTGGAACTCGGAGAAATCGCCTTCTATCTTTTTCTCAATAAAAGCTACCACGTTCTCCCGATCCGCTTCATGGACACTTTCCAGCCAGGAATCAGGATCAGTATAAAGACTCTGGACACTCTTGCCCCAGGTATATTCGTAGGTTGGGCTTATGTAGATGATCTCAGACCAATCCGGGGTTCCAATCCAAAATACTTCACGCACATTTTCGGCGATTTGACGAAAGCGTTCTTCACTCCGGCGCAAGGCTTGTACTGCCTGAATGCTGTCGGTAATATTTTGGGCGGCAATCACAACCCCATTGAAATTCCCCCCCGAATCGACTATCGGCGTAGCATTAACTGATATGAAAATCTTACGTGCATCGCCTAATTGAATCATATAACGCGCGTCTCGTAACGGCAAAGATGATTGTTCTGTACTTGTAATCATGTAGTCTTCGATAGGAATCCGGTTACCATCAATATCCGTAACCCGCCAGGCGATGGAGTCTAGCGTTTCCTGAAGGATATTTTCCTCATTCATACCAAAAATTTCGCTAATAAACTGATTCGCATAAGTAAATTTCCCCTGCTCATCAAGCACGCAAACTCCGACCGGGAGTATCTTCATCATATTACTGACGAATTCTTTTTCTTTCGCCAATTCTTCCGCATAGTCGGATGCACGCATAAGCGCCTTCATCAACTCGGCAACCGCGTACCACTGCGTTAATCCAATCCCGGTTATCAGGCCTGTCACCATGAAATATACTGCCAAATTATCTTCTTGTGACAGGTAGAAATTTCCGCGCAATAAGTCCATACTCAGTGGACCAACAATACTCACCAGCAGGACCACGAAGAGAACTTTCCTGTTGTAAAAAATAGAGGCCAGAATTACGGCCAGCACATAGAAAAGCAGGAAAGTAGTTGCCGGGCCAAATTCGTAGTTACCATAAAATCCAAAACTTAAAAACAAGACTATAGGGATAATCCGGGCAACTTTCCAGTGGCCGCGCAAGGCAAGCACAGCTGTTGCTCCCGCGAGCACATCGATGATAAGCAAGGTCACGATCGTAAAGCGGTCGAAGCTGATGATACCCCATCCGATACTGATTGGGATTGAGAAAACAAATAAGGTTATCGCCATCATCAGCGCGATAACCTTTACCATATGTTCCTGGTGCGCTTCCTCAGAAGATCCTGAAGCCGGTTGAGTCAGTGCTAAAAAGAAATTTTGAATATTTTCCATAGCAACTCTCTTGAAACCCATATTTGTGAAAAAAAGCGCTTATCTATGTGTATATATAATTATAGAGAAAATTGAGCGTATATCAAGTCTCTTACATAGTTTAACAGGATATCATTGTTCTTGTTACACAAAAAAACGCCGCTCAAAGTGATCGAGCGGCGTTCCATTTTTAGCAATCAAGCGCTCAAGGCGCAATCGCAAAGCTGACATAATCTCCTGCGGGGTTGGCGATCAGCGTGCTGGCATGCGCCAATTCAGAAATGCGTAACTGCCAACCGCCTCGATCCCCGGCACTGAAAACGAAATGATTGTCATCGATCCATTCTACCCCAATTACATTGGGAACATCGGTGAACGGCGAAGCCATCGCCTCGACATGGCCGCGCATCATCTCACCATCCTCGCGATAGAGGAACAACAGCGAACTCGGTGCCCAACCGGAGAAGTCCATCTGGGTGAGCGTTACATACAGGTCATCCGCTCCGGTGTCCATTTGGGCCACGCGCAGATCAAAAAGGTTATCGGTTGGTTCCCCGTGACGTTGATAGTAGACCACCTTATTCAGGTCTGGGGAAAGACTCTTGCCGCTAAAGAAGAGCGGTGAAAGCGCCGCGTATGTTGCCACCGAACTCGCTGTGGAACCATCCGTCGGAATCTGCCAGACGGTGAAGGTTGAATCCTCTGCCAGCATATCCGGCGACGGGATCACCACCCGCAGGTAGCTGCCATCGGCCGCCCAAACCGGCTGGGCATGGTACTCATACTCGCTGTACGTAATCACATTGTCGTAGACCAACACATTGGCGCGCAGATTGCTGCCATCGGCGTTGACCAGGCTGATCGTGGTGGGGGTGACCAAAGCGATCTGGCTACCATCCGGTGAGTAGTAGAACGTGCCGCCCTGATTCACATCGAACAGCGTGGTCAACGTGTCCGTATTCAGGTCGACCAAACGCATGTCGTGCTGGAGCAACAGTCCGGGGCCTTCAAAGAGTGGATGCGTGTTAAAAGCCAGGGTATGCGTCCCCGGCACGAATGCATACTGGTAAGCATTGACCGTTACCGCACCATCAACAGTGGTCATAGCCTCAAGCTGGTCAACACTGACCACCTGGCGCATATTTGAGCCATCGGCGTTCACTGCCCAGATCGATTCGTACAGGTCGCCGGATTTCCCCACCATAAAAGCCACCACCTGGCCGTCATCCGAGATGCGTACATCCCGGGCCGGTTGACCGGCAGTAAGCTGCACATTGCCGCCGCTCTCCGTCCACAGCCAGACATTGCCGCCATCGACGTAAACCACTTTCAATTCCGCATCGGCCTCAGGGAGAACGGGAGAGGCTTCAACCGGTGCTTCCGGGGTTACAGACGGCTCAGCCGGGGCAGGCTCATCGCCGACCAC
>JAFGRA010000106.1 GCA_016935415.1 Anaerolineales bacterium
CTGCCGCATTGGCGACATACATGTATGATTGTTTCGGTTACCATTTGAATACTATATCATCACTTTGATTACACCACTACCAATTTTTTATGATTTTCTTTGCTATGCTATTATCCCCGCTAAAAAGACCAGACCGACACAAACAATCGGCCATAAAAGTTCGCTCGTTCGCTGGCATCCTGGTTTTTGCGAAGTACTCCAAATATCCACCCGCCAACCATGCGCAGCGAACTGGCGAAAGCCAACACGAGCTTGTACAACGCGGTTATCAATTTTCCGTAATGTTTGCGGAAGAAGATCACTCGGCTGCGATATAACTCCAGGAAATTCTTGAGCTTGGTCTTGCGAGTACTGCCGCCCCAGATGTGCGTGGCAACCGCTTCAGGCGTATAGAACACTTTCCAGCCGGCATGCTTGACACGATACCAAAGATCGACTTCTTCAGAATACATAAAGAACTGTTCATCAAACAGGCCAACCTGATCGATGGCTTCCCGGCGCAGCAGCACACACGCGGCCATCACGCTGTCCACCTCACGCACGTCGTCCATTTCCCAATAACGCATTTCATATTTGCCGAAAGTTTTGCTGAAAGGAAACGCTCGATCCAGCCACAGCCCCCACCACAATTCAGTTGCCAGGGTTGGGAAGTTGTAACAGGAGCGTTGTAAAGCGCCATCTTCGTGCAGCAGCTTGCAGCCCACTACCCCGATATCTTCCTGCGATTCCATCAACTCGACCATCTTGTCAATCGCCCCCGGCCAGACGAATGCATCCGAATTCAACAGCAAATAATATTTACCGCGCGCCAACGCCGCGCCCCGGTTATTGGCTGAGCCAAAGCCATAATTCTCTTCATTGACAACCAATTTTACTTCCGGGTATTGTTCGCGGATGATAGCCGGGCTTTGATCGCTCGAAGCATTATCAACGACGATCACTTCAAAACGGGTCCGGTCGCCGCAGTCCTTCAATGCATCCAGGCAGCGCTCAATCAATCCTTCCCCGTTCCAATTAACAATGACAACTGAAATAAGCGGATCATCATTATGATTCACTGCTCTCCCCCTCCAACGCCAAGACCGCATCACGCTTATTCACGAGTTGCTCGATTACCACGACGGCCCCCATGAACATCCAGTTATGCACGATAAAATCAAAGCCTTCAATCGACTGGGTATAGGCGAACGGCACCATCCAGTCGCCGAAGCCCATCATCACAATCCCCCCAATCGTCCCCGCAAACGTCGCCATTGCCAGGGCTGATAGGAAATTACGTTCCTTGCGTAGGCGCAAGGCCAGATGCAAACCCAGGCGCGCAACATAGATGAAAAACAACAAGTACAAAGTCAAGCCCACAACGCCAGTCTGGGCAAGGATATCCAGATAATTGTTATGCGTTGCCATTGCTTCAGATGGATAATAAGTCATGTAATAAGCCGTATACCCGGCCGGGCCGGTCCCGAACACCCAATGGTATCTTACCACCCGGAAACTTACTAGCCAGGCAGCCAGACGCGTCTCGCCACTTTCCTCTTGCTCGTCCCTCAAAACCTTGCCCAGATAATAGTCGGCGTTCAAAGCAAAAACCAGCAGGCCGATCAAGACAAATAACAAGACAAGCTTCCAGGAACGGAGCACTGTGATGATCCCAATCACCAAAATCACCGGGAACCACCCCGCAACCCACGAGATGTTCAGCACGAAGCCCCACACAACCCATACGCCGGTATAGAGGAACAATGCCCCGCGGACGAGTTTTGGCAGCTTCTCATTGAACAGCGCCATCGCATAAGCCAATGCCACTGCCCACATCGGGAATAACCCTTTTTGGTTTACCGGCAGTGGGATATTGCCATAATTACGAACCAGCGCAAAAGCCCCACCCAACAGCACCAGCCAGACCATGATCTTCAAATGGAGTTCTTGTTTGACATTGTTTGCTACCAGCAAAAACGCGCCCGGCAGCATAATCATCACGACCGCTGAAGCCAACTGCACTTTGATAAAGCTGCCGTAAGACTTTACAGCCCAATCCAGGAACAGATTGCTCCACACAATCGAGATAACCACTGCAATGATATAACCAAGCAAAGGCTTGGTTACTTTACCGTTGATAAAGCTGATGCGTTTGTCGATAATCAGCATCTTCACCACCCAGATTGCGAAAAATGCCGAGGTAGCAGCCAAGCTATCGACGACATTACTGCCCGTTCCAGTCGGAATGGAAAGCGGGACGAACGTCGCCAGGATGACAATCAAGATCGGCATCCATTCGAAATGTGCCAACAAGCGCTCTAAGCCAACCAACAAAAAAGGCAGCGCGCCGACGGCCACGGCGATGAACGGATTCAGCCCGCCACCAACTACACCAATGACTCCCGCACCGGCCAACATCGCCAGCACGATCATCACGCGTAGAAAGATTACAAACCGGCGCGAAAGACTATGCGTCCGAGTTGTGATCTCGATCTCTGCTTGATTTCCATTATGATTTTGTTGAGACAGTTCCATTGCCTACAATCCTACTTCCAAACCAATAACTACTTCGCCACTTCACCAATAAAATTATTCAACTGTTCCCCAATATATTCCCAATTATAATGCGCTTCGACCAAACTGCGGCCATTCCGGGCCAGCTTTTCGTACAATTCTCTATCATCGAACAAACGCCCAACGGCGTGGGCGAAACCTTGCGGATCATCCGATATCAGCACTTCTTTCCCATCACTAGCCTCCAGACCTTCAACACCTTTAGTGGTCGAGACGATTGGGGTCTCTAAAGCCAAAGCTTCCAACACCTTCAAGCGCGTGCCCCCACCAACCCGCAGCGGGACTACACACACCATACTTTCCGCCACTTTCGACTGGATGTCTTCCACGTAGCCAGTGAATTCCACCCCGTCTTGCTGCGGCAACTGCTCGACCGGCACCCCATCCAGCTTGCCGGTCACGTACAGTTTCGCCTGGGGGTATTCTCGCCGGATGAGCGGGAAAATTTCAGCCAGGAAGTATGCCACCGCGTCGAAATTGGCGCTGTAGCTCAAGGCCCCCGAATAGATCATTGAAAAGGGTTCTTTGGTCACGCTCTGCCCAATATGCTTGTCGACTTCGAAACCATTGGGGATTACGGCAATCGGGTGATCTTTGGTTAGCACACTGCGAACAAGTTCTGCCTCATTCTCCGAAACGACCGTGCTGGCCTGATATTGCCCCAACAAGTAATCGATAAAATGTGACAACTTCCGCCAGGTCAATCCGGCCCGAAAACGAGCCAGCTTCCCGGTTTGTTTACTGTAGCGATCATAAATCGTAGTGATCTCGATCTCCTCGAAGATCTTCACCGCATCAGGAACCAGCAGGCCATATAGCGCCATATCGATTTGCGAAGCAACCACTACGTCGTAAGGATGCTTCTGGGCAAGGTGGCGCACAGCGACATCCACCTGCGGGCTATAGGTATCCAGGTAGGCGCGGGGCACCTTCGAAAAGTACCCAGTCAACGCCTTCAAAGTAGTTGGTTCGAATTTTTTATATGGGAAAACACGTACTTCCTGGCAATGGGCTAACAACGCCTCCCTGCGCCTGGCATCGACCGGCTCATCCGAAAAAGCGAGCAGATCTACGTCGTGCTCCTTTGCCAGATATTTCAGCAGGTAGAATATCCGAATCTTGGCCCCATTATCTATAGGATAGGGATACCAACGCGAGAGAAATAATATCCGCATCGTCAACCCGCCTTCGCTTCATACTTCCCCCACCGCGCGATCGAATAATCAAAAATACCTTTAAGCACTGCGTTCCTTTGCAAACGTTTATGCCTCCATTTCGGCTTGAGCGTCCAGGCGAGCGTTGTACGCAGCATACTCTTTAATGTGTTTGCCCAGGAAATCCATCCCGCTTTGGTCAGTTTCAAAAACAGCAGCCGGTTACGCGTCATATAATATACTACGTAAGGAGTCGCGTCCCGCTGGACGATAGAAATCTTATGCCAGATCTTGGCCTGGGGCACATGCAAAATACGATAACCCGCGCGCTGCACACGCACACACCATTCTGTCTCTTCGAAATAGGCAAAGAAACGCGGGTCCAACATTCCTACCTGCTGGACAACCGGCGTTTTAATCAGGAAGGCACAGCCGGTCACAAAATCAACCAAGCGGGGTTCCTGGCCGAACTGGCCCTCGTCAGTCTGGTTCAACCCAATCATACAGGTATCGCCGCGCGGCCAATCGATCTCTCCACCCGCCGACCACATCACTTCCGGTTCGTCGTAGTAATAGATTGTGGGGCCAACTACCCCAACCTGTTCATCTGCTTCAGCCGCGGCTACCATCAAGCTCAGGAACTGGGGATCGACTTCTGTATCGTTATTCAACAACAGCATGTAATCGGCACCCAGCTTTTCAGCAATCTGCATCCCCAGATTATTCCCACCCACAAAGCCCAAGTTCTCTCCGGTCACTTCCAATGACAAATCAGGGTATGCCGCCCGGATTTTCGCCACGGACTCATCTTCCGAGCCATTGTCGATCACCACCAACCGGTAATTAGGATAGTCGATCTCTGCCAGCGAAGCCAGACAAGCCAGGGTATCTTCGTAGCTGTTCCAGTTCAGCACAATGATCGCGACCAGGGGCATTGTTCGATTTTCCCGTACTTGTTGGGCAGTCATGGCAGAGAAAGCGCTCTTTCATAGGTATCCAGGATTTGCCGGGCGGTCTTTTTCCAGGAAAAATCGGCCGCACGCGCGAACCCCAGTTGCCGCAACCGTTCAGTTTCCTGCGGAGAAGACAACACCTGAGTCAGGTATGCTGTCATCGTCTCGATGTCTTCGGCGTCGCAGATCAAGGCCGCATTCTGGGCAACCTCCGGGATTGAGCCGCGATCAGAAGCAATTACCGGCGCACCGCAGGTCATCGCCTCCAAGATCGGCAGTCCAAATCCTTCGATCCAGGACGGGAACACGAAAATGTCCGCCATACTGAACAGTGCGATCAAGTCTGGTCGTGAGGGCCTGACCAATAATCGGGCAATGCCTTCATCCACCGCCTCGAATACGATGGGCAACGGGTTGGGGCGGCGCGAGAAAAACACGATCTCGCGGTTTTTTTTCAATTCTGGAGACAAACAGCGCCAGGCCTTGATCAGCGTTTTCGGATTCTTGAGCGCGTCAGCCAGCACAAACTGCTTATCCAGTTGGTGGCGCCGGCAAACCTCCTTCAGAATTTCGGCATCTTCGATACGAGCGAAATCTGCCGTCGGGGCATGATGCACGGGGATAATCCTTTGAACGTCGAAATCGCTGTGGGCAGCGATTTGGCGGCGCGAATATTCAGAGACGGTAACGATCAAGTCAGCATTGCGAACGGCCTGAAGGCTTTGAAAATGCAAATACGACATCATCGAAATCGTACGCGGGTCTTTGGCATGTCCGCGGATGATCTCTTTCAACGGTAAAATGTTGATCTCGTCGTGCAGGGTGAGTACATTTTTTATGTCGCCCGTACAAAATCCCGTATTTGCCGGGAAGTGAGCCACATCCACCCCATCCTGGCGCATATACCGATCGATACTCAGGTCATTGCGCAGACTGGAAAAAACATTCGACCAGGGCAAATAGCGCACAGTCACGTGATCTTCGTTAAAGGAAAACTCGTAGGGCAGTTTCTGGTCCAAATACACGAAGATCTCATAATCCTGCGCTAATTCCACCAGCGGCGGAATGAAGTTGGAGACATAAGTAAAAAGTCCACCAAACTTAAAATGGGTCAGTGTTCTGGCATCTATACCAATTCGCATGTGGGCCTATTCCGAAATCACCTTATCATATACCGACAAAATATGCTGCATTTCTTCGTCCAACATTCTGACAGGTTTTGCATTGGCACTTAGGTGTGCCAATAAATCCGGTTCGTCCAGCAGGCGCTGCAACTGCACACTCAGGTCAGCAGCATTGCGGCCTTCAAATAATAACCCATTAACATCGTGCTTGACCATTTCAGGCATTGCGCCCAAATTGGCCGTAACTACAGGCACCCCGGCGGTAAGTGGTTCCATGATCGCCATCGGGGAATTCTCGTACCAGATCGAGGGCACCACCACCACATCCGCCTCAGCCAAAATCTGAGAAACGAGCGGATTGTCGAACCTGCCGGCAAATTCGATTGCCGGATTCCCATTCGCCATTTGTTTAAGTTTGGCAACATATTTGGGGAAGGTGTTCAAACCGCCGTAGATTTTCAGGTGGGCTTTTTGTTCTGAGAGGTCAAGCTGGGTGAATGCCTCGACCAGCAAATGGACGCCCTTATGTTTGGCAAGCTGGCCAATGTAAACTATCCGCAATCCATCTCCCGAGTTTCTCTCTACCGGCTGAGGCGTTGCCCAAATTGAGGTGTCCAAACCCTGACGGGAGTATTGGATCTTTTCCGGGGAAATTCCCTGAGAGATGTATACATCCCGCAGGAATTCCGAAGGGGTCAGGATCAAATTAGCTTGTTGCAAAGCACCGATCAGGTATTCCCGCCGGAAGGCGATCTCATGTGCGTCTGGGTAAAAACCAAGTGCACCGGAGACGACATCAGAATGCAGCACTTGATGCGCCACCGAGCCAAGCACCCCGCCGGTAATCACGTCCGGGATTCGGAACCTACGCCGTTCCCCGGCCAGGCACCACACACACTCCACCGGGTCTTCCGGTACCTCACACAAATCACCGTTGGTGCGCAGCAAAATGATGCGAGGGCACACGAACCAAAAATCGTGCAGAGTGACAATCACAGGCAACTGCTCTTGCTTGGCCGCAAAGATCGTTTCGGCAGACAGCAGGTAACAGCTATTTACATGCACAAGCTCTGGCTTTTCGCGTTCCAGAAATTCCGCAAACCATTTACCAATCGTACAGTTTTGGTAGCTGGCCCGGAAGGGGTCTTTTACATCATCATAATTGAAATATAACCGGCTTACCGGGATGCCTTCATAGGGTTCTTCAACAACTGTAAGTTCCTGCGAGCTGACATGCGAAACCGACTCAACGCTGACGACATGTACCTGGTGTCCTTGGTGCAGCAGCCATTTCGCCAATCGATAAGCGTAGATTTCAGCCCCGGCATTATAATTTGGTGGAAAGTGATGTATGGTGATTACGATTTTCATGCCAACGACCAATAATTCAGCTCAAGCTGCTTTCTTCAATGATAACCTGCTCCCCAATTTTTGAATGATTTTGCGAATTATTTCGCGTTCGCTCTGATCAATCAATCCAACTAAAAAGATCAATGCCACATAAACCCCACCGCCGATCAGGATTTGCAAGATAAAATGCACATCACGCGCCATCCACACGACCCCGCCCATCACGACGGCAGCCAGACCGATGCGCACAAAGATGAGTTTCATATCCGGTAAATGCAATTTGCGGTCCAAGAGAAAGTGAAACTGCAACGCGCTGATCAGATCGGTAAGCACGGTCACAAAGGCCGCCCCGATCAAACCAAACTTGGGAATCGCATACAAATTCATCAGCACATTCGCAATCCCGTTAATGGTGTAAATGCGGGCCGCCGCCCGTTCTTCGCCCACGATGGTCGTCATGCGGCCGCAGAAATTAGCGAACATGACCAGCGGAATATCCCAAATCAAGATCTGCAACCCCAGGGCAGATGGCAAGAACTGATCTGTATATAAAAAGCGGATCAGGGGATAAGCGATCAACATGCCCCCCACCGCGGTCGGGATGGAAAACATGAAGGTAAATTTGATCGACCGGAAATGCCACTGCTCCACCGCTTCCGGGTCTTCAGTGTAAGCCCGCGAGAGCGATGGCACGATCGCGTCCAAAAAACCGAGCGCCAGGAACGAAATCGAGAACACCAACCCATAGGCCACGTTGTACCAACCGACCACATAATCCGGGCGGAAGATAGACAACATCACCGTATCGATGCTCGAGGCGATGCTCAAAGTTAGCGCAATCACCCCAAAGGGTACACCGGCTCGCAAGATAGACGGCCATATCGCCGGCGTGATCTCGATTTCCCTGGGCAGCAATTCAAAGCGGCGCACCACCCAGATCGCGAAGATGATCTGGGGTGTCATCCCCAGCACACCGGCGCCGATCAGCCAAACGAAATTCAAACCACTGAATAAGAAGATCGAGCCAATCGTCACGAAGGAGATTTTGCCGATCACTTGCAGCGCGGCGATATAATCCAGACGTTCGTTGGCGGTCAGCAGTGTTTCCAAGGGCGACTCAATGGCTGACATCAGGAATGTGAGCGTATAAACGAATACACCCAAGATCAGTTCTTCCGTATAGCCAACCACACTGGCGGCAACCGTGATCCCGGCAATACCGGCAACCGCCAACAGGAAGCGCAAAATCACCAGGTTCCAGAACAAGGACTTGACCTTGCTGCGGTCGCGGGCCATCTCGCGCATCACGTACTGCGAAATACCCAGCTCAGCAAAGATCTGGAATAACCCAACGAAGCCCAGAACGATCGAGTATTGTCCAAAGCGGCCGTCTCCCAACCGCCGGACAACGTACACACTGAACACGAAGTTGATTAGCTTGAGCATCAAACTTCCCAGCGTGATGAAGAACGTATTCTTAAATATTGTCCGGCTTAAACTCGACCGGGATCGAACTATGGATTCTTGATCTGCCATGCATCACTTCTTATGAAATCATTATTTACTTTGTATAAATCGTAATCACCGGACTGGAAAACGAGTTGACAGCAACCTGCCTCAATATATTGCGAATAGAGTGTCATCCCTTTTGAAAACGGCCCAATGATGAGGTACTCTGGTTGGTAGTAGAAAGGATTGTAATTGGTTACAAACTCATCGCCATAATGAATGTAGGCGGTCTGCTTATCGACCAGATCGTTCGGGGGATGATGATAGTTCACATCGGCAAGAATATCAAGCTGCCACTCCCACGATTCCACCAACGCGCCTTCCTCGATATGCTCCTCGAGGTAGCTGGAAAACACCTGGGCAGAGTCGTCCGGGGTGGAAAACAGTTCCACAACCTGGACACCGAACGCATACACCGCGCCAATCGCGATCCCGGCCACGAGGAGGTTCCGCCCCCAAGCGAGCGCAGAGCCTTTTCCAATTCCCTCAGACTGGATGCTCGCCACCAGATCAGCGAGGAACTTTCCGGTTAACACCAGACCCAGCACATATGGGGTGAACAGATAGCGCGGCCACCCCACAGTCGCGATCACGTTCCAGGCCGTCCAGCCCAGGATGAAGATCACCAGGAATAATTGCCTGCGGTCACGGCGCTTGAATAACTGAACAGTAGCATAGACCAATCCGGGCAAGACGAACAGTACATACCCCGAACGCACCAGATACCACAAGTTGGTAGGGATGCGCTCGATTCGGAACGCCGATACGGTCACTTCCGAACTGGACCGGATACTCGCCAGATGCTGGTCGATATTCTCAAACCCGACCATGTAGAACTGGATCAGGAACCACAATCCCATCATCGCCACGGCAACGCCGAAGGTCAGGGCAGATTTCTTTAGATTCAGGCGCTTGAAGAAAACCCAATCGAACACAATCAGGGCCATCAGCGCGGGCAAGATCAAACCAAATTGCCCTTTGGTCACCATCGCCAGGCCGAAGAATAGTCCTGCACCAATCGCGGAACGAAAGCCATTATCATCGTAGGAGTGCAAGAGCAGCAAGAACCCAGCCAGAAAATACGCCAACGCGGGCACATTCCCCAGAGCCAAACGCCCATAGTAAAAAATACCTTCACGCGGCACCGCCAGCAATAATAGCAAAGCCAGGACGGCTGCGGTTTCACCAAAAAGTTTACGCACGCTAAGATAATAAAGCATTACGAAAACCAGCAAAAAAGCAACAACCACCAAACGTGCCTGCAGTAAACCAACACCAAAGAGCTTAAAAATGAGCGTGATCGGCAGTACGACGCCCGGGCCATTGGCGATCAAAGGCTGATCCAATATGCGAAACCCTTCGGATGACATCATGGCATACTCACCATAATCCACAAGATTCGTCGCACCCTGCAAAACAAAGCCTTCATCTAACCAGGTGGCCGGTACATAAGGTTGGTGATAGGTTGCCCCAAATAAAACATATATGCCAATAAAAATATAAAACAATTTTTTATTCATGAACACCAAAGCAATTCGAAATCGTTGAAGTTACTTTGCTTTGTAACTTATTTTCTCTATCACCCGCGCAACAGAAAAATAATGCGGCCATCGAATTTCACCTTCGTCAAGAACAAATTCGGATGATCCCCCATAAAAACACAAAAAGGAGCACATTGGCAACCGCTAAAGCAACAAGTACAAGCTCAGCAATGCCACGGTCCCTTATCGAATATGGGTTTTCCCAAATTTGTTTCGCAACAAGAATTAATCTCTGTACGATTTTTTACAATCCACTATCCAGCGCGTACAATTCATACGCACCAATTTGTATGACCAACTTATAATTGGTTGCCAGGATTTCCAGCGGGTAAACGTGAACCCACTCACTGAACTGACCAACCAATACGTATGGCGGCATACCCTCAGCAGTGAAATCGTACAATGATTCAGGAGACGGCCCGCCGATCCAGATATGCTCTACCGCCCGATTCAAAATACCGGATGGCGGGTAATGGTAATTGTGGTCAGTCAGGAAGCCCATTTCCGGTTCCCAGGTCTCGACCAGCACATCTTCGGGCACATGTTCATCCATATAGGTCGCCATCGCAAACGGTGCATTAAAAGGCGGCGCGATCACATCTTTCAGCGTTTGTCCAAAAGGTAGTAATACCATCGCTACCAGCACAAACGCGAAAACCGCCTGCAATTCCACAGTCGAAAGGCGCACTTCTTTCTGCTTTGGCTCAATAAACTTACGCCAATCTAGGGAAAAATTATTGGTAAGTTCACTGAAGAATTTTGCCACGAACAGTGCGGCAAAAGCCAATGCCGGGAAAGCATATCGCAGCCAGGAGATCGACGCGAACACGTACCAGACCAAATTAACGGCAATAAACAAGTAGATCACACTCCATTTTTGGTTTTGTTTTTTACGCGCCAACACCAACAAGAGGCCATAAACCAATACTGGAGCGAGGATGCTCATATAGACTTTGAAACTGATCAGTTCCGTTACTGCTCGCCGC
>JAFGRA010000107.1 GCA_016935415.1 Anaerolineales bacterium
AAGACTACCGACGGCTATATTATGTACTACTTCGGCTACAGCCAAAACGGCGATAGTGCGGTTGGCATGGCGGCTTCCATAGACGGAGTCGCCTGGAGAAAATATGACAATCCGGAAACCACCGCCGCCCCTTACCTCAACTCAGACCCGATCCTTTCCAATAATACCCCCGGTTGGGAGAATGTAAACCCGCGCATCGTGCGCGTATTGCAGTTCGGACAGAACAACTGGATTATGGCTTTCCTGGGATCAGCCGGGGAGAACGAGCGCAATGCCATCGGCTATGCCACTTCCAGCGATGGTATCCACTGGATACCGGCCGAAGAAAACCCGGTCATTACGATCGATAGTATCCCGGATGGCGTTTCCATACTTAACCTCGATCTGGTAGCCACGGAGGATACGATCTACCTGTTCCTGGTCTGCACCCGCACCGATGACTCTTCAGCCGTATACGTGGCAACTCGCCCGCGGTGATTTTTAGACACAGGTTTATAGCGTTTACAATCCAAACACTATTCCCTCACCCGCGAAATGAAAGAAAGGGCAGAATTTATTTAGCCCTCTCCCAATGGGAGAGGGCGGCCAGCCTCCTGGCTGGCGGGTGAGGGGATAATAAAAAAACCCTACTCAAAGTTTTCGAAATTATCAGAATGAAAAACTGCCCGTCAAAGACAGGCAGTTTTATTAATCTTTTTTAGAAGACCTACGCTAGAAAGGCCGTTAGCAGCAATCCGACCACCATCAGTGCCCCGGCCAAGGCATGCATCTGGATGGTGGTGGCATTAGCGCGCACCAGGCTGCGATTGGCATACTCCCGGATCAGCACGTAGCTGGCGAGCAGACCTACCGGCAAACTACCCAGGATCAGCCCCGCGCCCAATGGGAAAGTACCGTCGATGATCCAGTACAACGTCAGGCCAAAAGCTGCCGCCAGCAGAGCGAGATAACCCCAACGTGCCCGACGCTTACCCAACACAACCACCAGGTTGATCTTGCCTGCCGCCTTGTCGGCCAGTTCGTCGGGAAACTGATTGATCCACAAGATGGCGATGGTCAGCAAACCAATCGGCACACCGATCAGGAAGTCCGCCACCGAGACACTTCCGGTCAGGGCATAAGTCGTCCCGGCCGTCGCCAATGGGCCGAAGCTCAACCCGACCGAAAGCTCGCCCAGGCCGCGGCGCGCCGCCAGGCGCAGGGGTGGGGCGGTATAAAAATAGGCCAGGAAAGTACCCGCCAAACCGAACAGCAACACACCCCAGCCGCTGATAACGGCCAACGCCAAACCACTGGCCGCCGAGATCAACATCGCAATCGTTGCCACCCGGAAGAGCGTCTTTTCGTCGATCAAGCCCAATTCAATCGAACGGCTGCCGCCCGAATAGGGCAGGAAATAATCGTTGTTGACCTGGTCGGTGCCGCTGGTCCAGTCGAAATAATCATTATACGTATTGGCCGCCACATGCAGGAAGATGCCTGCTAATAACGCCAGCACAAACAATCCCCAGGGATACGGCGATGCCAATCCACGCGCCCCGACCCAGGCTGCCCCGATCAAAATCGGCATAATCATCGCCGTCAGAAAAGGGGCACGCGTAATCACCAACCAGGTGAAGATCTTGGTCATCAGGCTGATATTGGGTGCGACCGCTTCCGGGTCGACTTCATCCAGGGGTTCGGTCACACCGCAGTAGCCAATCTGCACACCATCTTTGAAGGTGGGCGTAATGCGCACGCGCGCCGGGATTGGTTCACCATCCCGGTTCACGAACACGGTCTGGGATTCGAATTCACCTTCCTTGCTGGCGGTTGCCAGCCAGGACGGCACGTGTTCCAACACAACCTGCCCGGGGGAAAAGAGCGAAACGCGCTTCTTACCAATCACTTCCTCGGGCTGATAACCGAAGATGTGCTGCGCGCCTTCATTGAACGTTTCGATGCGCCCCTCCATGTCACAGGTGATTACACTCTTTACCTTACTTTTAGCCATGCTGTACTCCTTCTCTTGTGGTTTTGGGGGAAGCAACGCTGCTTGTGATGATTAGCACAATTTTATCATAAAATTCACACCATTTTTATCCGAATTATATCAAGATTACTATAAAAGTCACATAGAAAAGCGCTTAAATATATGTCATAATTTGACATATATACCCTCTATACTGAACGGGAGAAACCAATGAAAACACCTGCAACGCGTCTGATTACCTTGATTATGTTACTCCAACGCCAACCCAACCAAAAGGCTGCCGACCTGGCCGAACAACTTGGCGTTTCTGTACGCACCCTGCATCGCTACTTTGAAATGCTGGATGAGATCGGCATTCCGATCTACGCCGAGCGTGGCCCGCACGGTGGTTTCTCATTGGTGCGCGGCTACAAACTCCCGCCGCTGGTATTCACCCCCGAAGAAGCCGTGGCGATCTCGCTGGGCACCAACCTGGTCAGGGAAATGTGGGGGCAGCTTTACCAGGAAGCCGCCTTGGGCGCGCTGGCGAAACTGGACAATGTATTGCCCGATGCCCAGCGCGCCGAAGTCGCCTGGGCGCAGCGCGCCCTGATCGCCACCGGCATGCACCGCGCCGATTCCCACCAGATGGCCCCCTTCCTGGATATGATCCGCACCGGGGCGCGCCAACACCGCCAGATCGAGATCAGATACCACTCCGGCTCGCAGCCCGGCACAACCGAACGCCATGTCGATCCCTATGCGCTCGTGCACCGCATCGGTTGGTGGTACCTGATCGGCCACTGCCATTTGCGGCAGGCGCTGCGCACCTTCCGGGTCGACCGCATTATCGACCTGGAGCTGCTCGAACAGGAATTCGAATACCCTGACGACTTCGACCCTTATGCCTATCTGGAAGCCGAGTTCCAAAACCAGCCGGTGGTGCGCGCCCACCTACGTTTTGCGCCCGAGGCCGCCCACATCGTGCAGGCCAATCATTTCAGTTGGGAAGCTGTCCAGAAAAACGCAGACGGCAGCCTGGACGTCACCATGGCCGCCCCTGACCTGTACTGGATCGCTTCACTAGTCTTGAGTTTCGCCACCTGGGTTACCGTGCTCGATCCGCCGGAACTGCGCACCATGGTCCATGAATGGGCCGCAGCAACGGCGGCTATCTATCACGATCCTCCATCAGAGAGAAAGGAATAAAAAATGAAAACCATCCTCATCATTATCGGCCTTATCGTGCTCGTCGCCCTGATCGGCGGAGGCGTGTTCTGGTACCTGTCCGGCCAGCCGCTGTACCAACCGGGCATGGTCAGCCAAGCGGAAAATCTGAGCGCCCCGCTTTCCCCTCCACCCCAACCCAACGGCGCGCAGACCTGGTTGGTCGAGCCGGGCATTGAACTGGCACATTTCGCCGCCGGGCAAGGCCGCAACGTGCTCATCATACACGGTGGGCCGGGCATGCCCTTCTCGCAGCCAATGACCGGGCTGGACACACTGACTGACCAATACCAATTCCATTATTATGACCAGCGCGGCAGCGGCGCATCGACCCGGCCCATCGACAAATTCGACTCTCCCAACGTCTACCAGAACATGCAAACGCTCGACAAAACCTTAGGGCTGAGCGCCCAGATCGCCGATATCGAACGCATCCGCCAGATTTTGGGCGATGAACAGTTGATCCTGGTCGGGCACTCCTGGGGCGCTTTCCTGGCTTCGCTGTATGCAGCTGAATTCCCAGACCATGTAGCCGCCCTGATCCTGATCTCCCCAGCCAACATGTTGGTCATGCCGCAGCCGGAGGCGGACAGCGATCTATTCACCAGTGTGCGCGCCAGCCTTCCCGCCGACCAACAGGCCGAATTCGACGCCTTTATGGAAGCCTATTTCGATTTCAACGGCCTGTTCAAATTATCAGAAGCGGAACTGGTCGACATGAATGATCAATTTGGGGAATATTACGTGCAGGTGATCGACGCCCCGGATATGCCGCAACAGGGCCGCCCGGGTGGTTGGATGGTGTGGGCGCAATACGTCAGCATGGGCCAGCGCCACGATTACCGCGCCGCCCTCAGCCCGGTTGATGCCCCCGTATTGGTGATCCACGGCACTGATGATTTGCAAAGTGAAGCCGCCAGCCAGATGTACGCCGAGGCATTTCCCAATGCGGAATTCGTCGTCATCCCGGATGCTTCCCACTTTTCCTTCGAACAGCAGCCTGAACAATTCGCCGAAATCGTCTCCACATTCCTGGATACGCTGCAATAAAAGGAGTCATGCGATGCCCAGACCACACACCAAAACCCACTTACTAGCTGAAAGCGAAAAAGAGCACAACGCGCTCGAAGATACCTTATCTACGCTCACCCCCGAGCAAATCACCCAGACCGGCGTGGTCGGCGAATGGTCGGTGAAGGATGTCCTCACCCACCTCTACGCCTGGGAACAAATGGTGCTCTCCTGGCTGGCAGCCAGCCAGAACGGCGAAACTCCCTACGTCCCGGCAGAAGGCTATAAGTGGAGCCAACTACCGGCGCTCAACGAGCACATCCGGGTCACGCACGCCGGGCACTCACTGGACGAAGTGCAAACCATGTTCCAGGCTTCTTACCAGCAAACCACAGAGAGGATCGCACCGCTCTCGGAGGAGATGCTCTTCACTCCCGGGTTGTATCCCTGGATGAACAAGAACACCTTCGCGGCCTATTTCACCTCATGCACGAGCAGCCATTATCGCTGGGCACGCAAGGAAATTCGCAAGGGAGTGCGTGCCCTGGGTAATTCATAAACTCTAAGAAACCTTAACAAACGTTAACTCCCCGTTGCTGCGGCGTTAACTTCAGCGTGCTAATATATTTTCGGAGAGTGATACCCTGTTTTCTCTTACGGTAGAGAATTGGCGGTTGTAAATGAAGAGGGCGCGAACTTGCTAATCCTCGAGTAAATGCAAGAACCCCTTATTGCACGTGCATTTGCTCAAATCTGTTCCAGTTGGGGGAATTGTTCTGCTAGCCAGAGAAGCCGGATCCTTCGCCCGGCTTCTCTGCTGTAAACAGCATGTATAGGTAATGAAATTCGCTTTACTTTTTACGCTTTCACCGGCACAACCAGGTCATATGGATATTCGGTCAGGATTTCCATTTCACCCTCAGGGGTAACGTAGACGGCATCCTCGATGCGGCAGCCCAGGTTCTTGGAAGGATAGTACAAGCCCGGCTCGATGGTCACGACCACGCCGGGATCGAGTTTATCGGCTGTATCACCTTGCTTGCGAAACCAGGGGCGTTCGTGCACGAACAAACCCAGGCCATGCCCAATGCTGTGCACGTAGCCTTCCTGGATGGTCATATCCTGGCCGATGGTAGCATGGCCGCGCGCCTCGAACAATTCGCAGGTCAGGTCTTGATACTGCGGGCAATCCTCACCCGCTTTCAGGGCCGCCATCACTTCCTGGAACACGGCCCAAACATCCTCATAAAGTGCCAACGCTTCGTCAGGGGCATAGCCCAGGCACCAGGTACGCGTGAAATCGGAATGGTAGCCGCCGCCCTGCTGCGCCGGGTAAATATCGAAGACGATGGTTTCACCAAGTTTGAGCACATCGGTAGGGGTTCCGGCGCTGTGCGGCACCCCGGCATCGCGTCCAATGGCGAAAATCGTGCCGTGCGGGGTCTCTGCGCCGCGCTCGGCCAACCATAGATTGATGCGCGCTTTGACCTCTGCGATTTGCAGCGGTTGGCCGTCGGCCTTGACCAAGATATCATCCTTCACCCGGTGGGAGGCCAGGAAATCCTGCACTTCGCCAACCACTTCCATGTTGATGCGGCTGATCTTGCGCATTTCCTCGGCCTCGGATTCGTCCTTGGTTGCCATCGCATCCAGCAGCACGGAATCCTCCAACTCACCAACCAGTTCCAATTCCGGCATCAGGTCTTGCAAGGCGTTGAAAATTGCGTAACTGGTGCCTACATCGCTGGTACCATACAAGGCGACCCGGCCCCGGGTCACCCCTGTATCGGTGAACATGCGCTTCAAGCGCAGAGCGAGCGCCTTGATGCGGTCACCACCGGTTTCTTTGAGCAGTTCCTTAAAAGGATAATCATACAGGTTCTTGGTATCCAGGCCAGTGCTGGCGGCTTCATCACGTTCCATCGGGCCATAGAACAGCCTGGCTCCCTGGCCGCGCGGCTTGATCAATTCGCCTTGGCTCAGATGGACCAGGCCGGTAAAATAGGTCATCGTAGGATTATGCTGCGCTGGGCCGGTCACCAAAATAGCATCCAGTCCATTGGCCTGCATCAATGCATCAAGGTCAGATTTCATTCACTGTTTCCTTTCTTGGTCACGGACAGTTTGTAAGTAACTAGCCGTATGTATTTAGGATTTTTTCAACAGCATAAACAGTCAGTTGCTTTGGTTCAGTTACTTTATAAATATGCCTTGGATGATTCTACATTACTTAGGCATAAATATTTACTCAAAAAACTCCCGTTAAAAGCCAAACACCACTTTGCGGAAAGCCGAAAAGGTGATCATTGAAGCCGCATCTTCATGGCCCATCAAGATGTTCGTCAGCGTATCTTTCAATTCGGGGAATTTGTTGGTGGCCTTGACGGCCCGCGACATCAAAAGCGGGTTGATGTACACGCGCCGCAGGTAGGTCAGGAATACGAACACGCGCTGGAAATGGTCGCGCAGCATCTTATCATATCCGGCCAGGCGCGCCGCCGAAAAATCTCCGGCCGCGAACATTTCGCTGATGTACCCACCTGCCAGCCTGCTGGACTCAAGCGCAAAATCGATACCTTCCCCGGTCAATGGACTGACCAGCCCGGCGGCTTCACCAACCAGCAGGATGCGGCCCTGATAAGTCGGTGCGGTGGGAAAGTCGACCCGCAGGGGATAGCCTCTGATTGGCCCAAGCGGTTCCGCACCGGCCAGCATGGCCTTGATCTTGGCATTCTGGTCGATCCATAATTTCAATGCAGCCCGCGCCGAAGGCGGTTGCTTTCGCCAGGGCAGGTCGGTCTTCCAGAAGCCGATGCCAATATTGGCCGCGGTTTCCGAGATCGGAAAAACCCAGGCATAGCCGGGCAGGGGCACGTCCTGGAAATGAGCCTGCACGCGATCGCTCAACCCGCTCACGCCCTCATAATAGCCCCGCGCCGCCAAAATTGTTTTTGGTTTGTAATTCAGGATACCCAATTGAGACAACATGCCCATATTGGCCCCCACTGCCATGATCGCCAGACGGGCTTCATATTTTGCGGGTTTGCCGTTGTGGTCGCCGCGTATGCACACGTGTCCATCTTCCTGCTCGACGCCGCGCACGCGCACCGGGCTGTGAAAGCTTACCCCGGCAGACAGGGCTCGCTGGCGGATACGGTCATCCAGCTTCAAACGCGGCACGATCAGCAGTTGATCCAGATAGCCGTTTTCTTTAGGAATAGGCGCTTTCATTATACTGCCGTGGGCAGCGTGTAATTCCACCCCATTGATGCGCCAGCCCACCTCCTGCAATTCTGCCAACAAGTTCATATCTTCGAGTACCTTCAAGGCGCGCGGCGTCAGGCCATCACCACAAGTCTTATCACGCGGGAACTCAGCTTTATCGAGCAAGAGCACATCCAGGCCTTGCTTCGCCAGATAGTATGCCGCTGCCGAACCACCCGGCCCGGCCCCGACGATGACCACGTCATGCATAAATTCGTTTACCTCCACAAAAAGCTGGCGGATGACAAATTCAATCTCTGGGAAAAGCCAACCGGCTGTTTCCCGCTACAGAAGCATTTGGTTTTCTGCCGGATTCTTCACGTTCTCCTAAAAGAATCCCCGCCAACCGCCGCACCAATAAGCCTACTTAAATGTCTACTGATTTTATAAAAGCAAACTACTTAAGTGAATGCCCAAATGTTTTTAAAAGGAAATTTCCTGCTTCTAACGTTTTTTGTGGTCATCATTTTGCACCTGCAATTGAAGTAGAAATG
>JAFGRA010000108.1 GCA_016935415.1 Anaerolineales bacterium
AGTACAGCTTCACTCCGGAGGAGGATGACCCCGGTTTCGATGCCGATGTGACCGCAGCCGAATATGCAGAAGCAGGCATGGCGAAAGCCAAACACTTTGCGCTGGAAAATCCGGGCTACGTGGCCGGGTTCGTGCTTTCGCACACGCTGCACAACGAGGTCTCCACGCTGCTGGCGCTGCCCGCCCAATTCACGCTGGCGGACAATCTGGTGACCTTCTACAATCTGCGGCCGTACTGGGAATCGGACGAGGGCCTCTGGCAGGATTGCTGCTCGTTGCATACTTACGTCGACGACCTGCCTTATTGGCATGATTGGACGGGCGATTTTCCACCGCAGGCTTGGCTGCCGTTGCTCTTCAGCCTGGCGATGATCGCGCTGGGCATCGGCGCGGCCTGGAAGCGCGTCGGCTTGATCGGCCTGCTGCCCCTGGTGGTGCATCTGGCTTACAGCGCTTCGACCGCCATCGCACGCGTTTCCGGCTGGCGGTTGATCTTGCCGGTCGATTGGGTCGGGATTTTCTATTTCAGCCTGGGCCTCAGCCAACTGACCCTGGCTGTTTTGGCGATCTGGGCGGGTGGCAAAGCTATCGGGCGGCTACGTTTTGGCGCGGAAAGCGATGAAGCCGTAGCGTCACAGGCGAAATTCCCGTGGCGGGCCGTGCTCGTCACCAGCCTGCTGGTATTATTGATTGGTGTGTCCGTGCCACTGGTCGAGGTGATCGTGCCGCCGCGCTACATTAACTATGGCAAAGCGCAGGCTCTAACCGTGCTGACCGGCGCCAACCACCGCGTGCAGGCCGGTTTCGATAATGGGGCTTTCCTGGAGGATGACAATGCGGTAGCGTTGTGGGGGCGGGCATTGTACCCGCGCTATTATCCCGCCGGGGAAGGGGAGCCGAGCGATAGTTGGTCGGCCTTCACACCGTATCCTTACAGCCGGGTGGGCTTCTATCTGGCCGGGCCGCAAAATGCCCAGGTGGTGCTGCCGCTCGATACCGCGCCGGATGCTTTCCCGCATGCTGCCGACGTGCTCGTGCTGGGCTGCTCCGATGGCGGGCTGGTGGAGGCCTTTGCGGTGATGTTCTATGATTCCGAATTGCCGGGGCTGTATGTGCCTGACCTGCCCCAATTTCCCTGCCAGGTGGAGCGCGAGTAATTGTCTATCCTCTCAGTAAACGATCCTGCTATTGCGGGTATAATTTGGCCTTGAATGCCTATGTCAATTGCCCTAATTAACCCTAATCTGATCGTACAGCGCAACGACCCCTTTACCACCGGGATCGTGTATATGCCGATTGCCCTGGCCTATGCTGCTGCCACGCTGCGTGCCGCCGGGCACGATGTGACCGTGATTGACGCCTTTGCTGAAGCGCCGCGCCGGGCGCGTCCCGAAGACAAGTTCCTGGTGCTGGGCCTGACCTATGCTGAAGTGCTCGAACGCTTGCCAGGAGATGTCGAAGCTGTATTCGTGTATGCCATTAACTTGACCAACCACGTTTCCACGGCGGGGATCGTGCAGGCCATCAAAACTGCCCATCCCGATTTGCCGGTGATCGTGCTCGAAAACACGCAGGCGGTCACCGCTTATGCTCTGGGGCAGGTCGCCGAGGAATTCTATAAGGTTGGGGCCGATTACGTACTGACCGGCGAGGGCGACAAACGCGCCGTGCAGGTGGTCGAAGCATTGGGTGATGAGGCTCAACTGCGCCAGATCGACGGGCTTGGCTCGCAGGAGTTCTACAATCCCCCAGCGGGCTTTTTGACGACGGAGGAACTGGATGAAATCCCCTTCCCGGCCTGGGACTTATTCCCGCTTGAAAATTATTGGAGCTTGCGTTTTGCGCATGGCCCGCAGTCCAGCAAAAAATACCTGCCGCTGTTGACCTCGCGGGGCTGTCCCTACCCGTGCCGCTTCTGCGTGGTCCCGGCCACCAACAACCAGAAATGGCGGCCGCGTTCGGCCGTCAATGTGGTCGATGAGATGGAGTATTTCCTCATGCAGTTTGGGGTAAGTGAATATCACATCGAGGACCTCGACCCGACCATTTCCGATGCCCGCATCCGGGAAATGTGTCACGAAATCCTGCGCCGTGAGTTGAAGGTGACCTGGAAGCTGGCTGCTGGGACCAAGGTCGAGACCATCCGCGATGAAGAAACCATCGATCTGATGGCGAAGGCAGGCTGCCGTTACATCTCGGTCTCACCAGAAACCGGCTCGCCGCGTGTACTCAAGTTGATGCGCAAACCCTTTGACCTCGACCACGCCGTGCGTTTGGTCAAGCGCATGAACCAGGTCGGCATTCGTTCGCAGGCTTGCTTCGTGTTGGGTTTCCCCGGCGAAGAAGACGCCGACCGTCAGATGACCTGGGATATGGTGCGTGACCTGACTCGTAAGGGTGTCGACGAGATCGCCCTGTTTGTGATCACCCCCGCGCCCGGCTCGGCCATCTTCGCTGAATTCGCCGGTTTCCAGAACCTCTCCGAACTGAACTTCACCCCCACCTGGCGGGAAGATTACGAAAAGTTGGGCAGCTTCCGTTTGAAATTGTACGTCAACTTTATCCTGTGGAAGACGCTGTACCATCCTTTCAAGATCGTGCGCCAGGCTTTCAACTTCCTGCGCCGCAAGTTCGAGACCAAGATGGAAATGGTGCCCTACCGGGCGTTGGTGCTCAAAATCCTCGACCTGCGTACCCGCTAGAGAGCTTATTCATCCAGGATGAGGTAACCCAAATAGAAATACTCGCCTCTGGAATAGGGCAGGATGTGGATCTGGTCGAAGCCTTGCTCAGTGATTTTACGGGGAATGTCGAGATGGTAGGGTAAATTGATCCCAGAAGTGTCCGTTTTAGAGATCACCTGCCTGCCCACCAATTCCCCCTGCTTGTAGTAGTGTAATTCGTATTTCAAGTTGTTTTGGACGGCAATTTCAAGGTCAGCCGCGTGCTGCTTATCTGCGGGGATATTGATCACCAGACCATCTTTTTTGAAGCGTTGCGTATTCTTATCGATTACGAGTGGCGTTTCCTGGTAATCGTTTACCTTACCATAGGCAATATACTTCACTTCGGGATAGCGGTATTTGAACGCTTCGATCAGGTAATCGAAATGCCCCAGGTTCATATGGTAAATGGCCCGGAAGCGTTCGCCGCTGAAGATTCTGCCCCGGGTGATCAGCGCCAGATAATCGTAGTACGTGCGCAAGTTACTATCGGTGAGCTGGTTTTCGCCGGTCAAAACAGTATCGTTATAACCTTCCAATTCGATCAATACTCGCGACCGGTCGAGATGTCCTACTCGCCAGTACGGGTTGAACTCGGCGGGGAGGCGCGCCAGCAGCGGATCTGCCAAGCCGACGCGGTCATAGAAATGAATTTCTGGACCGGCATAATACCCAATCATACCAATCGTTTGGGCGCGGGCAACCTTGAAATCAGGGTTGTTTTGTGCCTCCCAGCGATAGCTCTCGCCCATATAGCGCCATTCAAAATAAGGGGCATCTTCTGTGCGGATTTGGTTGACCAGTCCGGTTTGAGCGAAGTAATATTCCCTTTCCGAAATGATCTTCCCGCTCTCGGCCTGTTCCTTTACCGCTTCTTGATCGACAGTAATATCATAGGTGGGTTTTGGCGCGGTGAGTCCCAGCACCAGGACGGAGACCCAGATCAGAGCATAAGCGGGTTTATTTTTGGAAAGCTTGCCAGGCAGTGCCAGGCTGAATAGGATCACGGCGGCGACGAGCGGCATGGTGAAGAAGCGCCCACTCATGAAATCGCCGCCGATTCTGAAAATGTATACCAGATACAGCAACACCCCGATTGCCAACGGATAGGTTTTGTTGCGGTTGCGGGTGCTTACAAAGGCGATCAGGATACTGCTGACGATGATAATCAGGGTAAGCGGATCGAGTTGCAAAGAACTGAAGTAATAATCCAACCCACTGCGATAGATTTCGTGAGCCGGTAAGCCGGTGTTCAGTTTTGCATAATAGGTATTGGGGAAAGGGAACCCATAATAGATCAATGAGAAGATTTCCCAACACAATAACGGCAATTGCCCGAGCACACCGACCAGTAGGGTTTTCCACTTGGTGTCCTCAGCTTGCCACCAGACCCAAACCAGTGCCGGGAAATAGAACAGCAGGGTGTCCATCCGGGTAAGTCCGGCCAGGGAGGCCACAAATGACATCCAGAAAATATGGCGATTGGTCTTTGGGGCGTGGATGAGCAGTAAACAGAAGATCACCAGGAGGAGGTGCGAAAGCGGATTCTCCAGGCCGGAAGTGGAAAAGTCGATGAAAGCATTGGAAAGGATCAAGATCAGAAAACCGGTGATCACCTTATGCTCGGCTTTCAAGATAACCCAGAACAGGATTCCGCAGGTCACAAGTGTGACCAGTATCGCCATGAACAGCGTGGTGAAATACGGTTCGTGCGAGAACGCGTAGGGGAGGGTGATCAGGAACAACCAAAGGGGGTGAGTAAAGTTCTGAACCCGTTCATTGATGTTCCAGGACAATCCTAAACCGTTTACAAAATTGTCGATTGTACGCAGCGTGATATAAGCGTCGTCACTCATCCAGGCTCGCCGGATAACGAAGATCATCAGAAAGGTCAGACATATGATGATGAGAAGGTTGCGTTGATTTTTCTTTTTCATGTTTCCTGCCAAAAGGAGATTCTTTACGATTTAGAATTTTTGTATAAAATCAACAACTTGTCAAGCACTAAAATACAAATTGGGATATTTTGTTTCCTCAGTTTCTAGCGGAGATGCTTTATGATAACGGCGATTCTGGCAAGTGAAATCTTGCTTGGTTGCTTGGCAGTGTAATCAGAGTATAATATTGCCCTATTAGCCTGTGCGAAGGAAATTTTTACTGAGCGAGATTAATAAAACTCACATTCATTGGCTAAATGTTTGTTTGGAATCTATGCGTGTGCCCCCTCGGAGGAGAAAGGGAAAGATTTTGATAAGGATTAAGGAACGCATCTACACGATCATCAATATCTCGGAACCAGATCCGAATCAACCAGAGGCACCCATCGATTCCAGGAAATTCCTGCACTTGTTATTACTCTTGCTGGTTTTTATTTTTATGCTGATCGTCACCCGACGGGCTTGGATGGGGGATGATGCTTATATCACCCTTCGTACGGTCGATAATTTCGTGAACGGGTACGGCTTGCGATTCAACGTTTCTGAGCGTGTGCAGTCTTTCACGCATCCCTTCTGGATGTTCCTATTGAGTGCCGTCTATTTTTTTACCAGAGAACCTTATTTTACAACCCTGGCAATTTCATTGTTGTGCACGCTTGGGGCGATGATCGTGTTTACGTTCGGTATCGCACGTTCGCAATGGGTTGCTCTGATTGGCTTGGTTATTTTAGGGATGTCGAATGCCTTCGTGGATTATTCCACGTCTGGGCTTGAGAACCCATTAACCAACCTGCTGCTGGCTGTCTTTTTTGTAGTGTACCTCAAAGCAACGTTTACCCCGAAGCATATTTTCTGGCTGTCCTTTATCGCCTCATTGGCCGGTTTCAACCGTCTGGATACGCTCTTGTTCTATTTCCCGCCGCTTGTGATTGCCTGGTTGCTGTCGAAAGATAAAAAGCTGACCATGCTGATGGGTATCTTGGGGCAGTTCCCCTTGATCGCCTGGGAATTGTTCTCGCTGTTTTATTATGGCTTTCCTTTTCCGAACACGTACTACTCCAAATTAGGAACAACCTTAGCCCGGGGAGAAATGCTCGTCCAGGGCCTTATCTATTATATGAATTCGCTGCAAAGGGATCCGTTAACTTTATTGATTGTCTTCTTTGGGACGATTGTAGGCTTGTTCTTCATCCGGCAGAATCGATGGCGCGTGTTTGCGATCAGTCTGGGTGTGGCTTTATATCTGGTCTATGTGTTGAGGATCGGGGGCGATTTCATGAGCGGCCGATTCTTTGCCGCCCCGCTTTTTATGGCAGTGATTATTTTGGCTCAATTCGAAATCGATGCTGTCCGGACAGAAATAAAGTATCTTGCGTTGGTTATTGTGTTACTGCTTGGACTCAGCGCTGCCCTGCCAACTTATAGGTTGGCCAGCCCTGATGTTTCACATTCGGAAAGCGGACAGGGAATAACCGATGAACGGCTGTGGTATTTCCCATCAACCGGGTTGGTGAAACAAAACCGACGATATGAAGTGCCTTTTTATGAATATCGTAGGATTGGCGAAGAATTCAAGTTGATTACCGAAAACACAGATGAGACCATTTACCTTGAGGGTCCGATTGGTATGGCCGGGTATTATGCCGGCCCAACCATCCATCTGATCGATTATTATGGCTTGGCCGATCCTTTGCGAGCGCGCTTGCCGATGATCTATAAACACAATTGGCGCGTTGCACATTATATCCGTTGGGAGCAGATCGAAGGATACGATCAAACCATCGTTAGCGGTGAAAACCATCTGGCCGATAGTGGATTGCGTACCTATTATGATTACCTCGCGCTGATCATAAAAGGCCCGCTTTGGGATATGCAGCGCTTCAAGACGATCGTTAACATGAACCTGGGAAAGTTTGATTACCTGATCGATAAGTTTTCTTACCGTTATCCTGAAGTTGTCGAGAAGACCTACGCCAAAGTGAATGATGTACAGCAACTGCCGATTTATAGTTGTGAGAACGAAAATGTGGTTAGGTTCAAGGAACACGGCCTGCTCATCAAGCTGCCTGAGGAGCAGCAGCACGATAAATTGCTGACGCTTGCGATCAATAATAATCAACGTTTCCAAATCTTGTTTTACAATGATCGTGAAGTGGTAGGTAAATTGGTTATCTATCCCGCCCGCGCCGAAGGTATTCAGTATGCGCGCCATTTGACCGTGCCCCGATCTGCTGTTGACAGCGGGTATGATGAGATCCATATCCTCCCATTATCGGGTGGACCCTTCTATTGCACTGCCTACGTGCAGTTGCAGTAACCGGGTGGACGTTTTTCCATGCCGAGAGAAATATTTATGCTAAATCAGCTAAGTTGTTTTTGTTTATCATGCGCGGAGGGTAATGCATGCAGCAGATCAGGAAGATAGCGATCATCATTCTCCCTTTGATCGTGATTTTTTCTTTTGTGGTCGTCGTCAATCTGGCTGGCGTGGACTTTGGTTACCAGTGGGAACAAAAGAACATGACCGGTTTTGTGAACCAGTATTTGCGAACCGGGAGTTTACTCCCGGGCTGGTACAACTACCCTCCCATGGTCACTTACGTTGAGCTTTCGGCGACGATCCCATATGCAGTTCCGTATGTCCTTCACCATGGCTTCGATCTTCGCCAACTGCGCCAGTACCTATTGGATGACGTTGTCAAGGCGAATTTTGATGCCTTCGTGCTCAACATTCGCAAGGTGTTTGTAGGCGTCACTGCGCTGGCGCTGGTTTGGGAATATCTTGGGGTGTATGCCGTCAACAAACGCGCCCCGGAGGCGTTTTTTGCCGCAGCCTTTTTAGGCTTATCCTGGGAGTTGACCTATCAAGCGCGTTGGATCGCACCGCATACGGTAATGATGCAGTTTGGTGCTCTGACGGTAATGTTCATCATGTTGGCGATGACGCGCGAAAAGAACAAAAAGTTGTGGATCATCCTGGCAGGTGTCGCCGCCGGGTTGGCCACCGCAACTAAATATCCGGCCGGGCTGCTGCTGCTGCCGGTCGGTGCGGCGGCATTTTTCGTGACAAAAGAGGGCGGCTTGTTCAATCGCAGCCGCATTCTGCTGTTTCTGGGGATTGGTCTGGCTTTTGTCGCTGCCTATCTGCTCGTCGCGCCTGGTACTTTGTTAGAGTTCGATGCCTTCATGAGTGCTATCCGCTATGAAATGACCCATTATTCCAAGGGGCATGGGCAGCAAACCGTGGTTGGTGGTTGGCCGCATCTGATTTTGGAATTAAATTATTTCGCCCGGGTCTTGTTTTCGGCCTTTCAACCGCTTGCCGTCCTGATCTTTAGTATGAGCCTGGTTGGTATGTATGCTTACCTGCGGGAAAACCGTGACCTGGGAATCACGCTTGTGAGTTTCCCGGTGGTGTACGTCGCCTACTTTAGCCTGCAAAATGTGATGTTCGTTTCGAATATGGTGTTGATCATGCCTTTCCTGGCGGTGTTTGCGGCGCGGGGAGTCATGTATATCTTTATGTTGATTCCGGTACAACCGGCACGTTTTGCCTGGATTGGCCTGTTCGCGATTGTTGTGATCGTCAATAGCGGTTGGTTGGTCTATACGGTCGGGACGCTGCAAGACCGTAATACCGACCGTTTCGTGAAAGAATTCGTCGCTTTTGTCGATGCTGCCCCTGAAGAGACTTTTTATGTGACCGAACAGGTGAAGGAAGCGGTAACTGCGGTTGATGGTCAAACGCGCAAGAATATTTCGACCGAGCTGTCTTCGGAAGTCGATTGGGTGGTCTTCTATTTCTATGAGGATATGCGTAACCCGGGATATTGGCCGGTCAACAAACCCGGCATTGCCCCTAAAGCCTTTGGCCCGCTCGACATCAATCTGGATTATTATGCCTCCTGGCAAGGAGATGACCGCATCTTGTTGACCACAGTAGAGCATGCCCGCAGGATCGGCGTGATTTTTAACCAATGAAGACCTGGATGGAATTTGAAAGTGGCTGAACATTCACCCCAAACACCCAATCAGAAATATAAAGTTGTTGTTGCGATTCCGTGTTACAACGAAGCGTTGACGATCGCAAAAGTAGTTGAAGACTTCCGGCGCGTGCTGCCGGAGGCCGAAATCTATGTCTTCGATAACAACTCGACCGACGACAGCGCCAAGCTGGCGCGCGACGCTGGGGCGTACGTGCAGCGTGTGCCCAAGCAGGGTAAAGGCTATGTGTGCCAGATGATCTTCGAGCGTCTGTATGCCGATGCCCTGATTATGGTCGACGGTGACGACACCTATTTCGCCGAAGATGCGCCCAAGCTGCTGGAGCCGGTGCTGAACGGTGAAGCCGATATGGTGGTCGGCAACCGTTTGCAGGCCGCCTCAGACGCGTCGATGGTGCGCCTGCACCAGTTCGGCAACCGCCTGATCGTGGGCACGATCAACCGAATGTTTGGCACCACCTATCTTGATATCCTGTCTGGCTACCGGGTCTTCGGGCCGCGTTTCCTGGAAAGTGTACCCGTGCTGACCGGTGGCTTTGAGATCGAGACCGAAATGACCTTACAGGCTTTAGAAGCGGGCCTGGCTGTGATAGAATTGCCCGTTTCATATCGCAGCCGCCCGCAGGGCAGTGAATCCAAGCTGCGTACCTGGTCGGATGGTTACCGCATTATGCTCACTGCCGCGATTCTGCTGCGCGACCACCGTCCGCTGATCGTATTCGGGCTGGTTAGCGCCTTGTGCTGGCTGGCAGCGGCCGTGG
This sequence comes from Anaerolineales bacterium, assembly GCA_016935415.1. Taxonomy (GTDB): domain Bacteria; phylum Chloroflexota; class Anaerolineae; order Anaerolineales; family UBA11579; genus JAFGRA01. The sequence continues at coordinate 9,426 of JAFGRA010000108.1, forward strand.
CAGCGGTGCTGCGTATCTTGAATTACCTGTCCGTGACGGTCTTTTCCGAGTCCTTGCTGACCGGGCTGATCTTGCTGCTGGTGCCGCTGGGCGGGATTTCGTTTGCCGTTGGCCTGATCCTGAACGCGGTCAACACGCGCTTCCAAGAAATGAAACAAATCATGCAGAGGAATAAGAAACCCCAATGACTGAAAATGTAGAGAAATACAAACAACTGCTGGAAACCGTGCCGTGCAACCTGTGCGGCGCGGATGATTACGAGGTCGTCTACGAACCGCGCTACGAGGACGCCCGCCCGGACGAGATCATGGAGACCTTCCGCTCGTCTGGTGATGAGATCCTGCTCGACCAACTGGTGCGCTGCAACCAGTGTGATTTGATGTACCTCAACCCGCGCCTGCGCGCCGGGGTGGTCGTCGAGGGGTACAGCGAAGGCGAAGACCCCAACTTCGTCTCTCAGGTGGAGGGCCGCGAACGCACATTTGCCAAGTCGCTCAAGATGATCGAAAAGTACAAACCGGGCAAAGGCCGTATCCTGGACATTGGCACGGCGGCCGGTTCCTTCCTGGCGGTGGCACAGCGCGCCGGCTGGGAAGTGGCGGGCTGCGAACCCAACCGTTGGATGTGTGAATGGGGCGGCGAGCATTACGGCCTGGATATCGTGCCCGGCACGATCTTCGATATGGAACTGGAAGATGCTTCCTTCGACGTGGTTACCTTGTGGGATGTGCTCGAGCACACCCCCGACCCGACCAAAGTGCTGGAAGAATGCAAGCGTGTACTCAAGCCGGGCGGTTTGCTGCTGACCAATGTGCCCGATATGGACGCGCTGGTGACCAAGTTAATGGGGCGTAATTATGTTTTCCTGCTTTCCATCCACCTGTATTATTTCACCCCCAAAACACTGGGCGCCATGCTGGAAAAGACCGGCTTCCAGATGTTCAAGCACCGCCCGCACTGGCAGACCCTGGAATTGGGTTACATCTTCTTCCGGGCGGAAGCTTACGTGGGTGGGCTGGCGCGCCTGGGCGGTAAGATCGCCAAGGCATTGCACATCGATCATCTGCAAATCCCCTACACTATGGGACAAACCTTGGTATTGGCAGAGAAAAAGTAATCAGGCACTTAGTTGCCAAGTAATTAGGAATTCTCACTTTTCGAACCTGATTACTAGGTGCCCGGTTACTGGGTGTCTGATTGTTGAGCGCCTATAATTTGGAGAATCAATGAACAAAAAAGAAAACGTTGTTGTCCTGGGAGGTGGGATCGGTGGCTTGGCGGCGGGCTATTTCCTGGCACGCACCGGTAAATACGCGGTAACCGTGCTGGAAAAAGCACCCGTGATCGGTGGGCTGTGTGCCAGCTTTGAGCAGAACGGCTTCACGCTGGACTACGGCGCTCACAAACTGTATTCCGTGATTCCCGGTGTGCTGGACGAGATCACCGGCCTGATGGGCGACCGCCTGCTGACCGTCCCCAAGCAAAACCGCCTGTATCTGCGCGGCCACCTGGTCGATTACCCGCTCAAATTGGGCAATATCGCCAAGGTGCTCGGCCCGGTCATTTTCCTAAAATTAGGCTTCGGCTACGGCATCGAATTATTGAAGGGCTTTTTCGACAAAAGTGAACCGGGTTCCTACGAGGAATACATCATCCGGCGTTTCGGCCGCCCGACCTACGAGTTGGTCTTCGAGCCGTTGGCGGACAAGGTGTGGGGCGACCCGGCTACGCTGCACCCCGAGATGGCGCGCACGCGTGTGCCTGCTTCCGGTGGGTTGGAAGTGGCGCTCAAGCTGCTGGGCCTCAAGAAAGAGACCGCCGAGACCAACGCCGAATTCTTCTACTACCCGCGCGCCGGGTTCGGCGATTTCCCGCAGGCCATGGTCGAAGAGATCGAAAAGCATGGCGGCCAGATCCTTACGGATGTGGATGTGACCGGCTTCAAGCTGGCCCCCGAAGGATTGCGCGTCGAAGCTGTGGAAGCCGAGATCGATGGCAACAAGCAGAGCTTCTCCAGCGATTACGTGGTTTCTTCGATCCCGCTGCCGTTGGTCGGTAAACTGGTCTTTGGTGGGGAAGATGCCACCTTTAAACAGGCTGCCCAGGGTTTGCAGTTCCGCCACCTGATCTTGGTGTACGTGTTTGTCAAGCGCGACCTGGTGCTGGAAGACCAGTGGGTCTTCTTCCCAGAGCGCGAGCTGGTGTTCAGCCGTATCTTCGAGCAAAAGCAGATGAATCCCGAACTTGGCCCGGAAGGCCATACGGCGATCACGGCCGATTTCACCACTACCGAGGATAGCGATCTTTGGGGTGCCAGCGACGACGAACTGGCACAGCAGGTGATCGATGGTTTGGTTAAGGCCGGTTTCATTTCTGCGGACGAGGTCGAAGGTCAATTTGTGATCCGACGGCGCAACTTCTACCCGCGCTACGATCTGGCCTACGCCGAGAAGATACAGACCGTAAGCGATAAGCTTCAACAAGTCGAAAACTTGCTGACTACCGGGCGCATTGGCATGTATAATTACAATAACTCTGACCACTGCACCGATATGGGACACTTCATCGCCGAGCACCTGGCGGCCGGAGAAGAGACTAAAACCATCTGGCAAAAACTGGAACAGCGCGTCGCAAACTATAAGATCGTCGATTGAATTAGGATGGCAAGCAACCGTACCCTTCTACGCCTGCATCTGAGCGCCAGCACCTTTGCCTTGCTGGCGGCGTTGGTCATGCTGCTGGCACAGCCCGCCGACCCCAAGAATGCCTGGCTGCTGGGCCTCTCGCGCTCGCGCTGGCTGATGGCGGGGGCACTGCTGCTGGGGTTGCTGTTGTTCGGCAGGCTTGCCTGGCGGGCCTGGCGCAACCAGACCTGGGGGGAGACACTGGCGGGAAACCTGGCAAGGTGGCTGGGCAACTCAATCACTTTTGCAATCGTGCTGCTTGTCACGCTGGGGTTGTTCCTGGCGGGATGGGCAGCTTTTTTCTTGCCGGAGGAGCGCGCTATCGAGTTGTTAGGGAACTATGCGCTCTACTCCCTGCGCCTGAAACCGTTCTTCTTCGCATTAACCTTTTTGGCCGCATTCAGCATTATCTTGACGTTCGCGCTGCGCTTTGGCGTGCAGCTTGTTACCCTTAATCTTGAAACCCCCACACTGCGCGCGGCCGGGTTGGTGTTCGTTGGGTTGCTGCTCTTACTGCTTATCAGTGCCCTGACCGGCTTGGGGCGCGGCTTCGACCGCACGGAATGGAACGCCCCCGGCGCGCCGGTATTGGTTGGACAGGTGGCGCTTTCCGTGCTGCTGGCCCTGGCCGTGACCGTGCTGCTGGTCTGGCGCGGCTGGGAGAAAGCTAACTGGGTGGATGTGGCGCTGTTCGCATTTGTGTGGGTGCTGGCGGCCGGTTTGTGGCTGGCGCAGCCCGAGACCCCCAATTATTACGCTGCCGCGCCGGGACCGCCCAACCAGGAATTCTACCCGCTCTCGGATGCCTTCAACCATGACGTGATCGCCCAGAATGTGCTGATCGGGGAAGGCTTTCGCTTCGGCAGTATCCGCGTCACTCGCAAGCCGCTTTACACGCTCTTTCTGGCCGGGCTGCACGCCCTGACCGGCTCGAACTACGCCGCCATCGTGCGCTGGCAGGTCGTGGTGATGGCCTTATTCCCGGCGTTGGTCTACCTGCTGGGGGCCAGGCTGCACAGCCGTCTGGCCGGTATGCTTGTCTCTGGGGTACTGATCCTGCGCGAGGTCAACGCTTTGCAGTTGTCGGATGTGCTCAACATCAGCCACGTCAAACTGCTGATGGCCGAATACCCGGTTGCCCTGGGATTGGCGCTGCTGGCGCTGGTACTGATCGCCTGGCTGAAAAAACCAGCAGAACGGCGCGGCTTGCCGTTATTGGGTGGCGGCGTGCTTGGCCTACTGATGATCACGCGCTCGCAAACCCTGACCTTGCTGCCGGTGCTGCTGGTGGTGATCGTTTTGGCGCGCTGGGGCGAATGGCGGCGAGGCCTGGTCAGCGGTGGGTTTTTTCTGGCAGGGGTGCTGCTGGCGGTTACGCCCTGGGTGGCGCGCAACTACGTCTACACGGGGCACTTAATTTTGGAGCATTCCACAGCAACGCCTTTTGTGGCCGCGCGCTATTCCCCAAATAATGATTATGAAGACCCCGGTTTCTTGCCCGGTGAGACCGAGGGTGACTATATTACCCGCAACATGGCTTATATCCGCAGTGTGACTCGCGAAGACCCGCTTTACGTGGCCGAGTTCGTGATCGATAACTACGCTCGCAACCTGCTGGTCGATGGCATGAGCCTGCCGTCTAGCTTGCAGCTCTACGAACGCGAAACCTACGTGCGCACGCTGCCTTACTGGCCGCGTTGGGATGGGCATTTTGCGCCCGAATCGTACCTGCCGGTGACCGTTAACCTGCTGCTGATCGCCGTAGGACTGGCCGCAGCCTGGCAGCGGCAGCGTTGGGCAGGGCTATTGCCATTGTTCATTTTGTTGGGTTTTACGCTCAACCTGGCGGCAGCGCGCGTCTCCGGCTGGCGCTACAATCTCCCCACCGATTGGGTGCTGATCTTCTATTACGCGCTGGGCATCGGCCAGGTGCTGACCTGGGGTGCGGCGGTGTTGGGTTGGCGCACATCGGCTGCGATGTCTGTTCCAGCGGAAGCATCCGCCCGCCCGCTGGACTGGCGGCGGATCGTCCTGGTGGGAGCGTTGATCTTGCTGGCCGGGTCTTCGCTGCTGCTGGCTGCGGCATTAGTACCGCAGCGTTACACTAACCCCACGACTGCGGAAGTGACCGAACTACTTGTTGCCTCCGGTGGGGATACCGAGGCTGTGCGCGACTTGCTGGCCGAAGCGGATACGGTCGCCTACGCCGGACGGGCGCTCTACCCGCGCTACTTCGCAGCCGGGCGCGGTGATCCGGTCAGTGACCTGGCGAAAGACGCCGTTCAGGATTACGACCGGGTGGGTTTCTACCTGATTGGCCCTGACCCGTGGAATGTGGTGCTGCCGGTTGCTGATGCAGCGTTATCCTTTCCCTATAAGACGGATGCGATCGTGATTGGCTGCCGGGAGGGTGGCTTGCTGAAGGCCGCCGCGGTGATCTTAACCGGTGGGGATGATCTGCGTGTAGTCAGCGCACCAGACATTGCTGACATATGCCGGTAAGGCAATTGTGTAAGTAGGCAAATTATATATAGAGGGAAGTAAAAAATGAACGATCAATTCGAAGCTGTTCAACAGGCAGGCGGTTCCTGGAAACGCCTCTACCGGATTGGCGCGGTGGCAGCGATTGTCGCTGTGCTTTTCTTTAGGCGCTACTTTGCGGCAGAATTCTCGCTGCTTTGGAGCACCGGTGTGATTACGGCGGGCCTGGCCGAATGGCCGGTCAGTGCGGGGGATTGGTTTACGGTGCTGCAAACTACGCCGTTAGTTGGTTTGATCTTGTTGAACCTGGTCGATCTAGTCAATTACACGCTGGTAGGGATGATCTTCCTGGGGGTGTATGCCGCTTTGCGGTGCGCTAATCGTAGTTGGGTCACGGTAGCTGCGGCGCTTGGCCTGGTAGGCATTGCCAGTTATCTGGCTTCGAATCAGGCCTTTGCTATGCTCGCGCTCAGTAATAAATATGCCGCTGCCGGCGACGAGGGACAGCGCTACGCCTTGCGGGCTGCCGGAGAGGCGCTGCTGGCGATGAATGAAGGCGGTACCGGCCAGTATATCGGGTTGCTGTTTGTGGTGTTGGCCGGATTGATCTTCTCTATCATAATGCTGCGCAGTGATGTTTTCAACAAGGCAACCGCCTATACCGGACTTGGGGCCAACAGTTTGATGGCGATCATGTTCTTGGTGTGGCCTTTCAACCCGCCGTGGCTGCCTTTGCTGCCCTCGCTTTCTGCCTTATTCCGCGTGACCTGGTATGTACTGATCGCCCGCAGATTGTGGCAGCTTGGGGCGCGGAGTGCATAACGTCTAATTTCTTAGAAATTTTTTTGAATTTTATCCATGAAAATTAACTGATGATAAAATTAAGTTCCAGATATTTTGATCGTAGGCTGTTTCATTCAACGTAAAACCATTGCTCATTGTTTGACATCATAGAGGAGTAACCGTGAAGCTGAAATCCCAGCGCTTCAGGGGGCAGGGGTTAGTGGAATACGCGCTCATTCTCGCGCTTGTTGCTATTGTAGTCATCGTGATTCTGGCTGTACTTGGCCCAGAGATTGGAAACGTGTTTAGCGATATAGTTGCTGTGCTCGAGCAGGTTTCGGAAAGGGCGGCTGCCCCAACCCCGGAGCTTGACCCAGAGGCTCCACCGCCGGAGTGCTACGGCACCCTGCTGCTGCCGATCATGCTGGCAGCTACCGCCGCGGTAACTGCGCTGACCAGATTCTTGCCTGCTGACCAGTTGGAACGGCTTTTTCTAACCTCCGAAGGATAGCCTCGCTTCAACAACTTATCGATATTCATGCAAACTTCATTGCCGAGAATCACCGTCTATTTATTCGACTCTCGCTTCGAGCCTTTCCTGGTCGTGGGGGGATTGTATTCGTTCACCAGCCTGTATTACACGCGCTACCTGCCGCTGCAACTGCTTAGTTTTGTGATCTTATTGGTGGTGGCGTTCTATTGGGGAATCGTGCGCAAGCGCAACCAGTGGGGCTGGAAAGATTTCAAGCTGACCAAAGATAAATGGCCGCGGTATACGATCATCGCCGCCGCGTTAGCGTTCTTCGGTTGGGGTTACTTCAGCCTATACAATTACCTGACGCGCGGCGAATGGATTCCGTTGGGGTTTGGCGGCTCTTACCCGGCATTATTCGCAATCCTGGCGGTGGCAACCGCTGAGGAAGTCTTCTTTCGCGGTTATCTGCAGAACCGTCTGGCCGCGCATCATCCCCGCTGGCGGCGGGTGATCTTGGCAGTGGTGGCGCTGGCCTTGTTCAAGAACGTGGTACACATGTGGGAAGGATTCCCGATTGGCCTGCACCTGGAATTGTTCTTTCTGGGTGTGTTGCATAACATTCTGGCTTCGTATTGGATGGAATGGTCGGACAGTTTGGTGGGGCCGCTGCTGCTGCATGTATTCTGGGATTTACTGGTCTACGCCCCACTCAGTGCAATTCCTTATTGGGTGATCTAGGAATAACCCTTTCAGAAATTTACCTTCACAAGAGAAAATCTACAATATTTTTCATCTGCAATCATATTCTCCCTTTGATCGCGGATATAATATGTTTTGAGAATTCGAATCTGAAACGAGAAATGCCGTGAAACCTGGATTGCTGGCCACAAAATTACGTCGCCCCCCCTTACCTCTCAAACGCGTGCCGCGCCCGCAACTCACCCAACGCCTGGATGATGGCCTGGAAGCTGGGCGGGGGATCACGCTTGTCTCCGCCCCGGCCGGATTTGGCAAGACGGCTTGCATCAGCGCCTGGGTGGATACCCTGGATTTGCCAGTCACCTGGCTTTCCTTGGACGCAGCGGATGATGAGCCGGGGCGCTTCTTTAGCTATCTGATCGCGGCTTTACAGCAGGTGCATCCCGGCCTGGGGAGTGAGATCGAAGGCGTCTTGCGCGCCGGACAACTCCCGCCCGGTGAGGTGATCAGCACCGCCCTGGTCAATGAAATCCTGGTGCTAGAGGGCCGTTTCCTGCTGGTGCTGGACGACTTGCAGGTTATTCAGGACAGTTTCATTTTGCAGGTTTTGGAAACGCTGGTCGTAAATCTGCCTGAGGCGCTACATCTGGTCTTGTTGACCCGCGAGGACCCGCTGCTTCCGCTAGCGCGCCTGCGGGCCAGCAACCAGCTCACTGAGATCCGGGCGGGGGATTTGCGTTTTTCCGATCAGGAAGCCGGGCAGTTCTTGAATGCGGTAATGGGGCTGGCGCTGTCCGCGGCCGATGTGGCCGCCCTGGAAGCGCGTACCGAAGGCTGGATCGCCGGTTTACAGTTGGCTGCGATTGCCTTGGGAGCGGCGCTGGCCCGCCAGCCTAACGCAACACAAACTACCGCTGCTGAATTTATCGCCGACCTGAGCGGCAGCCACCGCTTCATCTTGAGCTATCTGACCGAGGAAGTTCTCAACCAGCAGCCGGAGGATGTGCGCCTATTCCTGCTGCAAACCGCCATCCTGGAGCGCTTGAACGGTGATTTGTGCAATGCCGTCACCGGGCGCACAGACGACCACGCGCTTTTGGAAACACTGTTCACCGATAACTTGTTTCTGATCCCACTCGATGATGCCGGTCACTGGTATCGTTATC
>JAFGRA010000109.1 GCA_016935415.1 Anaerolineales bacterium
CGGTCACACTAGGGTCCTGGTTATGCAGCGGGTACTCGTCGACCAACCCCTTGCAAACCACGCCACCCGACCATTGACGCATGAATTCCAGGCCGCGCTTGACGCCGCGCGGGGCGACTTCAGGATGTACACCGCGGGCGAAACGGTAAGCCGCTTCCGAGTTGAGTTTCTGGGCGCTCTGCGTCTGGCGCGTGTTGACGTAATTCCAGGTAGCGCCTTCGAGTAGTACATTTCGGGTCGTGTCGGTAACTTCACTTTCCAGACCGCCCATCAATCCAGCCAGCGCCAACGGCCCGGCCGTATCGGTCACCAGCACGGTGAAGTCATCTAATGTGCGCTCTTCGCCATCCAACGTGGTGAGTTTTTCGCCCTGCGTCGCCGCACGCGTGATGATCGTGGGCGCTTTGCCACCGGCGCGTTCCACCAGAATATCGTAATCGAAGGCGTGCAGCGGCTCGCCAATGTCCAGCATGGCGTAGTTGGTGGCATCAACGATGTTATTGATCGGGCGCACTCCGGCCAGCCGCAGACGCATCTGCACCCAATACGGGCTGGGCTTGATCGCGATGTCTTTGATCAGGCCGAACACGAAGCGTGGGTTGATTTCCGGATTGGTGATCTCAATCGACACTTGCCCTTCGATCGACTCGCCTTCGGCCACGAAATCGAAGTTGGGTTTCTTCAACTCGCGATTGTAGAGCGCGGCGATTTCACGCGCAATCCCCAGCACGTTGGCGTTGCGGGCGATGTTAGGCGTGATGGCGATATCGAAGACCACGGTGCCGAGGTAATCGGCCAGTGGAGTCCCGACCGGGGCATCGTCATCCAGGATGATGATACCTTCGTGTGCTTCAGAGATACCCAACTCTTTCTCCGAGCAGGCCATAGAATAAGACTCCACACCACGGATCTTGGCGCGTTTGAGCGTAACCAGTTTCAAATCGTCAGCGTGCCCATCATAAATCTCAGCGCCCTCTTTGGCGTAGGCTACCTTGAGCGGCTTCTCAAACGGGCCTTTGCCTTTGTATTCATAAAGGTTAGGCGCGCCGGTCAGCACGGTTTGTTCCTGCGTGCCGTCGTCCAGGCGACAGAGCACCAGCCGGTCAGCGTTGGGATGCGGCATAACTTCCAGCACGGCCCCGACCACGATCTTGTCGCGGTCCCAGGAAATGCCGGTAGTCTTGGTTTCTTCGCGCAGGTGTCCTCCCGAACGCCCTTCGGTTTTGCCGTGCGGTTTGGGGTAACCCACGTATTGGATTTCTTCCACTTCCAGGCCTGCCATTGTGATAGTGTGGGCCAGTTCTTCAATCGGGATATCGTCGATATCCACGTAATCTTTTATCCAGGATAATGGTACTCGCATAGGTATGCTCCAAATATGGTTAATTCGTTATGTTACTTAGCGCTTGCCACTAAAATTGTTCCAGGAAACGCATATCATTGCGCCAGAAATTGCGGATGTCCTCGATGCGGTATTTCAGCATCGTAATGCGCTCCGGCCCCATCCCAAAAGCGAAACCGGTATATTTCTCGGGATCGTAGCCGCCGTTGCGTAGTACCGTGGGGTGCACCATACCGCTGCCCAGGATTTCCAGCCAGCCGGTCTGTTTGCACACCGGGCAACCTTCACCACCACACACGAAACACTCGACGTCCATCTCGGCGCTTGGCTCAGTGAACGGGAAATATGAAGCGCGAAAACGCGTGCGCACGTTCTGGCCGAACATACGGCGAGCGAAATCAGACAATGTGCCCTTCAAATCGCCGAAGGTGATATTGTGCCCTACAGCTAAGCCTTCGATCTGCGTGAATTGCATTTCGGCGCGCGCCGTGACCTGCTCATAGCGATAGCACATACCCGGAAGGATCACGCGTACCGGCGGCGGGGATTTCGGGTTCTCGGCGGCATACTCGCGCATCGCCCGCACCTGCCCGGGGGAAGTGTGTGTGCGCATGATGATGCCTTCTTGAGTGGTGAAGAAGGTGTCCTGCATATCACGCGCTGGGTGATGCGGCGGGAAGTTGAGCAATTGGAAGTTCATCTCATCCGTCTCCACCTCGCGCGAGCGATACACCTGGAAACCCATCTCGGCGAATATATCCGAAATCTGCCGGATGGTCTGGGTGACCGGATGCAAACGGCCGCGCACCTGCGTGCGCCCTGGCATGGTGATATCCAGGCGTTCGCCTTCCAATGAACTCTGGATAGCAGCTTGCTTGAGCATCTCGGCCTTTTCTTCGAAAGCTGCTTCCAGCGCCTGCTTGACCTGGTTGGCCTGCTGGCCGACTACCGGGCGTTCTTCCTTGCTGAGCGAACCCATCGACTTGAAGACATCCATCACCGGTGAACTGCGCCCGATGTGGGCTACCTTCCAGGCTTGCAGGCTGTCTTCGTCGGAAACACTCGCCAGCGCTTCCAGGGCTTCGGTTTGGATCGATTCGAGTTTTTCTAACATACACTGCTCCTAATCAATAATTCGTTTCTCGGGCAATACCTCAGAGAAACAAAAAAATCCCGTCCGCCAAGGGACGGGATCGATTTCCCGCGGTACCACCCAAATTGGCAGTGCTTCCGCACCGCCCACTTTATACCAACGGCCGTGTCATCTGACCGACGATTGGCTCCCCGGTTAACGCAGGGGCTGCGTCCCAGACTACTGAGCAATCCAAAAAATGGATTGCCGTTCCCCTGGGCAGCTCGAGAGGGAACTTCGACCGGTTTCTACTTGGCCGGGGTTTCAGTCTCTGCCCCAGCCTCCCTGTCAGCGTTCACAGGTCTACTTTCCTCTGTCATTGCCAGTTTCTTACTATATTGTCTTCTTATTATCCGCGAAAAAGGCACGCTGTCAAGTACGATTTGGTTAATATGCAGTAAACAGTAGGCAGTGTTGAGTATACAGTAACGAGTGAACAGTAACCAGGATAACATTCCGGCTTTGATGCTAAGATTTTTAACCACATCAACTGTGACAAAAGGCAAACAAAAAATCTCTGCGATCCTCTGCGCCCTCTGTGGTAAGCCTTCCCCAAATCTTTTGCTCCTCTGCATCTTGCACCCACTCACTGCAATTTCTCATTTGTAATTTCACCCTTCCTCCCCGGCGCCCATGCCCCCGTCCAACATCTTTCATTTTTGCAACCCCATCCGCTCTCATCAAACAAGCTTGATTTTTGCAGTAAAATATGGGCTGGCAAATCATTGAAATCATATCCATAAAAAACGTGCCAACCGGCACGAATAACTAGGAGTACGTTACATGTCTGAAACAGCAGCCGGAAAACCCAAACACTTCATGGTCACGGGCGGATCGGGTTTTCTGGGCATTAATTTGATCCGTTATCTACTGGCCCACGGTCACACCGTCACCAACATCGACCTGGTAGAATTCGATTACGAAGATTGTAAAGACCAGATCACCAGCATCCAGGGTGACATCCGCAACCGCGACGACGTGATCGAGTCCATAAAAGGTGCCGATGTCATCGTGCACTGCGCCGCCGCCCTGCCGCTCTATCCCCCCGAAGAAATCTACTCGACCGACATCGACGGTACCCGCATTGTGATGGAAGAAGCCCTCAACCACAACGTCGCGCGCGTCATCCACATTTCCACCACCGCCGTCTACGGCATTCCCGACCACCACCCGCTCTACGAAACCGACCCCAAGCGAGGCGTTGGCCCTTACGGCGAGTCCAAGGTTAAAGCCGAGGAGATTTGCGCCGAGCTCCGCGATCAGGGCATGTGCGTCTCGATCCTGCGCCCCAAGTCTTTCATTGGGCCGGAACGCCTGGGCATCTTCGCCATGTTCTACGAATGGGCCACCGAAGGCCTCAACTTCCCCTGGCTGGGCACCGGTGACAACCTGTACCAGTACCTGGACGTCGAAGATCTGTGCGACGTGATCTACGCCTGCGCCACGCTGCCCAAAGACACCGTCAATGATGTCTTCAACGTTGGCGCCAAAGAATACGGCACTCCCAAGACCGATTTCGGGGCTGTGCTGGACGCCGCTGGGCACGGCAAACGCGTCATTCCGCTGCCCGCCGGACCGGCCATCTTCATCCTGCGCATCATTGACGCCCTGGGCCTCTCGCCGATCTACAAATGGATCTACGAGACCATGCCGGAAGAATCCTTCGTCTCGATTGAGAAAGCCGAAAAGGTGCTGGGCTACAAGCCCAAGTACTCGAACGCCGACGCCTTACTGCGCAACTATAATTGGTACCTGGAAAACATCGACAAGCTCAAGGCAGACAAGGCCAAAGGCGGCGTCACTCACCGGGTGCCCTGGAAGCAAGGTATTCTTTCACTGGCGAAAATTTTCTTCGCTTTCTAGGACTGCCCCATGATAAATACAAACAAAAACACCGCGTTAGATTTTAGGCGCGGTGTTTTTGTTCGAAACTGTCCGACATATCATTAAAGCAATCGGACCAGGTGACCAATTTATCCGTGCACAGGAGAACAAACCATGATCCCTGCAGAAGAAGTCCCCGTTGAAATATTGCAAAAGCGCCGCCCCCTGCGGCAGTTCATGCAATCGCTGGCCCGCTTGCTGCTCTGGCTATTGGCCGACCTGAAGATCGAGGGGCTGGAAAACTTCCCCAAGGAAGGGCCACTACTAATGGTCGGCAACCATTTCAGCATGGTCGACATCGCGGCCTTTATCAGCGCTGCTCCCTATCCGGTCGAATTCATCGGCGGGGCCGCCTTCGCCAACGCGCCGCCCTTCCTGGCTTTCCTGCCGCGCCTGTGGGGCTACTTACCGGTATACCGCGGCACAGGCTCCCGCTTTGCGCTGAAAGAGGCCGAAAAAGTTCTCAAGAATAAGGGTGTAGTAGCGATCTTCCCCGAAGGTGGCAGCCACGGACGAATGCTGCGTCCCCCACGCCCCGGCCCGGCTTTCCTGGCCGCCCGCACCGGCGCCAAGATCCTGCCCATCGGCCTGATCGGCATGGATGAGGTCTTCGATAACCTAGGTAAATTCCGGCGCGGCAAGGCCCGCATCCGCATTGGCAAACCGATTGGCCCTTTCCGCGTAAAAGGCCGCGGCCGTTTGCGCCGAAAGCAATTGGACGAAATTGGTGACAACATGATGCGTGAAATCGCCGACCTGATTCCGCCCGAAAAACACGGCTACCTCTCGGATAATCCGCAGCTGCGCGCTGAAGTGGTCGAATACCTCTGGGACGATGCGGTCGAAGGCGAGGTTCCAGGCACCAACGTGCGCTGAACATCGATCTGCTACAGTCAAATTCAGAACGTTCTCCCTTTAAAGCTAGAGCTCCGAGCCACATGGCTCGGAGCTTTTTGTTGCTGATTTTTTTCAGGACTTAACAGCAAGTAATATCCCATTCTGCGAGGGGTCGTGCAGCAGCAATCCATTCTCCCACTGGGTAGTAGAAAGGCCAGCCGCCTCGACCCGTTCGAGCACTTCATCCAGAGCAGTCTGGTTGGGCAGCAGCACGGTGAAGTGGCGCAAACCAAGCGCATCGGCGGGTGGGGGCGGGGCACCTTCGCCCTGCCAGGTATTCAAGCCAATGTGATGGTGATACCCACCGGCGGAGACGAATGCCGCCCGCATGGTTTTGGCATGGCCCATCAAGTCGAAGCCCAACACACCATGATAAAAATCGATGGCTTCTTCGACATCCCGCACGTGCAGGTGCACGTGCCCCATGC
>JAFGRA010000110.1 GCA_016935415.1 Anaerolineales bacterium
ATTGCCCTCGACCAGACAAATGGCTGCGTGGTGCTGCGCATCCAGGATAACGGGCGTGGTTTCGACCTGGCGGCCGTCTCCCCCACTTCGGCTCCCGAAAGCCGTCTGGGTTTGTTGGGTATCCAGGAACGGGCTGAGTTGGTAGGCGGTTGCGTAACCTTCAGCTCATCGCCGGGAAAAGGCACCTGCTTAGAAGTGCAAATCCCTTTGAAACCCGAGGTGGAATCCTATGCCGGATAAAATTCGCATCGTGCTCGCCGACGACCATACCATCTTGCGGGAAGGCATCCGTTCCCTGTTGGAAGAGGAAACCGACCTCGTCGTGGTCGGCGAAGCCGAAGACGGGCGCGCCGCCGTACGCTTGGCGAAAGACCTGCGCCCCGACGTGGTGCTGATGGACATCGCCATGCCGCTGCTCAACGGCCTGGAAGCCGCCCGCCAGATCCGCTGCGATTGCGCTGAAACCAAAGTTTTGATCCTGACCATGCATGACAACGAAGAGTATATCCGCCAGGTGTTGGCCGCCGGGGCGATGGGCTACGTGCTCAAATACGCCGCTGCCAGCGAGTTAATTGCCGCCATCCGCAGCGTGCACAAGGGCGAAGCCGTGCTCTCCCCGGCCGTCACTCGCCTGGTGATCGAGGATTATCTGCGTTGGGGCGGCCAGCCCCCGGAATACGAAGCAGACGACCTCACACCACGCGAGCGCGAGGTCTTGCAGTTGATTGCCGAAGGCTATACGAACAAGGAGATCGGCGAAATCCTATGCATCTCGATCAAGACCGTGCAGGCCCACCGCGCCAACCTCATGTCCAAGCTCGATCTGCACGACCGCGGCGAACTGATCAAGTACGCCATTCAGAAGAAGATTATTGAGATTTAGGGGGGAGGCACTCAGTAATTAGGGAATCAGACACCGAGAAACAAGACCAGGCATTCGTTTGTCAACTCACCCCACTTTTAAATTCACCAGATAAAGGCGTATAAACCTCTCCCGCTGGGAGAGGTCGGCGAGTTGTGCTCGCCGGGTGAGGGGTACTAAGCCAAACATCAAGCATAATTTCAAAGATCAATTTCCACGAGGAGGAATGAGTTATGAATGCTGTACAAACGGACGCTAAAAAGACCCTCCGCAACCTGGTAATTTTCGTTATCGCCATCAACCTGATTGGTTGGCTGGCCATCCCCCTGAATCAAAATCCTGAAGCACAAGGTCTGGGCATGCTGATCTGGCTGGCGGCCCCGCTGGTCGTCTCCCTGCTGCTGCGCGCCTTTGCTGGCGATGGCTGGGAAGACTTCGGCCTCGGCTTTCACTTCAAAGGCAATGGCATATGGTATGTCGTCAGCATCCTGATCTACCCGTTGATGATCGGGATCACGCTGCTGGTGGGGCGCGTATTCGGCGCGCTCACCTTTGCCAATGGAATGTTGGGACTTTTCTTGCCATTATTGATCCCTGCCCTGGTCACAAATTTCTTTAAGAACATCTTCGAGGAATTTGCCTGGCGCGGCTATCTGGCTTCCAAAATGTACTCCCTAAAATTCAATACGATGATCGGCCACGTCCTGGTTGGGTTGGTGTGGGGCGGCTGGCACATCCCCTATTACCTCGGCTTGCTGGATCAGGCCACTTACCAAAGTTACACCTCGCAGCCCCTGGCCGTGTTCCTGCCTCTCGTCTTCCTGGGTACAATCGCCGCTTCGATCCTGTACGGCGAAATCCGTATCCGCACCAACTCGGTCTGGCCCGCTGTGCTGCTGCATACCATCGTCAACGCTGTCGCGCTGACCTTGTTGACCGAAAACTTGGTGCAGTTCAAAGCTGGTCTCGACGCCTTCTTCTCCCCCGGTATCGAAGGCATCTTGATGATCATTCTGACCGCGGGCGTGGGCGTCTGGCTGTACAACCGGCGCGCGAAAAGCGCCTGACACCTAATCAAACCTATCAGACAGTTCACAGGCAATGGACTAAAACCATTGCCTGTTTTTCTTACAACAATCACTCACTTGAGCCTGGTAAATGCGCAAAAGAATTTTCGAGAAGACAAAAGGCCACAAGCGCATTTACCGTAGGAATTGACCGTTAATAACCAACGAATATAAAGTTGGAAACAAATCGTCAATTCCCAAAATAGGGCGCGCGCCCTAGGTTATTTAAGGTCTGCGACTGTTTCGGCCACGGGGGATTTCCACTAAGCTTAATTTACTACCCATCCCTGTTTTTCCTATTTTCTGGAAAGGTGAAATATGAACCCAAAACAGCGCCGACTCTTTCGCTATGTACTGGCCGTCGTAGGTGTCGTCGCCATCGCCTTTGGCATCTTCATCACCACCCACGCCCAGGCGGTCACCGAGCCGGGCGGCACACCCGACTGGACGACGGTGGAAAGTTCCGGCCAACCCGATCCGGCATTGGCCACCACGGTCGAGCGCGACACCTGCCTGCACTGTCACATCAGCGGTGAGGATAAGGGCTTGTGGACACCTTTTGCCCGTTGGCTGGTGTTCGGCTCGGTTGGTATGG
>JAFGRA010000111.1 GCA_016935415.1 Anaerolineales bacterium
CACGACCAGGCCAAGGTGCGTGAGATTTGCCAGTGGGCAATCGACGCTGGGTACCAGGGCATCAAGCTGCGTGTCAAGAGCAACGAGCTTGCCCCGATGATGGACTACGTAGGGGCCGGGCGCGACGCGCTGGGTGAGCAAATGGCCTTGATGGTGGATGCCAACCAGGGCTGGCCGGTCGATATCGTCGATGAAACCCCGAAGTGGAACCTCGATCTGGCGCTTGCCTTTGCGCAGGGCATCGAGCCGTATCACGTCAAATGGCTGGAAGAGCCGCTCAACCGCGGCAATTTCGAAGGGCTGGCTGAACTGCGCCGTCATACCACCACGCCAATTGCCGGTGGAGAGTTGAACTCGTCCTGGCGCGATTTCCTCGCCATGCTGGATATGGGCAGCCTGGACGTTTACCAGCCCGACGCGGTGATGGCCGGGGGCACCTACGCCGGGGGCATCTCTGTGGTGTATTGGCTGATCCGCGAAATCCAGAAGCGCAACCGGGAAGCGGACGCCAGCCAGAAGGTCAAATACAGCCCGCATACCTGGACGACCGGGTTGGGATTTGAGGTGGCCTTGCAACTGGTGGGCGTGTTGCCGGTTGAAGAACGCAGCTTGCTGGAATATCCCCTGGAGGGTCATTGGAAGCCGGAATACTGGGCGCGCTTCATCAAAGGCGGATTTCCGCGTGATGAGGAGGGGCGTATTCAAATCCCCGAGGGGCCGGGGCTGGGGATCGAAATCGATTGGGATGTGGTGCGGCGCTTTGGTAAGCGCATCTATCGCGGCACATCCACCAGCGTTGCTATCCAGACTTTGCGGGATCGTGGCTGGAAACAGACCATGTACCTCAAAAAGAAAAAGACGCGCAGCTCGAACGCACCACCCAGGCACAGTTCGCCCTGCCGGAACCGCCTTATTGAGCGTTCTTTTTAGGGTGAGCGCCGATTGAATAGGGGGCTGTTCGAGATGGTAAAATTTATGTATGGAAGGGTGAGGTGGCCAGCAGCCTCGAAAGAATCTCTTTTAAGGTTTTGCATATCGCCGCTCACCTTGGGTTCCCGGGTTCAACTCCCGACCACTTCTGCCCCAAAGGGCTATGTTTGTTGAACAGATGGATAGCCTTGCAGGTTAAGACCTCCGCTAAATATCTGGTAGCTCTTTGGGGTAGACCATTCAGGAAGGTGATGTATGGAAGTATTCTATTTAATTCTGCTGGCCGTCGTTGTTGTCATTGTGCTCTACATCCCTTTGGGGATTAGGAATATCGTTATTTTTGAATACGAACGTGGCTTACTTTTCAAGAATGGCAAATTCGAACGCGTGTTAGGTCCCGGTCGGCACAGGTATTCGCATTGGTCCATGTCGATTCAGAAGGTGGGTATTCGCTCCCGGATGGTCACACTTCCCGGCCAGGAGGTATTGAGCGCTGATAACGTTGGGATCAAGGTCAGCATGGTTTGCCAGTATAAAGTTGACGATCCTTACCGCGCCTTCGTAGCCGTTGAAAATTATGCCCAGGTGATCTATGCTGAGTTGCAAGTCGCCCTGCGCAATCTGGTTGGTGAGACCCCAATCGAGGAATTCCTGACCAAACGCGCAGAGATCGGGGAAGCGCTGCTGGAACGCACGCAAACCAAAGCGTCCGCCTATGGCATTTTGCTGGAATCGGTGGCGGTTAAAGATATCATGTTCCCCGGCGAGTTGAAGCGCATCTTTGCCCAGGTTGTGAACGCAAAGATGGAAGGCCTGGCCGCGCTCGAACGCGCCCGCGGGGAAAGTGCTGCGCTGCGTAATCTGGCGAATACCGCCAACCTTTTGGAGAAGAACCCCGGTTTGTTGCAACTTCGCATCTTGCAAACTATCGAAAAAAATCCTGCTACCATCGTGATTTTGGGCGATATCTCCAAAGAAACTTCGTTCAAGCAGTTGACCCAGGGTAAAACCAACAAACAATGAAATCGCTTAATGAGAGTAACAGATGATGAAAGAAATATTTCCAGAACCGATCAGGAATTTGCCGGAAGCGGATATTCCGCTGGCAGGGGTAACGGCTTATCTATCCCAATCCGACACACACCAGATCATCTTCATGCAGTTTGAAGAAGATGTCGATCTGCCCGAACACGCCCATGCCGCCCAGGTCGGCATCATCCTGGAAGGGCACATCGACCTGGTGATCGAGGGAGAGGCGCATACATTTATCAAGGGAGACCGCTATTACATCCCTGCGGGTGTGGCCCATTCCGGTAAGATCTACGCCGGGTATGCCGATATCACCTTTTTCGATGAACCGGGGCGCTATGCGGCCAAATGATTTCGATTTGTGATTCTAAGCTTGCTTGAATCAAAAACCTCCCGGTATGCTGCCGGGAGGCTCTGCTTTAAAGAAGGTAGTGGTTAGCCCAGCAGTTCGACCAGGATGGCTTTCTGGGCGTGCAGGCGGTTGTGGGCTTGCGGGAACAGGCGCGAGTGCGGCCCGTCGGCAACTTCGTCGGTGATCTCCTCGCCACGATGGGCGGGCAGGCAGTGCATTACGATCACCGTATCCTTGGCCTTGCTGACCAGTTCGGCGTTGACCTGGTAAGGCGGGAAGACGGCGGCGCGCTTTTGGGTTTCTTCCTCCTGGCCCATGCTCGTCCAGGTATCGGTATAGATCACGTCGGCGTAGTGCACGGCTTCCTCGGGGTCGGTCAGCAGGTTGATGTTGCTGCCGCTCTCGGCCGCGAATTTACGGGCTTCAGAGACGGCCTCGGCGGGGATATCATAGCCCAGCGGGTTGGCGATGGTGAAGTTCATGCCCAGTTTGGCGCACACGTGCAGCAGCGAGACGGCTACGTTGTTGCCGTCGCCGACATAGGTCACGTTCAGGCCTTTGAGCTGGTGGTCGAAGTTTTCGTAAATGGTCAACGCATCGGCCATCGCCTGGCAAGGGTGGTTGTAATCGCTCAAGCCGTTGATGACCGGCACATCGGCCCACTTCGCCAGTTCCAGGACGTGTTCGTGGGCGAAGACGCGCGCCATGATAATTTCGACGTAGCCGGAAACCACACGCGCCACATCGGCAATCGATTCGCGCTTGCCCAGGCCGATCTCGGCGGGGGAGAGATAGAGGGCGTCGCCGCCCACATGACGCATCGCCATGTCGAAGGAAACTCGGGTACGCAAGCTGGGTTTTTGGAAGATCATTGCCAGTGTTTTATCTTTCAACACAGGCTTATTGCCACCTGCTTGATGCTCCTGTTTCAGTTCGACGGCCAGGTTAAGCAGGCCTTGTAATACTTCGGGGGAATGGTCGGCGACCGCAAGAAAATCTTTCATCGTTCTATTACTCTCCTCAAAAACTTGGTAACGAATAGGTTGGCGAGAGTATAACACAGGAGCCTGGGGAGGGAAATAAATGGCAATTCCTCAAAATTCCCATCCCCGCAGTAAGCTGGGGTGTATTTTGGAATTTTGTCCCTGCGGGCACGGAATTGCTTCTATATTCCTTCTCCCCATGACAAAGCGCAAAGCGTTATGCCATCCCCTCAGTAAACTGGTGGGTATTTTGGAAGAAGGAATAAAAAGGGCGGACCGCAGCCCGCCCTGATCCAGAGAAGCGCGATAATTACACGTTCTCTGGGCTAGGTAAAGGTGCCTCTGGAGCTGCTACCCCCCGGAAGATTATTCCGGCTACAACCCCCGAAAGACTCACAAAGACACCCCCAACTATAAATACAGTGCGTGTGCCGATCGCATCCGCCAGGATACCGGCCACGGCCATTGCCAGGATGGAAGCGGTGGAGACCAGGGCACCGTTGACCGCGCTGCTGCGGCCGCGCACTTCGTCCGGCACGGCAATCTGGATGATGGTCTGGATGGCGGCATTCGCTGGGGAGACGAAGAAACCGATCACGAACAGGATCGCCATCACGTGCCAGACATTGGTTGGAGCAGCGAGTAAACCGACGCCAACACCCAGTCCGAACAGCGCGCCGCTAAGCATGTAGGTGGGTTTGAAGCGCGAGGCCAGCCCGGCCACCAACGCGCCGCTGAGGATCATGGCAGCAGTTTGGGCGAATTCCACAGCCGCGAACCAGGTTTCTGGCACGTTCAAATCATTGACCAGCAAAGGCACCAATAAAACGTTGACCATACCCAGCCCCAGCATGGTGATGCTGATGGCGATGATTGCCCCGGCCAGGATGCGGTTACCGAAGGTCACTTTTAGGCCAATGCCCAGTTGCTGGATCACCATGCGCGGCGTGACTTTCTCGCTCGTATCGCGCGCCGGTTGCTGGTAGTGGATCAAAACGATCAGCAGCATGGAGATGAAGAAGGTAACTGCGTCGATGGTAAAGACCACCCAGTATTCATGCAGCCCGACCAGGAAACCGGCCACACCGGTGCCGATCACGGTCATGATCACGCGCGTGGTTTGGGAGATTGAGTTGGCGGCCAGCAGTCCTTCTTTAGGAACGATGTTGGGGATGATGGCGCTGCGAGCGGGCAGGAAGAAGGTGCCCACGGAGGCCTGTAGGAAGGTGATCGCGTACAAGACCCATACCTTGTCGGCTGAATCGACGAGGATGAAACCAAGCACGAGCAAGCCGCGCAGCAGGTCGGAAACGATCATGATGCGCTTGCGGTTCAGCCGGTCGACGTACACGCCCGCGGCCAGTCCAAAGGTGATTTGCGGGATGGTGGTCAGGATCAGGGCAATCGCCAGGGCAGAAGTGGAACCGGTCAGTTCGTTGATCAGCAGCATCACGGCCAGGGTGGTCATGCTGTCGCCCAGATTGGAGATCAACTGTCCTAGCCACAAGTTGCGGAAGTCGGGGATTTTCAGCGCATCCAACGCGCCAAACTCTTTATGTTGGGAAACTGGTTCTGTTTGCGCACTCATTTTTACTCCTGCAATTAAGAAATGGAATACCAGACCAGCCAAGCGGTGCGTTCGGCCGGGAAACGATTGATGGATATATAGCTGGATGGTTATGAAATCAGGGGGCGGATCGCTAACTCAATTTAACTCGGCGGCCTCCTTTTTCATCTGGGCCTAGATGATAGTTGGGATTGAGGGCAATTGTCAGCCCGAAGATCAGCGGGTCTTCCTCTGAGGTGGGATCAAGCGTTTTGTATTCATCGACCAGCTTTTCCATTTTGGCCTGCAACTCCTCGGCCTGGGCGCGCGTCAGGCGCAGGTTTTCGCGGCTGACGAGGACAGCGACCTGTTCGACAGGGTTATCCTGTTCATCCTGGGCGATCAGGTAGGCAATGCTTTGGCGCAGGTCGTCCATTGTGCTGTCGATCACACCCTGGACAGAATTCAGGGCCAGTTCTACCTGTTCATCTTTGGTGATATCGTGCGTTTCGATGATGGAGGCCGAAACGCGCATGCGATAGGCCGCCACCTGGTAGCGCTTTTCGACGATCCCGGAGACCACTTCGGTTTCGGCGATCTCGATCAGGCCGTGCTTTTCGAGCAGGTTGATGTGGTAATACAGCTTGGTGGGGGGCATGTCGAGCTTTTCGGCCAACTGCTTGACGGTGCACAACTGGCCGTTGCGGTTGGTCACGCTGATCAGTTCAACGATGCGCACCCGCAGTGGGTCGCTGATCACTTTGAGAACTTCCAGGTCATCGATGATTAGTTCTTCTTGAATTTGAAGCCTTTTAGTCATTTTATAATTCTCTATCGTTTAAAATTTTTTAAATGATTGAATACATTTTAGCGAGTATGCGAGAGTTTGTCAAGAGCCAAAAATTGTTTACAATGAGATTAAGGCTTGGGCTGCCATCCGTGTGCCCCTACAGCCAAAATATGATGCATACTGTAATCTATCCCCTGTATACTGGTGCGAATACGGTATAATCTCACATACGGATATGATCCGCAGCTATGATTTGCAGCGAAGGAAAGCAAACCCTAAAATCAAGGTAGTGGAGGCAGTATGCAAGCTGAAAAAATCCGGGTGCTTGTCGCCAAGCCCGGCCTGGATGGGCACGACCGCGGCGCCAAAGTGATCGCCCGGGCGCTGCGCGACGCCGGGATGGAAGTGATCTATACCGGCCTGCGCCAGACCCCTGAAATGATCGCCGAGGCTGCCTTGCAAGAAGATGTGCATGCCGTCGGTTTATCGATCCTGTCTGGGGCGCACATGGCGCTGGTACCGCGCGTTATGGAATTGCTGGCGGCCAACGGGCAGGAAGACGTAAAAGTCTACCTGGGGGGCATCGTTCCGGATGAAGATGTGCCGCAGTTACTGGAAATGGGCGTCGCGGGGGTGTATGGCCCGGGTTCTTCCACGGAGAAAATCGCTAGCGACATCCGGGCAAGCATCTCCACGCAGCCGGAAGCCTGAAGGGAGCATTCCGGCAAATGACCTTGGTTCAGTCCCTCCTCTCTGGCGACCGCCTGACCTTAGCCCGGCTACTCACACAAATTGAAAACGACACCTCTCAGGGCCGCGCAGCCCTGATGGAACTGTTTGCCCACACCGGGGACGCCCACCTGATCGGGGTGACTGGCGCGCCGGGCACGGGGAAGTCTTCCTTGGTTAACCGCATTGCCTACCAATATCGCCATCCCACTGACGAAATCGAACCGAAGAAAGTCGCCATTGTGGCCGTCGACCCGACCAGCCCGTTCAGTGGTGGGGCGGTGATGGGCGACCGTATACGCATGCGTGACCTGACCGGTGATCCCGGGGTGTTCATCCGCTCGATGGCTTCGCGCGGTTCGTTGGGCGGTCTGGCGGTGGCTACCGCAGGGGTGGTGCAGGCTTTCGATGCGACCGGTTATGAGATCATCTTGATCGAAACGGTGGGCGCGGGACAGGCCGAGGTGGATATCGCCCGCCTGGCGCACACTACGCTGGTGGTTGAGGCACCGGGATTGGGGGACGATATTCAGGCCATCAAGGCCGGTATCCTGGAAATTGCCGACGTATTGGTAATCAATAAATGTGACCGCCCTGGCGCAGACCAGACCGAGCGCGCCCTGCGCAACATGCTGCAATTGGCGCATCCCGGTCCGCGTGTTTTCCAGCATCATGGTGCGGCGCTTGAAGTGGATGGCGCACAGCCTCAAAACCAGGAAACACAAATCTGGCTCCCGACTATTCAGCGCACGATAGCAACCGAGGGTGAGGGTATCCCTGAACTGGTGGAAACCATCGCCGCCCATCGCGCTCACTTGAAAGCGAGTGGGGATTTGCAGCGCCGCGAACGCGCCCGCCTGGCAGTCGAATTGGAAAGCTTATTGCAAACCAATATGATGGCCCGTTGGAGGGATTCTCTCGCCAATGGGTTTTATGATACAGTATTAGCGCAGCTAGTCGCCCGGGAGATATCCCCTCACGCGGCGGTCGAAATTTTATTACAAGGAGAAAAAAGCAAGTGATCTACGGAGAACGAATTCGCTTCCGGCATATCGAACGCAGCGATCTGCCTACTTTTGTGCGCTGGTTCAATGATCCAGAAGTGCGCGAGAATTTATCCGTTTACCTGCCAATGTCGCTGGTCAGTGAGGAGCGCTGGTTCGAGAACAGAAGCCAGAGCCACCCGGATGAGCAGATCTTTGGCATCGAGGTGCCGGAAGGCGATGGTTGGACTTTGATCGGTAATTGTAGTTTCTTTGGCTTCGATCGCCGCGTCCGCTCTGCCGAAATTGGTATCGTGATCGGCGAAAAGCCGTATTGGAATCAGGGTTATGGCACCGAGGCCATGCAGTTGCTGCTCAAGCATGGTTTTGAAACCCTCAACCTCAATCGCATTCAATTGCTGGTCTATGAAACCAACCCGCGCGCCATTCGGACTTACGAAAAGGCTGGTTTTGTGTACGAAGGGCGAATGCGCCAGGCCCAATATAAAAATGGCGCTTATTTAGATGTATTGATCATGAGCGTACTGCGCCCAGAATGGAACGAGCCTCAGGCTTAAGCCGTTTAGATTATAGGAGAGACGAATGCCACAGTTAGCCAGGCGAGAAACCAGTGGTTTGTATGGGGACATCAAATTGTATGCGGGCACCGCCTGCCCGGAATTGGCTCAGAAGGTTGCCAGCCATCTAGGTGTTTCCTTGAGTGGGCGCGATATTATTGATTTCCCTAATGAAAACTTATTGGTCAAACTACACGACAGTGCCCGCGGGGCGGACGTTTATGTGATTCAAACTACCTCCCGGCCGGTGCACCGCAATCTTATGGAATTATTGATTATGCTCCAGACACTGCGGCTGGACTCGGCGGCGCGCATTACCGCCGTTGTTCCTTACCTGACTTATGCCCGCTCGGATAAGAAAGACCAGCCGCGCGTGCCCATCTCGGCCCGCCTGGTGACCGATATGATCGAAGTGGCCGGGGCAGATCGTTATATGACCCTCGACCTGCATGCCGGGCAGATCCAGGGATTTTTCTCCATTCCTGGGGATGTGCTGACCGCTTTCCACATCCTGACCGGTTACTTGAATTCTAACCGGGAGCAGATCAAAGACCCGGTGGTGGTGACCACTGACCTGGGCTTTGCCAAGAAAGCCCGCAACCTGGCCGAAAAATTGAGCGTGCCGCTGGCTTTGATCGAGAAGCGGCGGTTGAACAACGACGCCTGCGCTGAAGCGCTGACCCTGGTTGGTGATGTGCGCGGTATGGACGTGATCCTGGTCGATGATGAGGTCGATACGGCAGGTTCGGCTATCCAGGCGGTCAATCTATTGATCGCCAATGGGGCCAACAGCGTACGGTTGGTATTCGTGCACCCGGTCTTTTCCGACCCGGCCGTGGAACGGCTGGCGGGTGCGCCGATCGCTGAGATTATCACCACAGATACGGTGCCAATTCTCGCCGAATCACAGGAAAAGATGGGTGACCGCTTGAAGATATTGTCCGTTGCCCCGCTGCTGGGTGAGGTCATCCGGCGGGCGCACGAAGGCCGCAGCGTTGGAGAAATGTTCAACGAGTAGCCTATGCCGGAACTGCCAGAAGTCGAAACCATTGCCCGGGCGCTGCGAACCGGTGCCAAAGAAACAATAGAGATTGTTGGACGAGAGATCGATCGCGTGGAACTGCTCTGGGAACGCACGTTGGCTGAACCGGACGCGCGCACGTTTGAGCAGATCATCCAGGGGCAGATCGTCGAAGATGTTGGCCGCCGGGCAAAATATCTGGCCATCCAGCTTTCGGAAGATGTGCTGGTCATTCACCTGCGCATGAGCGGTGACATCATTGTGGCGAAAGAACCAACCGATGAAGTCACTCACCCGCGCCTGGTGATCCATTTCAAGGACGGCGTCAAACTATATTTCAACGATCCGCGCAAGTTCGGGCGGGTGTGGCTGCTGGAAGATACCGCGCAACTCTTCGCAAAACTGGGACCGGAGCCGTTGGATGAAAGCCTGACCGCGGCGCAGTTCCATGAGATGCTGGCCGGTCGCAAGCGTCAACTCAAGGCGCTGCTGCTCGACCAAAGTTTCCTGGCCGGACTGGGCAATATCTACGTGGATGAATCCTTGTTCCTGGCGCACCTGCATCCCCGCACACGCTCGGATGAAGTGTCTCCTGTGCAGGCCGAGGCGCTGCTGAAGGGGATCCGCACTGTACTGCAAGAAGGCATTCGCCGCAACGGGGCCAGCATCGATTGGGTCTATCGTGGTGGAGATTTCCAGAATCATTTCAACGTGTACCAGCAAACTGGCGAACCCTGTCCGGTGTGTGGGACGCCAATCACTCGTATAATTATTGCACAGCGCGGCACACATATTTGCCCAAACTGCCAAGCGCACTTTGACTCTCTGATCGAAGGTTAAGGAGCGGTTTATGAACATCGCCATTTTTATCATCATCGCGATTGCTTTTCTGCTGATCGGCTTTTTAGTTGGCAATATTTTCCCGGTGCTTTCCGGTTTCCTCAATGCCGAAGACGATGAGGAAGTGGAAAAAGAAGAAGCGCCGGAACGCGTAATCGAGGAACACGATTCCGGTCTTCCCGAGCATGATTTGCCGAAGCATAATTTGCCGAAGCATAATTTGCCGGAACCCGAGCCACCGGTAACCGGACAGACTCCAGAACCGGTTGCTGTCCCTGTCCCAGAGTGGATTCCCCAGCGGACGACCGCTTCGCAAATTCCCGCTTCGCCTCCCCAGGCAGAACAGCCGCAGCCACAACCGGAAACAGAACCAGAAACAAAACCAGCAGAAGAAGAGCCGGCTGCTCAGTCGCTTCCGGTGATGGATGTGCCCAAGGCGGTGGCTGCGGAAACTGATGCAGTTGTCCCGGAGTTTTCCTCTGAGGAAGCGGTAGAATTGTCGGAAAAGGCTCCGCGCCAGCGTCCCACTTTTGGCCTGGTCGATGTGATGCACATCTGGCGCGACGAAAAGACCAAAGAACTGGTCGTGGAGTTCGAAGAGCGCGTCGTGCGGCCAACCGGCAAGATCACCAACGACGAACACGGCGAACTGGCGAAACTGCTGATCGACCTGAATGATTGGGTGGGTTTGGAAGCCCAAATGGAAGCGATGGAGCGTTATCAGAAGGAACGCAAAAGGGGACTTGCGCCTGGCTCGATCCGAGATTATTCCACAAAGAAGAAAGCTGGCGAAGAAGAAGGCGAGGTCAAGTCGATCAAACCGCGCGTCGGTATTATGGAAATGTTCGTGCGCGCCATCCAGACCGATGTCAATGCTCCCTTGCCCGAGGGTCTGGTGAGTATCGTCGAGCAGATCAATTACGTGCTGCAGGAAAAATTGGAAGGTACGCCGTTTGCGCAGCGCGGCATCGAATTGCAGGAGCTTCCCGGCCAAGGTATGCTATTTGTGGTTGGGTTGGAAAAGTACCATGAAATTGGTGAGATCCCAGACGAGGAAATCCAGGCCATCATTCGCAGTGCAGTGGCTGAATGGGAGCAGCTTGTTGCTCAACAGGACGAAGAATAAAAATGAGTTTTGGAGATAACGAGCCGGGTTTCTTTGCGAAGCCCGGTTTTTTGTTGCGTAATGATGGTTCGTTTTGGAGAATGGGGTTTGTAGGGGCGGACTGCTGTCCGTCCTGGGCGCATTTTGCAAGCTTTGCTTGCCCTGCGCCTCTACACAGGAGTCAACTAAACCTCTACCGGGCGCAGTTGTAAGCGGCCTTTGTCATCCTTGTACAATTTCCCTGCGGTCATGGTAGTGTCGTGCTGGAAAATCAGCAGCGCGTCGTGTTCCAATGCCCAGGCCTGCCAGATGCTTTTGGTGGCGATGGTTTCCAATGGTTCCACATCGTAGGCCGTCACCCAGGCTTGCCGGGTCATGTTGACGGCGTAAGAGGCCAGATCTGCCATGAACAAGATCGGGCTTTCAGCGCCTTCAATCAGCACGCATTGGTGCCCACGCGTATGGCCGCGGGTGAGCACGCAGCGCACGTGGCTGGTGATCTGGGTATCGCCGCGCAGGAAGCGGAACAAGCCTTTTTCCCAGACCGGCACGAAGTTTTCGGGCAGGTAGGTATTGCGGGTGCGGACGTTGGGGTGCATGGCATCGGCCCATTCCAGGCGCTGCACGATGTACTGCGCGTTCGGGAAAGTGGGTTGTGTTTCACCGTCAGTCAAGCGCGTGTTGCCGCTGCAATGGTCGGAGTGCAGGTGGGTATCGATCATGATGTCGACTTCTTCGGCTTGAATGCCATGCTTTGCAAGGTTTTCCAATAACGTGCCGTGCGGATATTCGAGCCCCCAATTCTGGCGGGCGCGCTCGTCCAGCTTATCCCCCAGGCCGTTATCGATCAAGATGATTTTATCATCGGAAAAGACCAGCAGACAGTTCAGGTCCATTGGGACGCGACCATGCTCGTCGGGCGTCTGGTACTTTTCCCATAAGGGACGCGGCACCAGCCCGAACGGCCCGCCGGGGTCGACCCAAACTCTACCGGTACGAATGACATGCCATTGCATAGAATCACATCCTCCAACCCCCTATTTTACCTAATATCGCGGCTTACTCCTTGCCGTTCTTCTCGGCGAACTCAGCTTTCAAGGATTCGACCAGCGCGGTGCGTTTTTCATCGGGTAGGAAAGCGGCCTCCGCGGCGCTTAACATGCACTCACGTAATTGTTCGATGCTCAACCCCAGGTTTTCACAGGCCAGTTCGTACTCGTCGCTCAGGTCGATCTGCGAGAGGCTGGGGTCATCGGTGTTGATGGTCACATCCAGCCCTGATTCCAGCATGGCAGGCAAGGGGTGAGTTTCCAGTGAGGAGACCACGCCGCTTTGATAGTTGCTGGTTACGCAAACTTCAAAGGTGGGCTGCTGTTCGCGGGCCAGGGCAACAGCTTCGGGGTCTTCGGTCACGCGCACACCGTGCCCGATGCGTTCGGCCTGAAAGACGTTAATGGCTTCGATCACGTTCTCTGGTCCGCCCCATTCACCAGCGTGGATGGTCATGTGCAGTCCGGCCTGGCGCGCTTCTTTGAACAAATCGAGGAATGGGGCAGCCTGAAAGTCGGCTTCCTGCCCGGCCAGGTCGAGTGCGACCACGCCTTTATCCATGCCATCTACAGCGATTTGGGCAGCTTCGGCGGCGATTTCAACGCTTTCGTGGCGGTTCACACTGACGATCAGGCGGGTTTGCACGCCGTAATCTTCGGCGGCCTGGGCAACGCTGTCGATCGCCCAACCGGCAGCCTCGGCGAGCGGATAGTCTTTGATCTGCGCCAATGCCATCGGGGTGAAACGTAGTTCCATGTAGCGGACGTTATCGGCCGCCGCATCGGCCACCACTTCGCGGGCGATGCGTTGGATGACTTCCGGAGATTGGTAGAACATGCGCAGGGTTTTGAATTTGGAAAGGAAATTCTGGTGGGAAAAAGGTTCACCAGCTTGCACCTGCACCATTGGGCGCAGTTTATCGGCGTCGAAGGGCATGTCGAGTTGGTACTCGCGGGCGATCTCTAACATCGTGCTCAACCGCAGCGAGCCTTCCAGGTGCCGGTGGAGTTCTACTTTGGGCAGGGATTTGTAAAAAATTCGGTGACGGTGTTGGATGTCCGACTGCATAATCTGGTTCCCTATAGAGTATATGCGTAAAAATCACTTATGATTGCATGTAGTAACACAATTGACGAGCAATGGGTTTCGAAAACTGCTAAAAGCAGCAGGTCAGTTCTCGGGCATTTGCTTTCATAAAGATTACCATAATTTTCTTGAATCGGTGTTCTACAGATTCATTTAGTTTTCATGACAAATGCACTTGGGTAGATTCCCCTATAGCTGCGGTTTGCTGTTTTTTTAGGAATAAACCACTGATTACCCCCAGCAGAATCCAGAAAACGATGCCCGGTTTGGCCCCCAAGGCGACCGCATCAATCAGACCGAACAGGGCGTGGGCAAATAATCCACCACCGCAGCCTAAGATCAGGGCGCGTTGGGCAGTGGGAGGCAACGCACTGCCATCTTGCTGGTAAGCCGTTTTCCAGAGGTCGAAGAGCATCCAGAAGGTAACCAGGTAAATGGACAGCAGTGCGATCAGGCCGGGAAGACCCAGGTCGAGGGCGGCTTGCAGGAATTCGTTGTGGGCGTGGCCGATGTCAGTATCGGCCGGGATGGTGAAAAAAGGATAGAGTTCGTGCACCAGCACGCGGAAGGTGTTCATGCCCATGCCGGTGAGCGGGAAATCCCGCACGGCCTGGAGTGCCCGACCCCAGATTTCCACCCGGATTGCCAGCGTGCTGAGCGAGAAGGCTCCTTCGAGGCCCGATCCCTTGAGTTCCAGTTGGCCCCACAGCGCTTCCGGGTTGCCTAACCAGAAGAAGGCAGCCGCGCCCAACACCAGGATGAGCAAACCGATGGGTAGGATCAAGCGGCTGCGTTGGGCAACCCAGACCAGCAGCATTACCACCAAGGTGAAAGCCAGTGCCAGATAGGCGGTGCGCGACTGCGCCAGAATGAAAACGAAACTAACGAATACGGTAGTGAGCGCCAGCAGCAAGAATGTACCCGCGTTCAGGCCGCGGCCCAGGGCTGTTTTGAGCTGCCGGTATTTGAAAAGTCCAGCCAGGCAGACAGCGATCAAAATGGGCAGCACCCACAGCAGCACCCCGGCTACTTCGTTGGGGTGGAATCCGCTTTCCGCACCGGGCAGCGCCAGCAGCGACTGCGGCAGGTTTTCTGTGATCGGGTTGAGGAAGGTGAGTTTGCCGGTGAACCACTGCGTGTTCAGCAAACCCAGGGCGGCAATACCCACGCCTGCAGCCGCCAAGAAGAACAGGCTGATCGCCAACCCCCACGGCTTTTGCGATTCACGCGCGACAATGAAAAAGGCGGCCAGCCCGAGGAGCAAGCCACCGATCTTTGGCAGGCTTACGTTGATGCTGTAGGTCGCGAAGAGGCTGACCAGCAGGGCCGAGCTGAGCAGCAGCAGGCTGAGGTTTAGCGGGGTGGGGAGCAGCACTTTGCCGGTGACTTTCCAAGACACCAGCCATAATACCGGGATGATGAGCAGGATCAGAACGCGGTTGGGAGTAATGAAGACCAGCAGTGGGACAGCGAGCAGCAGCAAACCCCAGTGATAGCGGTCGATCCGCTTTAGCAAGTTCTCCATGCCATCGCTCAGTAAGCCCCTTCGCCGCGGAAAACGACCCAGATGGTGCGCATCAGGATGGAAACATCCAACCAGATCGACCAGTTGCGCACGTAATATTCATCCAAGCGCACGCGGGTGTCATAACTGGTGTCGGTGCGGCCGGAAACTTGCCACAGGCCGGTGATGCCGGGGGGAACGAAAGTCAGCAGCTTGAAGCGCGAGCCATAATAGGGCACTTCTTCCTCAACGATCGGACGCGGCCCAACCAGACTCATTTCGCCTTTGAGCACGTTCCAGATTTGGGGTAGTTCGTCCAGGCTGGTCTTGCGCAGGAATTTGCCGATGCGGGTGATGCGGGGATCATTTTTAAGTTTGCGGTTTTCTTCCCACTCCGCCCGCAGTTCAGGGTTCTTTGCCAGGTAGTGTTCCAGGGCGGCGTCGGCGTCTGCTACCATCGTGCGGAATTTCCAGGCGGTGAATTTATCTCCGTCTCGGCCCAAGCGTTCGTGGCCGAAGAAAACTTTCCCGCGCGATTCGAGCTTGATCAGCGTGGCGATAAAGAGCAGGAGCGGGGAGATGACCAGTACACCGCTGATCGTCAGGGCCAGGTCGACCAGGCGCTTGATGAGTTGGTCCCCCCGGTTGAGCAGGTTGCGGCGCACGTTCAGCCCCAGCATCCCCCCCAGGTCGCAGGTGGTCACACCCAGGCTGACGATTTGCTGTGGGTTGGGAATCAGGATCAGGTGCTCGTAACCGGTTTTGGGGTTCTCAACAATGCCGTTGAGGATTTCGTCGGGTACTTCGGACATAATCACAATGGCTGTATCCACGCCCGGAAAGACGGGGAGTTGGTGGCTGGCATCGAGTTCTTTCCAACTGAAATAGGGGATACAATCTGCGCAGTTGCTGCCGTTCTGGGCATCGCCAATCACGGCCACTGGTTTCCAACCGAATTTGGGATTCTGGCTCAAGAGGTCGACGATCCAGCTCCCCTGTTCATCGAAGCCGACCACGATGGCCGGGATTCCCCAGGCGTCTTTCTTTTCCATGAGCATCCTGGTCAGTGCCCGACCCAAGGGGACAAACCCCAGGCTGAGTACCCAGGTGATGGCGAAAGTCAGGCGGGAATAGGCTTCGGCGTTGCGTGCCCAGAAAGTGACTGCGGCCATCGAAAGGATCACCACACTGGTCAGTACACTGAGCAGGCGCAACTCTTCGACCGGGCCGTACCCGCTGCCCGGATACAATTTCTGGAGGGCATACACGACGATACAGATCAGCGCGATGGGGATAACTTGGGCAAAAAGCTCGAAATAGAATGGGTCGCCAAACAACAGCCGGATGGCAATTGCAAAAAAACCCGCCAGCACGATTGCTGTAAAATCTGAAGATATCAGCACCATACTCATCCAAAATCGAGCATGGCGTTGAATGGGACTCAGTTCCATAGTGGATTCGAACGTTGCATGGTATTTTGTGGTTTCTGTTTTGTTTAGTGTTGTGCGCATTATTCCTGTCTGTTCACTACTGGAATGATCTGTAGTGAACGACCCCCGGTAGTAATGATCTACTTACCTATAAGATGATAAACGATTTTGGAGGGCCAATTTCTATGAAACTATCTAGTCTTTCTTAGATTCAGGTAGCTGACCGCTTGTATTCAGACTATTAGCAACGGTTATAAACGGTTAGTTCCTCTGATAAATGGCCAACAGATTTGGCGGCATTCAGTCAATACCCTAAAGCTGAGACAAGATATTTTCGAATTTGTCGCAGATGGTTTCGATATTGAAGTGCTGTTCGGCGTAGGCTCTGCCATGGGCGGCCTGCGTGTTTCTTAGGGTCTCGTCATTATATAACATTTGGGCGGCTTGAACAAACTCGGTGGGGGAAACGACCACCCCGGCCTGATGCTGGCGGACGATGCGGGCGGCCAGGTTCGCGGCGGGAATAGCGAGCAGCAGCGAGCGCTGGGCGCATAGGTAGGAGAGTACCTTCGAGGGCACGGAGTAGATTCCGGCTTCGGGTTGCAAGATGGTCATCAGCACATCCCCGCTGGCGAGCACTTCGGCGTAGCGTTCTACCGGTTCGAAATCGTGCACCATCAGGTTGCTGACAGTTTGAGCCTGCACTCTTTCCCGCAGCCAGTCAGCGCCAATGCCTTCCGAAACGACCACCACGTGCACGTCTGGGCGTGATTCAAAGTGTTGGGCCAGTTCCAGCAGCAGGCCAGGATTGTGCTTCATGCCCAACACACCGGTGAACAGGAAGCAGAACTTGTCGGCCAGGTCGTGTTCTTGTGCCCAGGCGTTATCCTTCGGCATCACCGGGATTTCATCCAGCACGGCCCAATTGGGGATCACCGAAAAGCAATCGGCGGCAATGCCCCAATCAGCCAGCAACGGCTCGAAGTCTGGTGTAATCAGGATGATGTGTTCGCTTTGCCGGAGCATGCGCTCTTCCAGGCGGGTGTAATAGGTTCCGGCCAGATGGCCTACACCGGGTAGTTTCGTCTTGAGAATTTCCTTGGTGGCAGTACCGATCAGGTCTTGCAGCCAGAACACAAAAGGCAGCCTGGCTTGCCGGGTGGCGCGTAGGATGATCGCCTGGGTATCCAATGGGGCGTTGGCCGAGATCACGATCTGCGGCTGGAACCGGCGCATGGCGTCCACCAGATGGCGGCCGTATTCCCTTTCTTGCAGCCAGCGGTTCAGGAAGGCGTATTTTTTGAAGGGGCGCTTGAGTTGGATGCCGACGATCTCGAAATGATCCGGGTCGGCAGTAGTCTTGTCGAGTGTACCGCGTTTCAAGGCCTGGGTGGCTTCTCCATAGGCGTAGCAAACTTCATGGCCGCGGCGTGCCAACTCGCGTCCGAGTTGGGCGGAGAAGGCATAGCCGCCGTAATCATGCAGGAAGACGCGCATACTTAAATATCGATCCCCGCGCTACGTAGCATTTCCAAATAACTTCCGACGCGCTGCTCCCAGCTATTGCTGGCTACGGCCTGCCTGCGGCGCTGTCTTTCCGTATCCGGCGCGTCGATCTGGGCGAGCACAGCCTGGAGGAAATCTTCGGGATCGCGGCCGGTTACGGTGACGTAATCCGTCAACTCCCCGTATTGCTGCGGGATGGTGGAAATGATCGGCAGCCCCAGCGCCAGGTATTCGGCCAGTTTCAAGGGGGCGGAGCTTTGAGTCAGGCTGTTGTCCTTGGAAGGCATCAGGCCGAGGTCGAAGTGCACGCTGTAGGCGGGCAGTTCGGTGTGGTTGATGAAGCCGGGGAAGTACACGTTGGGCAGAGCCATCAAGGCGTCTACGGCCGGTTGGTCTTCCTCGGAGATGAAGTCGACATGACCGATGATGACCCAGGAAATCTGGGGCGCGCGCTGGGCGCAGTGCAGCAGCAGCTTGAAATCCAGCCAGAAGGAGCTGATCTTGCCGAAGTACCCGGCGATGGGGCCGGAAATGGCCTGCATCATTTTGGGGCGCTCGGCTTGCGGATCGGGAGAGAAGGTTTCCAGATCCAGGCCGTGGGGGGCGTAAGACACCTGGGGATGGATCGCTTTCAGTTCTTCGGCCAGTTCCAACCCGGATGAGAGTACCGCCCCGGACTGTGCCATGATTTCGGCGCGCAGTTCGAGGATGAAGTCCTTGTCGACCCGGCCAAAGGCTTCCCAGCGGTCGAAGAAATGCGTAACCGTGCGCTCCGGGGGAATGTTGAGGCTTTTCAATACCGGCGCCCAACCCGGAAAGGAAACCCATACGAGCAAGTTTTCCAGGTCGAAGTCCAGGGCGCGCAGCATATTTTTGATTTGCCAGGAAGCCAGATTATTATTGACCGGGGTCGTCCAGGCTCCCATTGAGGCGGGCACACCAAAAGGACTGTACACCCACAAATTCGGGCTGACTTCTTTGGCCCCATAGAAAATCTTCTTGATGCGGCCGAAAGCTTTTGCCAGGTCGCTGCCTTTCAGAGCCGGGCGGCGGATGCCGATGCTGTTGCAGCACAGCACGGGATATTTCTTGCGCAGTTGGTTGGTAATGTGGTAAGAAACACTGCCGTCGACCGCCCAGATTTCCGGCGCCAGCCATAGGATTTGTTTGTCAGTCATGGTCGTCGAAGTTTATTCCTCGTTGTGATGCAGTAATTGAGTAATCAGTTGCTCAGGCACTTAGTATTCAGGTGTGATCGGAATTGCCTTTTGTGCGATTACCCTTACCATATTATTCGATGTTATCTCTCTTTGCAAGATTATGCCGCGCACAAAGCAGTTGTATATTATCTGCCAATAAGGATGTTCCACCTTTAGAATATGGAATGATGTGATCAAAATGCAATTCATCTTCAGCACCACATATTACACATTTTCCTTTGTCGCGTTGCCAAACTTCTAATTTTACATGTGTTGGTATCACCCTTCTGCGGTGAATCTGTAGTGTGGAGTGAGCAGCTT
Organism: Anaerolineales bacterium; assembly: GCA_016935415.1. Lineage (GTDB taxonomy): Bacteria > Chloroflexota > Anaerolineae > Anaerolineales > UBA11579 > JAFGRA01. The sequence continues at coordinate 18,983 of JAFGRA010000111.1, forward strand.
TGTTAACCTCATCCTCAATTGCCATTAGTTTGAATTTGAAAACATTTCTCTTACCATCATTTTCTACCCAGGAATCTATGAGGCGGAATAAGCCATTGTATGACCATATTCCAGGTTTTATCTTTTCGTATACTCGGACTAATTCAGACTTTCGATGTCCTTGCGCATAATCCTGTGCTGCTTTGTGAAACTTGCCGTTTTGTGTGAGCACCCCAGAAAGAGTTTTTTCTGGCTGGTCAATTGCTTTTGGGTCATCGATATTGGGAGTTTTTGGAATATCGTGACCTTCATATATTAAAACAGTGCCATCTTCCAATACTTCATCTTGATATGGAGCATTCTTTCTAATTGACATTAACAATACGGAATACCCCTTGCCTAAACGGTAATTCATCCCTCTCTGTAAATTCACCCCTTCCCGCTGACACATATCAAGATAAGATATTATTGTATTGTCCAAGAATTCACCCTTTGTTTTCTCGTATCGGATCTAATCGTATTCGTAGAATCCCTTGCCGGCCTTACGACCGAGATACCCGGCGTCGACCATGCGGCGCAGCAGTGGGGCAGGGCGGTATTTGTCTTCGCCCAGGTTTTCGTGCAAGACTTCCATTACGTACAGCACCACATCCAGGCCGATCAGGTCGGCCAGGGTGAGCGGCCCCATAGGATGCGCCATGCCCAATTTCATCACCGTGTCGATGTCCTCTTTGCTGGCAATACCTTCTTGCAAGGTGAAGACAGCCTCATTGATCATCGGGCACAAGATGCGGTTGGAAACGAAGCCGGGCGAATCGTTGACTACCACCGGCACCTTGCCCATTGTTTCGCCAATCGCCACGACCGTCTTCACGGCGGTTTCATCTGTTGCCAGGCCGCGCACAACTTCGAGTAATTTCATCAGCGGTACTGGGTTGAAGAAGTGCATGCCAACCACCAATTCCGGGCGCTGGGTGGCGGCGGCTAACTTTGTCAGGCTGATCGAAGAGGTGTTGGAGGCCAGGATCACGCCGGGGCGTGCTTGCTCGTCCAATTCCTGGAAAATCTTGAATTTGAGTTGCGGGTTCTCGGTGGCGGCTTCGATCACGATGTCGGCTGCGGCCACGCTGGAAAGATCGCTGGCGGCCTGGATGTTCATGGCGGCAGCGTGCTGTTCAGCGGTGATGCGTTCTTTCTCAAGCAGCTTGCTCACCGATTTCGCAATCGTCGCCTGGCCTTTTTCCAACGCCTCCGGAATCACGTCCATCATTGTGACCTGGTAACCGGAAACGGCGGCGGTCTGGGCAATGCCGTTTCCCATCGTGCCAGCGCCGACCACAAAGATTTTTTCAATCGTCACGTTTGTGCTCCTTCTCAGTCCTGGTTTGCTAGCCAGTGGGCGTGGTTGTCCTGGATTTGCTGGATGTGCAGCGGGATGTGGGCGGCGTAGATTTCCAACCACATCGTAAAGCTGTAGGGCCGATCATTTTCAGCGTGTACGACGGTGTTTTCCCAAACCTCGTCCGGCAGCATGCGGATGAAATCGTAGGTCATCTTGCGCACGCCTTCCAAAACCGCCAGTCCGTCTTGCCAGCTTTGGGCGTGATAATCTAGCTTGTTGGCCCACACATCCTGGTCGTAGGCCATCAACGGTTGGCCGGGTTCGGCCACCAGACGGCGGGCGCGCAGGTAGCTGTTGGTCTCGCTGTCGGCCAGGTGGATGATGATCTCATGCACGCTCCACTCGATGGGGGCGGGCTTGTATTGCCACATCTTTTGGGGAATCTCTTCCAGGCAGGTAACCAATTTGGCGTAGCCCTGGCCGTATTCTTCGATCAATGCTAAACGTTCGGCTTTATCCATGTTTTGCTCCTTTAATACCAATAACTTATGCTTCCATTTCAATTGCCAGGGCAACCGCTTCAGCGCCGCCCAGACATAACGAAGCGATGCCGCGCTTGAGGCCGCGCGCTTTGAGGGCGTAGATCAGTGTGGTGAGTACGCGTGCCCCGCTGGCTCCAACCGGGTGACCCAGCGCAATCGCCCCGCCGTTGACGTTGACCTTATCCCAGTCCCAGCCCAACTCGGCCAGGACTTTACCGTCGGCCAGCACCTGGGCGGCAAAGGCTTCATTCAACTCGATCAGGTCGACATCTGCAAACGTCCAGCCGAGCTTTTCCAGCATAGGCGGCATGGCGCGCGCCGGGGCGATGAACAGATATTTGGGTTCGACGGCAGCCTGCCCATAACCGACGATGCGCGCCAGTGGTTTCACGCCAAATTCTTCTGCTTTGGCGCGGCTGGCAACCACGACCGCCGAAGCGCCATCGTTCAGTCCGGGAGCGTTGCCCGCCGTGACCTTGCCGCCTTCCTTGAAGGCCGGACGTAGACTGGCAAGTGCTTCCAGAGAAGTGTCGCGCCGCGGGGCTTCATCGGTGTCGATCAGGATGGTTTGTCCCTTGCGGCCTTTGACCTCCACGGGGACGATCTCGGCTTTGAATTTTCCGGCATCGATGGCGGCGATGGCGCGCAGGTGGCTGTCGTAAGCTAACCGATCCATTTCGGCGCGGGTGACGCCGTATTCGTCGGCAATGAACTCGGCGGCATTGCCCATGCTCCAGTCCTCGAAGGGGTCCCACAGGCCATCGTGCAGCAGGGCATCGGTTAGTTGAGTGTGGCCGTAGCGCAGTTCACCCAGGCGACCATCAACGAGGTAGGGTGCCCTGCTCATGCTTTCCATGCCGCCAGCCACGAACAGTTCACCATCCCCGGCGCGCACTGCCGCGGCGGCCAGCATGACGGTCTTGAGACCCGAGCCACACACCTTGTTGACGGTGGTCGCGCCGACCGTGGCGGGCAGGCCGCCGAAGATTCCGGCCTGGCGGGCGGGATTCTGACCGAGTCCGGCGGAGATCACGTTGCCCATTAGCACTTCGTCGATCTCGGCCGGGTCAGGGAGGGCGGCGCGCTTCACGGCTTCCCGCACCACAATCGCCCCCAATTCGGTGGCGGGGATGCTGCTCAAGCTGCCCCGGAAACGCCCAATCGGCGTGCGCACGGCACTGAGAATCACAGGTTCCCGGTGTTTGTCGTTTGACATATGCCTCCTTATCATGGAGTTCTTTGAGGGTGTTGGATTTTCTGGAATGCTAGCTTTGCTGCTGTGTCTATTATACTAAGAGCCGCTTTGCATGCCGCGGCTCTTAATATATTCAGATTTAGAAGTAAAAGTCGTGTTTGATGGTGGTGAGAGACATTTGGAAAGCCTACCAGGCAGCCTTGATGCGCGTGTAAGTTCGCGATAGCTCTTCGGGCAGCACACGCGTTTCGCCGACTGCGGTCATGAAGTTGGTGTCGCCGACCCAGCGCGGCACGATGTGCAGGTGGACATGTTCTTCGATCCCGGCCCCGGCAGCCGCACCCAGGTTGGCGCCCAGATTGAAGCCTTCGGGGTGGTACACCGTTCCCAATACTTCGGTGACACGGCTGACCAGTTCGATCATTTCTGCGCGCGTAGCGGCATCGAGTTCGTTGAGCGTCATCACATGTTTGTAGGGGATCACCATCACGTGCCCGCTGGTATAGGGATAGCGATTGAGGATCACGAAAGCGTGTGCGGCGCGGGCCACGATCAAGTTGTCTTCATCGTCGTCTGCGGTCACGGCATTGCAGAATACACAGCCGTCTTTGGGCTTTTTAGATTGAATGTATGCCATGCGCCAGGGAGTCCATAATCGTTTCATGTAAGGAAAGTGCCTTCTTGATCAGACCTCATGCTGTCTGGCTATTGTAGCAGACTTTGGAATCCAGCGGAATAGTTGACAGGTGGCGGTATCACGGGTATATTGACTGCCAATGGAACAGTTATCCTTTCTTGGTGGAGTTGCCGCCCCACTATCCGTTACCGACATTACTCAACATATCCGCCTGATCCTCGAAAACGACACAGTTCTACAAGATGCCTGGGTACAGGGCGAGGTTTCCAATGCCTCCCAACCCAAGTCCGGCCATCTGTATTTTACGCTTAAGGATGCCGGGGCTGCGTTGCGCTGCGTGATGTGGCGCAACCAGGTTGCCCAGCAGGTTTATATGCCCAAAGACGGTGACGCGGTC
>JAFGRA010000112.1 GCA_016935415.1 Anaerolineales bacterium
ACCCACGTCGACCGCACCGGCGACATTGGTCTGTTCCTGATCGTCAGCGAAGGCAGTACTGCGGCCGGGATTCGCCGTATCGAAGCCGTGACCGGGCGCGAGGCCTACACCCTCACCCAGCGGCGCTTCAAGATCATGCAGCGTATCTCCGATATGTTCAAGGTTTCGCCCGGCAAGCTGATGGAAAAAGCCCAGTCGCTGGTTACTGACCTGAATGAGGCCCACAAGACCATCGCCCAACTGCGCATGGAGATCGCCGTCGAAGCCTTCAATCACCAGATCGAAGCTGTACCTACCGTGGCAGACGTGCCCGTGCTCACCGCCGTAATTCCCGGGGCCGATACCGAGACCCTGCGCCAGATGTCCGACCGCTTCCGCCAGAAATACCCCAGCGGCGTGGCCGTACTGGCGGGCGTCAGCGACGGCAAACCGCTGCTAGTCGCCACCGTGACCGACGACCTGGTCGAACGCGGCCTGCACGCCGGGAAGCTGGTCAAACTGGTTGCCACGCCTTTGGGTGGCGGCGGCGGTGGCCGTCCCAACATGGCCCAGGCCGGTGGCAAGGACGCCAGCAAGCTCGACGAAGCCCTGGCAACCGTGCCCGATTGGGTAAAAGAGAATCTGAAAGGTTAATATCCATAGGGGCGGGCCTCATCATACTGATGATCCGCGGTCGCCCCGGACCACCCTCACCCCACATCCTTGAAACTACGTTTCTGCGGATGTGGGGTGAGGGGAAAACAAATCAAATAATCTTCAAGTAATCGTCACTCCCATTAAACGAAAAGCTTGCACATAAACTCACAATCGCGCAAATGAAAACCCACATCATCAACGTCCAACGCTACGATACCCTGGAATCCACGCTCGACAAGATGGTCTGGGGCCAAAGTGAGCGCATCTTGCTGGTGCTGCCGGGGCGCGGCAACAACTTCAACCGCCAATTCGAACTCAAGCGCCTGCTGCGCCACAGCCAGACCTTGGGCGCAGAACTGGCGCTGGTCTCACGCGAGGATGACGTGCATTTCTTCGCCGCACAACTCGGCATCCCCACCTTTCGTTCGATGCGCAAAGCGCGCCTGTCCGATTGGGAAGCGGGAACAGTCGGCAATGGCTTCCCAGAAGCCCCTGAAAGGCCCCACAGCATATCGGACTTACGCCAAGCCCTGGCAGCCGAACCGCTCTCCGAGCAACGATTGAATTCTCCCGCTGCCCGGCTGGCATTCTTCATCCTGGGCGTGCTGGCCTTCCTGGCCGTAGCTGCTGTGATGCTGCCCAGCGCTACAATTACGCTCCAACCGCGCACTGAAACCCAGGAAATTTCCCTGGAAGCGCGTGCCAACCCCAATCTGAGTACCTACACGCTCTCCGGCGGCTTGCCCGCCCAGACCCTGCGTGTGGTTGTGGAGGGGCGCGACAGCCTGGCAAGCAGCGGCACGGTTGCCATCCCGCAAGCCAGCGCCACCGGCACCGTGACCTTCACCAACCTGACCGACCAGGCCGTCACCATTCCGCAAGATACCATTGTGCGAACGCTCAATAACCCACCGGTGCGCTTCGCCACCACGCGCGCCGGGAGCCTGCCTGCCCAGGCCGGTGAAACCATTGACATCCCGGTGCAGGCCCTCAACCCCGGCGAAGACGGCAACCTGCCTGCCGAAAGTCTCGTGACCGTCGACGGGCAGCTTGGCTTGAGCGTGGCGGTCAGCAACCCAGAAGCCACCCGCGGCGGCACCCAGAGCAGTAGCACCGCCCCTTCTGAAGCAGATTACGCGCAACTCAAGCAAATCCTGCTGGCTTCGTTAGCCGCCAGTGCCCTGGAAGAAGTCAATGTCGGACTGGAAAGCGGTGACCTGATCGTTTCGGAACCTAAACTGCTCGAAATCGTTGAAGAGACTTTCGTCCCGGCCGAACCCCAGCCCGCCCTCGAACTGGTGCTGACACTGCGCGCCGAATTCGAGGTGCTGGTCGTGCCCGGCGACGCCCTACAGCGTATGGCCGCCGCCGCTCTGGACGCCAACATCCCGGACGGCTTTGTTCCCCTGGAATCGGGACTACAAATTGTGCCCCTCAGTGAGCCGGTGCTCGATGAGCAAGGCAACACCACCTGGGAATTATACGCCAGCCGGAACATCCAGACTCAACTGACCGAATCGCAGGCCGTCAGCATGACGGTGGGCGTATCCCCCGAAGAAGCCCAGCACCGGCTTACCGAACAACTGCCCCTGGAAGCCGCCCAAATCAGCCTGTTCCCCGGCTGGTGGCCGCGCCTGCCGATTTTACCCTTCCGCATCAACGTGACGATTGAATAAGATGAGAATATTGGCCGTAGACCCCGGAAAGAGACGCCTGGGCATCGCCATCAGCGACCCTACTGGCACAATCGCCAATCCCCTCATGGTGATCGAGCACGTCAAGCGCGCCATCGACGCCGCCAGTATTGCCCAACTGGCCGTTGAGCACAACGCCGGGCTGATCGTCGTCGGCCAATCGCTGGATTTCGACGGCAAACCGACCTTCGAAGGCCGTCAGGCCGCCCGCCTGGCCGCCGCTATCCGCACCCAGACCAGCCTGCCGGTCGAACTCTGGGACGAAGGTTTCAGCACCCAGGCCGCCATCAGCGCCCGCGAAGCTCTTGGCTCGCCGCGCCATAAAAGAACCGGCCACTTGGACGACCTGGCTGCTACCGTAATCCTGCAAACCTATTTGAACGCCCATCCCCAATCCGAGGAGTGAGCATTTTCCGATGAGACAGTCCCGTTCCTTGCTGCCCGTGGTCTTTATCTTGCTCTTGTTAGCAGTGGTATTCATCGGCGTCTTCCTGGCCGCCAACTACGCCGTCAACCTGCCTGCCAACGCTGCCGCCCTCTACGGCGAACCCTCCGCCCTGCTCACCCCCTGGCAAGAATTGAAACTCTCTGCCCAATTGGTCTGGAACCAGGAACAACTGACCCAACCGGTCGACCCGGCCGGTATCGAGCGCCAATTCAGCATCATCAGTGGCGAAGCGCCCAATACCATCATCCAGCGCCTGGCGGCCGAGGGCCTGATCCACGATGCAGACCTGCTGCGCACCTACCTGATCTACAAAGGTTTCGATACCCGCATCCAGGCCGGGGAATTCGACCTCAGCCCGGCCATGACCGGGCTTGAAATCGCCAACGAACTGCTCGACGCCACCCCAGACGAAGCCACCTTCATCGTGCTGCCCGGCTGGCGGGTGGAAGAGATTGCCGCCAGCATGCCCACCACCGGTTTCAATATCACTCCCGAAGAATTCCTGGCCTTCGCCACCCACCCCCCGGTCACATTTAGCTACACTGCCGGTCTGCCCAACGGCCTCTCGCTGGAAGGTTTCTTCCTGCCGGGCTCTTACGAGTTCCCGCGTGAAGCCGACGTCTTCGAGATCGTCACCTTCATGTCGATCAATTACGACGCCGCGGTAACGGCCGAAATGCGGGAAGCTTTCGCCGCTCACGGGTTGAACCTGCACCAGGCCGTCACCCTGGCCTCGATCGTGCAGCGCGAAGCCGTCGACGAAAGCGAACAGCCTCTGATCGCCTCCGTCTTCCACAACCGCCTGGTCGCCGGAATGAAGCTGGAAGCCGACCCCACCGTGCAATACGCCCTGGGCTACGATGAATCCCTCGCCACCTGGTGGAAAAGCCCGCTCTTTCTCGCCGACCTGGAGGTCGATTCGCCCTACAACACCTATCAAAACGCTGGCCTGCCCCCCGGCCCGATTGCCAATCCTACATTGAGCGCCTTGCAGGCCGTCGCCTACCCTGAAAGCACCACCTATTATTTCTTCCGCGCCGCCTGCGACGGTTCCGGGCGGCACGTCTTCGCCGAGACCTTCGAACAGCACCAGGCCAATGCCTGCCCGTAAGCATCTTCGTATATTTACATTCGGTGGGCAACCGGCCGGTTGCCCCTACAACGATAATTTGTAATGAAGGGCGTATTGCGTACGCCCCTATAGATTTCCACACAAAGCCCTTTCCCCAGGATTCTTACACTTATTTCATCCTCCAATCCTTTTTGCGGTTTATAATAGATTACATTTACCACCCAAATAGGAGAATTTCGGATGACGATAGAACGAGATTTTATTTCCTCGCAGCAGTTGCGCGTCTACGAGGACATCTTAGGCACCGTCGGTTACACACCGTTGGTGCGCCTGGGCCGCATTGGGCGCGACCTGCCCTGCCCGCTGTACGCCAAGGTCGAATACTTCAATCCAGGCGGTTCGGTCAAGGACCGTATCGCCATCAACATCATCACCGAAGCCGAAAAGAGCGGCCGCCTCAAACCCGGCGGCACCATCGTCGAGGCCACCTCCGGCAACACCGGCGTCGGGCTGGCGATCGTCGCCGCCATCAAAGGCTACAAGACCATCTTCGTGATGCCGGACAAGATGAGCCAGGAAAAGATCCAACTGCTGCGCGCCTACGGGGCGCGCGTCGTCATCACCCCCACCGCTGTCGCTCCCGAAGACCCGCGCTCCTACT
>JAFGRA010000113.1 GCA_016935415.1 Anaerolineales bacterium
CGGCGAACATGTTTGCCAGCGTGGTCTTGCCCGAGGCGGGGCCACCGGAAACCAGCACATTCTTCCCGGCCTGCATGGTGGCCTGCATGAACTCGTGGATTTCGGTGGTCAGGGATTTCCACTTAATTAAATTCTCCCAGGTGAGTTTTCTGGCCGGGAACTTACGGATGGTGAGGCAAGGGCCGTTCACGGCCGTGGGTGGGATGGCGGCGTTGAAACGTGCACCATCGGTCAGGCGGATTTCGGCGATAGTATTGTCCTGCTCATCCAACTCGACGCCACCGAGGTGCAAAACGGAATCGATAATGGAGCGGATTTCTTCTGATGAATCGAAGCGCACTTTGGTTTCGTCGACCAATTCGCCTTCCGAAAAGACATAGACCTTATCCGGCCCGTCGACTATGATCTCGCGGGTGTTTTCGTCCTCGTAAAGTGAGGCCAGCGGCCCCAAAGCATCGTGTAATTCTTTTGCGTCCATTGTGTACCTCCTGAGGGTATGTTTGGTTGTTCTCAGGATAGTAGGATTTTCTCCGGCATACTTCCGCCATTTACACAGGTATCCCTGTCGATTTGCACAGGGTCAGATCCATTTGCTGCGCATCGTTACGGCAACTGCCTCAGTACGCGAGCTGGTGCCGGTTTTGTTGAAAATCGAGTTGACGTGGAACTGGATGGTGCGTTCGCTCAACCCAAGGTGATAGGCGATCTCTTTGTTAGTCATCCCTTTGGCGACCAGGGCAATGACTTGATATTCACGCGGTGAGAAAGGATGTTCTGCCGCGGTTGCAGTGGTTTCTGCTTTTTGGGCGAGATCCTGGGCTTCGTTGAGTGCCTGCCGGGAAAGTTCGCCCAGCACGGAGATGGCAGCACGCGCCGGGTGATTTTCGGCTGGCAGGGCGCGTTCGTAGGCGCGCACCTGGGCCACGAGCAATTCCAGCGTATCGATCAACCCGGCAAGCTGCTCGGCATTCATGTTTATGGCATCAGATCTTTTCGGCGACGGCTTCGGCTACTTCCAGGGTGGTGTTACCGCCACCCATGTCGTAGGTGCGTACCTTGCCCTCAGCAACGACGGCGGTAATCGCGTTTTCGAGTTGTTCGGCCATATCGGTCTCGCCCAGCCATTCGAGCATCAGCTTGGTCGCCAGCAGCATGGCATGGGGGTTGACCTTGTACTGCCCCTCGTATTTCGGCGCGGAACCGTGAGTGGGTTCGAAGACGGCGAATTCATCGCCGATGTTGCCGCTGGCAGCAAAACCCAGCCCGCCGACCAACTGGGCAGCCAGGTCGGAGACGATATCACCAAACATATTGGAGGTTACCAGCACACCGTAATCGTCGGGGTTCTTGAGCAGCCACATCATCTGGGCGTCGATGTTGGTTTCCCACAGGTCGATGTCGGGGAAATCCTTGGCAACCTGGCGGCCGACGCGCATCATCAGACCGCTGGTCTCGCGCAGCACGTTGGGCTTTTCGATCAAGGTTACGGTTGGGTAATCGAACTGCTGGGCATATTCAAAGGCTTTACGGATGATGCGCTCGGCTCCATTACGGGTGATCACGCGCAGGCTGACGGCGATATCCTCTGCCGGGACGGATTCGAAGCGGCTCATCTTAGGGTTGTACTGGGTCAAGGTGGCGAAAACGCCTTCAGGGAGGGGGTGGAATTCCACACCGCTGTACAGGCCCTCGGTGTTCTCGCGGAAAACGACCAGGTCGATGTCGTCACGGTAGTTGAGTGGGTTGCCGGGATAAGCCTTGCAGGGGCGCAGGTTGGTGTACAGATCGAACATCTGGCGTAGACGCACGATCGGGCTGCTGTAGACTAGCCCTTTGTCTTGCAGTTCGGGAGCCAGTTCAAGAGCGGCTTCTTCTTTAGGCCTGGATGTGATCGCTCCAAATAGGCCGCAGTCACAGGTCTTGAGGATGTCGATGGTGCGTTGGGGCAGCGGTTCGCCCTCCGAACACCAGAACTCCCAGCCGATGTCGGCGTGGATATAATCGGCGTCGAGCCCTAGTTTGTCCAGCGCGATGCGGGCGGCTTCCATTACATCTACTCCGATACCATCCCCTGGCATCCAGGCAATACGATACTTACTCATACAGGTGTTCCTCCTTGAAACAATATAGAATGATTACGCGCGATTTTCCAGTTTGGCTTTGGAATAGGCGATTAACCCGCCAGCATTAAAAATATCCATCACGGCTTCGGGCAGCGGGGGAAATTCGAACGTTCCGGCTTTGCAGTGGATCAGGCCGTTGGCGAGGTCGACTTCGATCTGTTCGCCGTTCTCAATGGCACCCACGGCTTGCGGGCAGGTGATTGCGGGCAGGGCGTTGTTGATGCAATTGCGGTAAAAGATGCGCCCAAACGAATGGGCGATGATGGCGCCGACATAGCTTTCGCTCAGGCAAACCACGGCCTGTTCGCGCGAGGAGCCGCAGCCCCAATTCTTCCCGGCCACGATCACATCACCAGGCTGCACATTGGCGGCAAAACTGGGGTCGAGGTCTTCCAGAGCATGGGGCGGCATTTGTTTGGGGTCGCTGATCGTGTAGGTGTATTTGCCAGGGAAGATTACGTCGGTGTTGACGTCATCCCCGTATTTCCAGACGCGGCCTTTGATGGTTTCCATAATGTGCTCCTAATCCAGATCGTTCGGCCCGGCGATGGCTCCGGCGACAGCGCTGGCGGCGACCACGGCCGGGTTCGCCAGGTAGATTTCGCTTTCCTTGGTGCCCATGCGGCCGCGGAAGTTGCGGTTGGCACTGCTGATGCTGCGTTCGCCAACGGCAGGCACGCCCATATGGTTGCCCATGCACGGCCCGCAGCCCGGGCTTTCGACCGCGGCTCCCGCCTTGACGAAAGTTTCGATATAGCCTTTTTGCAGCGCTTCCAGGTAGATTTGCGAAGAGGCCGGGATGATGACCAGGCGCGTCCCGGCGGCGATGTGATGGCCTGCCAACACCTGCGCAGCCGCGGCCAGATCTTCCAGGCGGCCGTTGGTGCAGGTGCCGATGAAAGCCTGGTCGACGGGCAGCCCGGCTACAGCGGAGAGTGGCTGGACGTTGTCGACGGTGTGCGGGCAGGCAATCATGGGTTCGAGTTCACTGCCATTGTATTCCACAATCTGGGCATAAACAGCATCTGGGTCAGGGTAAATCGGAGTGAAGGGACGTTTGGCGCGGTCTTGCAGGTAGGCCAGCGTTTTGTCATCAGGTGGGATGTAGCTGTTCTTGGCACCCATCTCGCCCATCATATTGGGCAGCACGGCGCGCTGTGCGATGCTCAAAGCCCGGATGGCATCGCCGTGCCACTCGACCGACATGTATAAGCCGCCGTCCGCGCCCAGGTTGCCGATCACGTGCAGGGCGAGGTCTTTGGCACTTACGCCTCGGGGCACTATACCTTTGACAACGATCTTGAGGCTCTCGGGGACGCGCAGCCAGATTTCACCGACCGCCCAGATCGAGGCCATTTCCGTGCGCCCGATCCCGGCCCCGAAAGCACCCATCACCCCGGCGTGACTGGTATGCGAATCTGAGCCCAGTATAAGTTCACCCGGCAAGGCCAGGCCTTCTTCTACCAAGACTTGATGGCAGATGCCGCGCCCGACGTCGTAGAAGTGTTCGATACCCTGTTCGGCCACGAATTCGCGGATGATGCGATGATTCTCAGCGTGCTTGGTCGTCGGGGCAGGCGTGGCGTGGTCGAGAATGATGGCGTGCATGGCCGGGTCGAAGACGTGCTCGCCGCCCATCTGGCGGAAGAGTTCGCTGATCGGGGCGGTGTTGTCGTGCGAGAGCGCCACGTCGGGCGTAACCTGTACGATCTGTCCTGGGACAGTATTTTCCAGACCGGCTTTCTTAGCGAGGATTTTTTCAGCAAAGGTTTGCGGCATGGCGCTATCCCTCGGTGGGCTTGTATTTGGTCAGGTCGAAATCGGTGAAATCGGCGTGGTGGAAGATGATCGATTCGGGGCGGCGCTTGAACTTGTCGCCTTCCCAGGAATGGGTGGCGGCAATGTGCATTACCGCTTCGGGGATGCCGTGCTTGTAGCACAGCGCCACGCTGGTGAAGGGATGGCGCAGGTATTCGTAGGTGCTCGACCAGACGTATTCGCCGTCCACTTTGCGGAATTCCAGCAGCTTGCCAACGTCGGCCAAAAGCGCCCCGGCGATCAGGTGGTCGCGGCTGATGGCATAGCGCTCGCCGTAAGCCTCCCGCAAGACGCCTTCCATAGCAATGCACAGGCGGCAGACCACGCTGACGTGTTCCGGGAAGCAGATGTCGACGTTTTCGACCAGTAGGGTGTAAGGCATACTTTCTAAGTCGGCCAGCGTCCAGCCGCCTTCGGCCAGGGCTTCCTCCCAGACGGCAATTACTTTGGTGCGTAATTCCGTATCTTGTATTTCGTTAATTTCAGGGATTAACTCCGTTAAGGTCATTAATTTTGCTCCAGGTATGTGCTCTTGTGATTTGGCAATCGATGATTCTTTTCAAATTGGATTTGTGTTTTGTAGGGGCGACGTCATCATCAGAATGATGATCCGTGGTCGCCCCTGCTTTGTTTCCGTTCAATTACTTTTGCTTAATTGCGATTTGCATCGATTCAGTGTCGCACTTAATCTGCCAGGATGATCGTGGCGACGGTGGTGATGGGGTTGTACATTGGCGCATCTCCTAGCGATACAAACTGCGCGCGGGGTGGCCGGTATATTCGTGGTCAGTGGGGTGGATACGGCGCATCGGTTTCTGGGTGGTCTGCTCTTCGTACACGTGGGCAACCAGGCCGGGGACGCGCGCCATGATGAAGAAAGCGTTTGCCAGTTCGCGCGGAATCTCCAGGTCGATTAGCAGGGCAGCAATGGCGCCATCTACGTTGATTGGCAAGCTCTTACCGAGATCAGCGAAAGCATCTTGAATTGCCCTTATCATCGCCACGCCCGGTCCGGAAAGCTTCCATAAATCGGCGAGTCTGAAAAGTTCGGCGGTGCGCGGGTCGGCGGTGTGAATGCGGTGGCCGAACCCGGCGATGCGTTTCCCGGCAGCGCGATATTCTGCTGCTAACGCGGCAGCGGCGGTGGGGGCATCTTCATCGGCTTCTCCCATGCGCGCAATGCCTTCCTGCAGCACG
>JAFGRA010000114.1 GCA_016935415.1 Anaerolineales bacterium
CCGGCCATTTCGCCGTTGTCGATCTCTTTCCATTTGGCATTGAATTCGATCTCCAATCCAAGTGCCTGGGCGAGCGCCTCGGCGGTCTGGCGGGCGCGCGTTAGTGGGCTGGCAATGATCTTATCGAAGGTGACGCCTCGGGCGAGCCAGTCTTTTGCCAGTAAGTCGATTTCGTGGTGGCCGATTTCGGAAAGCGGGAAATCGGCCTGCCCCTGGAAAACGCGGTTGAGGTTACCTTCGGATTGGCCGTGACGCAGGAAGGTAAACCGGTAGGGGAGATTGGCGAAGGGTAGATCAGGCGGTAAATGCGGTCGGGTATTGTGCGTATTGATCTCCCAGGTATGGTATTGGGGATCGTATTTTGTGATCGTAAAGGCGGTATTTTCGAAGGGAAAGCGTAAGCCGCGGAAATCGGCCTGGGGAGTGGTACCGGTTAGGATATGCATCAAGATATTGAGCAGGCCGCCGTGAGAAACGACCAGGTAACGGCCTGGTTCACCGCGCAGCAGGTTCTGGAGTGCTTTCCCGACGCGCAGGTAAAGCTGCCATTGGCTCTCGCCGGTTTTGCCAATGGGATCGTAAGGAGTGATGAAATCCGGGCGGGGATGGACGACTTCTCCCTTGGCGTAACTCAGCCCTTGTAGGATGCCGTTATGGCGTTCCGTCCAAAGTGGATCGACAACCAGTGGCAGGCCAAACGCCTGGCCGACGATCTCCGCGGTTTGGCGGGCGCGTGCTAGCGGGCTGGTGATGAGCTGGTCGAAACTGGCGCCATGCTCCCGCCAGTATTGCCCCAAAGCCTGGGCCTGCGCTTCCCCGGTCGGTGTAAGTGGAAAATCATGCTGGCCCTGGTGATAACCGTCACGGTTACCGACCGATTCACCATGACGCAGAAATGTGATCTCGAACATTGGCATCCTGGAATTGAAGTTGTGCGGGTCTAGTTTTCTGCGGCCCAGTCGCGGGCGCCGAGCAGGAAGGCGTCCCCGGGCATGGCTTTCTTCCCGGCGGGCTGCACTTCATCTAACACCAAGGTGCCTTGAGCAGTTCCGATCGCGGGGAAACCTTCGTAAATGGTTCTTTCCCCCGCTGGAGTGTCCTCGTTGGCGACGTGTGCTCTGTGCACTTTGAAGGTTTTCTCTTGCCAATATGTGTATGTCCCCGGCCAGGGATTATAGCCGCGTACCTTGCGTTCCAGCACCTCGGCGGGTTCGGTGAAGTCCAGTTCGCCCACAGATTTATCCATGGTTGGGGCCAATGTTACGCCTTCCTCCGGTTGCGGTTTGGGCTGGATGTCGCCGCGGAAGTAAGCGGGCAAGCTTTCGATCAGTAGGTCGGCCCCCAGTTGGGCAAGCTTGTCGAACAGCGTTCCGGCGGTTTCATCGGTGGCAAGCGGAATGGCGCGCTGGCTCAAGATCGGGCCGGTGTCCAACCCGGTATCCATCTGCATAATGGTCACCCCGGACTGGGCGTCGCCGTGCACGACCGCAGCATGGATGGGGGCGGCCCCGCGCCAGCGTGGCAACAGGGAAGCATGCACGTTGATGCAGCCGTGCGGCGGCAGGTCGAGCACATCCTGACGCAGGATCTGGCCGAAGGCGGCCACCACGATGCAGTCCGGGTTCCAATCTTCTAGTTGCTGCATGGCTTCCGGCGCGCGCAGGCGCTTGGGCTGGATGATGGGCAGGCCCAGTTCCTGGGCCAAGACCTTGACGGCGGGTGGCCGCAAAGCGCGCCCGCGCCCGGCCAGCGCGTCCGGCTGGGTGACTACACCGACTACTTTAAAGTTTTTGTGCAAGGCTCTCAAGGTGGAGAGGGCGAAATCCGGCGAACCCATGAATACGATTTTCTTATCCATGGGGCGATTTTAGCACAACTCGGTCTCACTTAGTACCATTTCACTAATCTGCGGAGCAACTCTAGCTTAAAAATCGGGTTAAACTTAGTGAATGCGTGCGCAATTTGTAAAAACATTGTACAATGCAGATGCTTTAGTAACTTTATAAGATCCTACACATCAATTTATTCAGGAGGCATAAGGCCATGACCGAAGAACAATTTGAGAACACACCGATGGAAGAGGAACCTATGGAAGAACCCATGATGGGAAGACCGTCATCCGTTGAGGCGTCCAGTGATGACAAGCTCTGGGCAGCTCTGGGCTATGTGTTCACCCCCTTAATCCCGATCATTATTTTGCTGCTCGAGGACAAGAAGAACCGGCCCTTCATCCGGGCGCACAATGCGCAAGCGTTGGCCTGGGGTGTGGTTTTCTACTTGATTTCCTCGTTGTTGAGCTTTGCCGTCATCGGCCTGTGCTTGATCCCGATTGGTTGGCTCTTGCAACTCTGGTGGGCATACAAGGCATATCAGGGCGAGTTGATCGAAATCCCCGTCATCACCAACTTTGTCAAAGGGCAGGGCTGGGCGTAAATGAGCGTAAGCCCACAGCCGCTTTCGGAGGCTGATGAACGTACCTGGGCAATGCTGGCCCACTTGAGCGTGTTGGCAAACCTGATTACCGGTTTTCTCGGTCCGGTCGCGGCGATCGTGATCTATGCCGTGTACCAGGAGCGCTCGCGCTATGTGGCTTATCATGCCTGGCAGTCATTCATCTTCCAGTTGGTCTGGTGGGTGGGCGGTGGAATCGTGGTTGGACTTGTCTGGGCGATTACGGGTATACTTTCGGCCATATTGATCGGTTTGCTCTGCATTCCAATCGCTTTTCTGTTCACTTTGATCCCAATCGCGGCCGTGGTTTACGGCGTTGTTGGTGCTATTCAAGTTTCCCAGGGCCAGGATTTCAAGTATTGGCTTACCAGCGACTGGAGCTTTGTGCGCGATAAAGCCTAAATAATTTTGAACAATGTAAGCAGACGGCTTCTTGCATCAATCAAGAAGCCGTTTTTTTGTAGCTTGGGTGAAGGTGTATAATCTAAATAGTGCTTTTAATCACGAAATACGCATACTTGTGAAGCAAGTAGGATGACATGGATGCTCGAACGTTTTCGCGACGAATTTTCACCTACCGGTCATTTATTCAGGCCATTGACGATTTGCTGGCGCGGCTGCCTGATCTCAAGCACGCCGCGCGCGGGGGAAGGGTCAGTAAAGCGTTTTCTGAACGCATTATGTTGGCCGTGACTCAGGTCAATGGCTGCCGCTATTGTTATTGGGGGCACAGCTTGGCCGCCCTGAAAGCAGGCATTCCGCAGGATCAGATTGACGCGATCATATCAAATGAATTTATGGAACTTCCCGCAGAAGAAGTCCCGGCGCTTTTGTTTGCCCAGCACTACGCCGAAACGGAAGGACATCCCGACCCTGAAGCCTGGGATAAACTCGTGGAGCAGTACACGCAGGAAGGCGCACAGGACATTCTGGCTTATATCCGCATGATTACTTTCGGGAATTTGTGGGGAAATTCCTTTGATGCCTTGTTGAGCCGTTTTGGGGGTAAGCCTGCCCCAAACAGCAGCCTGCTTAGTGAGTTGGGAATTATCTTTGGTAGTGTGGTGATCCTGCCGTTCAAAGTAGTGGTCTATTTTCTGAAACCGCGTACTTAGCGATTGCATCAAATCCGGCACGAGACTGATTGGTTTCGGCCGGGTATTTAATGTCTAACAAGTGCTTGACTTTTCAACCCGCCGAAATTAGAATGAAGTTAACAATTGGACGGTAGCAGGGGAGAGACCCGGCCGGGAGCCGGGCACCGAAGGGGCAAGTACCGGGTGGTACCGGTACGAAACTCTCAGGTAAAAGGACCCTGTGGCCGCAAACCTCTGGAAAGTCTGGACTGTATCTATGCAGCCAGCCACCGAAGGGGCAAATGCCGGGAAACGCCCGGCATGAATCTCTCAGGTTTATGACAGAGGCGCATACGCTATTTGTGTGCGCTTTTTGTTTTTATTGCGACCATTGCTAAGTACTTCACAATAATACCTTTTGTGAAATCCTAAAAATAAGCGTTCGTTATTTACTCACATTACCTGGAGGTAAAAATGAATATCCCGAAAGATTTGAAATACAGCGAAGACGACGAATGGATCCGCGTGGAAGGTGATACTGGTACGGTTGGCATTACGGATTACGCCCAGGATTCGCTTTCTGATATCGTATACGTTGAACTGCCTGCGGTAGGTGACAGCTTTGACGCCGGTGAGACCTTTGGTGTAGTCGAATCCGTGAAAGCCGCCGCCGACTTGCTGATGCCGGTTGCCGGTGAGATTGTCGGGATCAACAGCGCCCTGGAAGATTCCCCGGAATTGGTCAACAGTGATCCTTTTGGCGAAGCCTGGATCGTCAAGATCAAGCTCAGCAACGCCGGTGAATTGGACGGTCTGATGGACGCCGCAGCTTACGAAGCATACCTGGCGGGACGCGACGAGTAATGTTTAACCCCAATTCGGACGCGGATCGCACCGCGATGTTAAAAACCATCGGCGTGGAGTCGGTGGCAGACTTGTTCAAGGTGGTGCCCGCCAGGCACCGCTTCCCCGAACTCGATCTGCCCGACGCACTGACCGAGATGGAGGCGCTCCAGGATTTGCAGGAGTTGGCCTCGGCGAACTACACCACGCAGGAGATGCCCAGTTTTCTCGGGGCTGGAGCCTATAACCATTATGTTCCGGCCGCGGTTGGGGCGATCATCAGCCGGGGTGAGTTCCTGACGGCATATACGCCTTACCAGCCTGAAGTCTCTCAAGGGACGCTTCAGGCTATTTTTGAATACCAGAGCATGATCTGCCAGCTTACCGGCATGGACGTTTCCAACGCCTCGCACTATGATGGGGCCACGGCGGCGGCCGAAGCTGTGAACATGAGCCAGGCGATCACACGCGGTAAGCGCAAAAAGATCGTGCTTGCTCCCAGCCTGCACCCGCACTACCGCCAGACCATCCACACTTACAGCCAGGGCACCGATTTGCAGTTTGTGGGTGAAGACCTGGCGCTGGATGCCGGGCCGGAAGCTTTGCTGCCCTTGCTCGATAAGGACACTGCCCTGGTTATGGTGCAGTATCCTGATTTCTTCGGACGGGTTTACGACTACACCGAATTGGCCGGTGCTGTGCATGCCGCCGGGGCGCTGTTAGGTGTATCCGTCAACCCGATGGCGTTGGGTATGCTCAAGCCACCCAGCGAATTTGGGGCTGACATCGTCACCGGTGAAGGCCAACCATTGGGTATCCCGTTATCTTACGGTGGGCCATACCTGGGCATCCTGGCGACGCGTGATAAGTACGTACGCAGTCTGGCCGGACGCTTGATTGGGGAGACGACCGACAGCCGCGGGCAGCGTGGATTTGTGCTCACGTTGAGCACGCGTGAGCAGCACATCCGCCGCGAGCGCGCCAGCTCGAATATTTGCACCAACCAGGGCCTGATGGCGCTCTCCGCCACGGTCTACATGAGCCTGGTGGGTAAGCAGGGCCTGCGCGAGGCAGCCGAGTTGAGCTACCATAAGGCGCACTACGCCGCCGAAAAGATCGCTGCCCTGGACGGCTACGAGTTATGGTCGGATGCGCCTTTCTTCAATGAATTTGTGGTGCGTACGCCGCACCCGGCCGAAGCGGTCAACAGCCATTTGTTGGATCATTCCATCCTGGGCGGCTACGACCTCGGCCAGAGTTACCCGGATATGCAGAATTACCTGATGTTCGCCGTGACCGAGATGAACCGCCGCGATGAGATCGATTATCTGGTGGACGTTTTAGCGGAGGCCTCCAATGACTGAACCCCTGATCTATGATATTTCTTCCCCGGGGCGGCGCGGGGTGCGTTTCCCTGACGCGGATGTGCCTAAAGCTGAACTGCCCAAAGATATGCTGCGCGCTAATTTGCCCTTGCCGGAGGTCGCCGAGATCGATGTGGTGCGGCATTTCACGCGCCTGTCCCAGCTAAACCACAGCATTGATACTGGTTTCTACCCGCTGGGTTCGTGCACGATGAAGTACAACCCCAAGATCAATGAGAAGACGGCTGCACTGCCCGGTTTCCTGAACCTGCATCCCATGCAGCCCATCGATAGTGCTCAGGGGGCGCTAATGCTGATGTACCTCTTGCAGGAGATGCTCAAAGAGATCGGCGGTTTTGCCGGAGTGACCTTGCAGCCTGCCGCCGGGGCACACGGCGAATTGACCGGTGTGCTGATCATCTGCGCCTATCACGGCGCTTGCGATGACAAAAAACGCACCAAGATCCTGATTCCCGATTCGGCGCACGGCACCAATCCGGCCACTTCAGCGATGAGTGGTTTCAAGGTGGTCGAAATTCCTTCGGATGAACGCGGCAACGTCGACCTGGACGCGCTCAAGGCTGAATGTGATGATACTCTGGCCGGGCTGATGCTCACTAACCCGAACACACTCGGCCTGTTCGATGAGAACGTCGAAGCGGTGATCGAGATGGTGCATGAAGCCGGTGGTTTAGTGTATGGTGATGGCGCCAATATGAATGCCTTGTTGGGCATTGCTCGCCCCGGCGACCTGGGCATCGATATCCTGCATTACAACCTGCACAAGACCTTCTCCACCCCGCATGGCGGTGGCGGGCCGGGTTCCGGCCCGGTGGGCGTGGCCGAACATCTGGTGGACTTCCTGCCTGGCCCAGTCGTCGACATTGTCGACCCTGGCTATGATGAAGAACCGCCGCTGTACGGTTTCGTCAACCCGCCCAAGAGCATTGGGCGTATGAAGGCTTTCAATGGGCATTTCGGCATGATGGTACGCGCCTTTACCTACATCTTGATGCACGGTGGGGCAGGGCTGCGCAAGGTTTCCGAAGATGCGGTCTTGAATGCTAATTACCTGATGGCGCTGCTCAAGGATACCTACGAGCTTAAATATGACCGTACCTGCATGCATGAGTTCGTGCTCGAAGGCCATTGGGCGGATGCCCCAGACGTACATGCCCTGGACATTTCCAAGCGGCTGATGGATTTTGGTTTCCACCCGCCGACCAACTACTTCCCGCTGATCGTGCCGGAAGCATTGATGATCGAGCCGACCGAAACGGAAAGCAAGGATACGTTGGATGCTTTCGTAGATGCTATGCTGGAGATCGCCAAAGAGGCGCGCGAGAATCCAGATGTGCTGCACGAAGCGCCGCACACTACACCTTTTGGCCGTCTGGATGAGGTCAGTGCCGCTCGCAATCTGGTGCTGTGTTGCCGCTTGCCGGAGCAAGACTAGAACGATTTCGATTGTTAAGAGAGACTCCCGCAGTTATGCTGCGGGAGTTTTTATATTCAATTGTGGGGTATTTGCGATTATCTGCTGATGCGCACGGCCTTGCGTAAGATTTCGACGAACTCATACACGTCCGGGTCTTCATCGAAGAAGCGGCTCAACCGCTCGGCATCTTCGAGCACCCCGGCTAAGGTGCTGCCTTCGGCCCAGTAGCTACCTTTGAGGATTTCAGCATATTCAGCGACCAGCACGGAAAGCTGGAAGTTCGGGCTGGCGGCGGAGAAGGATTCGGCCAGGTCACCGGTATAGAAGTATTCGTTGGTTTCGATCACTTCGTGATTGTCAGGGTCTTCCCAGCGCAGGTAGACGGTAGCAATTTCGCCGCTGGCCTGGGGGAAAAGTTTGACCTCGTACAAAGCGGTCACGCTGTGCCCGGCACCGATCTCACCGGCATCGACGGTATTGTCGCGGAAATCTTCGTCAGCGATAGCACGGTTCTCGAAGCCAACCAGGCGGTAGCGGGAGACGACTTCGGGGTTGAAGTCGACCTGCACCTTGGTGTCCAGGGCAATAACCTGTAAGGTGCTGACCAGGTTCTGATTGAACAGGCGGTCGGCTTCCTGGATGTCGTCGACGTAAGCGTAGAAGCCGTCGCCCATGTCGGCCAGTTGCTCCATGAGCACGTCGTTATAGTTGCCCATGCCAAACCCAACCGTGGTCAGGGTTATGCCTTCACTGGCGTAGCCGTCGATGGTGTCCCAGATGCTTTCCGGGCCGGTGTTGCCGACGTTGGCGACACCATCGGAGCACAGCACCACACGGTTGACACCTTCAGCGTTGAAGGCTTGCAGCGCCTGCTTGTAGCCCAACTTCAACCCGGCTTCGGCATTGGTCGAGCCTTCGGGCTTTAGGCGTTTGATAGCCCGCAGAATCTCTTCCTGGTCTCTACCGCTGGTGGGTTCCAATACGACGCGGGCCTCCGAGCCATAGACCACGATCCCGACCGTGTCGGAGGGGCGCATTTGTTCGACCAGCAGTTCCAGGGCGTCCTTGACCAGTTCGAGGCGATTTTCCATGTCCATCGACCCGGAGACATCGATCACGAAGGTCAGGGAAGCATCCTTGCGGTCTTCTGGAGCGATGGTGAAACCCTGAATGCCGACCCGCAGCATTTCGTAACGCTCGGTTTCGGTGAAGGGCGACGGTGCGCCGTCCATAGAAATGGCGAAGGCTTTACCATCTTCGGGTGATTCGTAACCCTGATCGAAGTAATTGACGAATTCTTCCACCCGGATGGCGTCTGCCGGGGGAAGGTAGCCGTCACGGATGTAGCGGCGGGCGATGGTGTAGGAGCCGGTATCCACGTCCAGGGCGAAAGTGGATAAGTGATCGTCTTCTGTGTCGATGAATGGGTTGGTTCCATAGTCTTCGAAGAACGTGTCGGGATAGGGTTCGTCGTTGGGCGGTTGTTGTGGGGGAGCGCCGGAAAACGCTTCTTCCATCGGCTCTTCTTCTGCGGCCCATTCTTCCTCTGCCGGGGCGGCTTCTTCCTCTTCCACCGGAGCTTCCATTGGAACGTCTGGTCCGTTGGATTCGAGTTCCTGTGGCTCTTCGGTCGCTGCTGCACCACCACATGCAACGGTGGCCAAGGCGACAACCAGGACGAGGATGATGAATTTGGATACGTGTTGCTTGTTCATTTCTTAACCTCCTTGAGAAATATTGAGTAGGGCTGGCGTTGTTCATATAACGCCTTTCGGGTTTGAAAAGTTCCCGCCTGGATATTTGGCTGGTAAAATAATATGTTCGAGCTGAAATTACTCTGAAAGTGAGAGATTAAACATGGGTAGTGATATTCAATTTAGTAAATTGAGCGAAGAAGTACAGATCAGATTGGGAGATGGCCGGGTGCTGATTGGCCCGCGCGGCGCGACGGTGGGGGAGTTCTTGAAAGCGTTATCGGATGATGGTTTGCCAACGATTGTGGGATCGATTGTGAATGGCGAGTTACGGGAATTGACTTATACCATCGACCGGGAAGCAGACGTCAAACCGGTGCGCTTGGGAGAACCGGATGGCATGCGCATCTACCGGCGTTCGCTGACCTTCTTGCTGGAGGCCGCCTTTGAGCGCTTGTTCCCGGAAGCCACGTTGACCATCGACCACTCGGTATTTTCGGGTGGGTACTACTGCCAGGTGGAAGGGGGCGAGCGGTTGAGCCAGGAAGACCTTGACGAAATGGAAAGCTTGATGCGCCAGATGGTGGCGGAAGACCTGCCATTTTGTCGGGAAGAAGTACCTTTGGCCGAGGCCATCGAGTTCTTCAAATCCAAGGGCATGGATGATAAGGTGCGCTTGCTGGCACACCGCAAGAAAGATTACCTGGTGTTGTATACCTTTGGTGAGCATCGTGATTATCATCATGGCTATATGGTGCCTTCCAGCAGCTACATCCAATGGTTTAAATTGAATCAAGTGGAAGACGGATTCGTGCTGCGTTTCCCTCGCCACCACGCCCCAACTGAAATTCTGCCCCTGGGCCGTAACCCGAAATTGATCGCCATGTTCCGCGATTACGGCAAATGGCTGGAGCGCCTGGGGATTTCCAGCGTAGGGTCGCTCAATGATGCGATCTCCGAGGACCGCATCCGTGAGGTCATCCTGGTATCTGAGGCATTGCATGAGCGTCGGGTGGCGCATATCGCTTCGTTGATCGCGGAGCGGCGGGCGGATGTCCGTATTGTGTTGATCGCGGGACCGTCTTCGTCGGGTAAGACGACTTTCTCCAAACGCCTCTCGATCCAGATGCTGGCGCATGGCCTGACACCATTCCCGCTGGAACTGGATAATTATTTCGTCGACCGGGATTTTACACCGCGCGATGAGAATGGTGAGTTTGACTTCGAACAATTGGGTGCGCTTAATCTCAAACAGCTCAACCAGGATTTGAAAGGTTTGATCGCCGGGGAAGAAGTGCAGTTGCCTAAGTTCGATTTCATCAGCGGCAAGAGTGTCCCGGGTGAGATCGTCCAGTTGGAACCGGGGCAGCTTGTGATCCTGGAAGGGATTCATGGCCTGAACCCCGACTTGCTGCCGGAAATCCCAGACGAGCAAACCTTCCGGGTGTACTGCTCGGCGCTCACCCAGTTGAACCTCGACCGCCACAACCGTGTCTCTACGACTGACACGCGCCTGGTGCGGCGCATCGTGCGTGATGCCCGTACGCGCGGCTACAGCCCGCAGGATACCATCCAGCGTTGGGAATCGGTGCGGCGCGGGGAAAAGCGTTACATTTTCCCTTACCAGGAGAATGCCGACGTGATGTTCAACTCGGCATTGGCCTACGAACTGGCCGTGCTCAAACCGCTGGCCGAACCTTTGCTGCGGCAGGTTTCCTACAAAGAGCCGGAACACGTCGAGGTCAAACGCTTGTTGGCGCTGTTGGAATGGTTCCTGCCGCTCGACTCCAGCCTGGTACCGGATAACTCACTGCTGTTGGAATTCATCGGCGGGTCAATTTTGAAAGACTTCAAGCTGTGGAAGAACGGCAAATAACGCCTAATTGACATAATGAAAAAGCCTCCCAAATCGGGAGGCTTGCTTTTAAGTGGATGTAGTTTAACCAAGCTGCTCGCTGATGACTTCACCCAGGCGGCTGACACCTTCGCGAATGCCCTCTTCGGTGGCGTTGGAGAAGTTCATGCGGCAGGTACGTTCGCCGCCGCCGTTGGGGTAGAACGGCGCGCCGGGGACGAAGGCGACACGCTTCTGGTCGACGGCAATCTTTAGTAATTCCGCCGCGTTCAACCCTTCTGGCAGCGTGACCCAGATGAACAACCCGCCCTTGGGATGGGTCCATGTGACCGAAGCAGGGAAATATTCCTGCATGGCCTGCATCATGATGTCACGCCGCTTCTTATACACTTCGCGGATCATGGCAATTTGTTTGTTAAGGAAACCTTCGTGGATGACGTGGTGGGCGACCATCTGGTTGATCGTGCTGGTGTGCAGGTCGACGCCTTGCTTGGCCTGTACGATCTTTGCAGTGACTTCTTTCGGTGCGATCACCCAGGCCAGGCGGATGCCGGGGGCCAGAATCTTGGAGAAGGTGCTGGTGTAGATCACGTTGCCCTGGTAGCTTTCGGCGCAGGCTTCGCCGTGATATTGGCTGTCCAGGCTGATGAGCGTAGGCAATTCCTCGCCTTCGAATTGTAAGCGGCCGTAGGGGTCGTCTTCAAAGATCGGCACGCCGTATTGGTTGGCGAGTTCGACGATCTGCTGGCGGCGTTCGAGTGAATAAGAGATGCCGGTCGGGTTCTGGAAGGTAGGCAGGGCATAGATAAATTTGGGATTGCTTTTCAGCTTTTCTTCCAGTGCCGCGGGGATCATGCCATCTTCATCAGTGGGTACGGTCACGAATTCGGCCTGGTAAGCGCGCCAGGCTTGCAGCGCGCCCAGGTAGGTGGGTTCTTCGACCAGGATTTTGTCGCCGGGATCGATGAAGACCTTGCCCAATAAGTCGGCTACCTGCTGCGAGCCGTTGGTGATCAAGATGTTGTCCGCGCTGATGCGGATGTCTATGCGCTGGCTGGTCTCCTCAGCCAGGTAAGCGCGCAAGGGCGGGTAACCCTCCGTAAGGCTGTATTGTAAGGATTGCGGGCCTTGTTCGTTGAGGATCACATCGTAGGCTTCTTTGAACTCGGCAATGGGAAAAACATCTGGTGATGGCAGGCCGCCGGCAAACGAGATCACGTCGGGGAATTGGGTGACCTTGAGGATTTCGCGGATGGCCGAACTGCTCATTTTTTGTGTGCGTTGTGCGTATTGCTTCTCCCAGGATGTGGGCATATTTTCTCCTTCTGTGCTGGAATTAGGAAATACGAAATAGTCTTGATACTCTCATTATATAGCTTCTGGGTGATTATACTACTTTCACCTGGCGGAATTGTGAATTTCTGCGACCATTGAATTCAAGGTACAATAATCATCGCCAGGTTTTCCATTTGCTCAATCCAGGAATAGAAAAGATGAAGCAACAAAAAAACATTGAAACGTTCAAAAACATCGTAGATAAGCTGGTTTCGGTTCCCGCGGAGGAATGGGAGTGTATTGTCCAATATCTGTCTCTCCGTACGTTTGAGAAGCACAGTTATCTGGTCAGGGCCGGGGAGGTCGTCAACAACTTCTATTTCATCACTACTGGATTGGTCAGATTTTACTACAGTACCGAAGATGGCAAAGAATTCAACAAGCATTTTGCAATGGAAAACGGTTTCGCCGGTTCTTTTCAATCCTTGATCCTGCATCATCCCTGTGGATTCTTCATCCAGGCCCTCGAAAAAACCGAAACCATCGTATTGCCCAACCGCGTACTAAACGAATTTTATGATCGGCATGCCTGCTGGGAGCGGCTGGGGCGCAAGAATGCCGAGCAACTGGTCTTGGTCAAGGAAGCGCGCGAAAAAGAACTGCTGCTTGATTCCCTGGAGGTGCGCTACCGGCGTTTTCTTAAGGAGTTTCCCGGCCTGGCCGATCGAATCCCGCAGTATCACATCGCTTCGTATCTGGGGGTTACCGACGTGGCCTTGTCCCGCTTGCGTAAGAGAATTCAATAGTCAAAAATTAACCTGGGTTAATGCATTATTTCGGCGGGTCTGTTAATCTGTATGCATGGTTGTGAAACATCTTTGCGCAGTCCATAAAGCTGCGGCTGGGCGTCGGCGAGGATGTTGGACCAAAATTACTTTAGAGGAATGGATGAAATGAATATTCTCTTGGATATTTTGAAGAACGTGGACTTCGTGCATGTTTTATGGATTTTTGTGATCGCTTTTGTTATTCATGAAGTCGAAGAGTGGAATATCACGGAATTTGAACGCCGTAATTTCGTCAATGTACCGGCAACTGTAACGAAGCCGAATGCGCTGATCTGGATTGGTTTTGTCTGTACGCTCGCTTTTATGTGGTGTGCGGCAGCAACGTTGCCAGGAAATCCCGTGATCGCAGCATATGTGTTTCTTCCTGCGATTGCACTGGTAATTGGCAACGCTTTTCAGCATATTTTTTGGACCTACTACTTCAAACAATATGCGCCGGGCATTGTTACCGCGGTGTTCCTGCTGATCCCATTAGGGTCTTACGCGGTAGTAAAGGCCGTACAGCAAGGATATGCGCCGCTTTGGTACGCCGCGGTTTTGATCGTGTTGATCGCAGTGCCTTTCACCCATGCCGTGCGGGCGGGGAATAAAATGACAACCATGATCCAAGGCATCTACAACCTGGGTGATTGGATTTCGAAACGTTTGTAGGTCGTGGCGAACGAAATCCAGACCATGTTTTGAATCTTTTTGAACATAGTCCGATCCTTTTGGGGCTGTTATGTGGTGAAGACCAGAAGCACTCTTGTTTCATACTGCTGCATCAACGGAATGGGATTGGGAATAAAAAACAGGCGGTGCACATGCACCGCCTGCCTCAATGAGCAGAAATTTATAGTTTCGGGAACCGGTTGAGCACCGTGGCAGCGGTGGGGATCGAGACCCGGTCGCCAATTTCGAGTTCCGCCGGGGCCTTATCGGCTTTCTTGGCGGCGCTCTGGAAAACGAAGATCGGGGTGTCTGGGTCGGCATATTTTAAGTCGATGTAGGCTTGCCCGGTCAGGTAGCCGTCGCGGTCGACGGCGCAGGAGGTGACCACGCCGACGGTGCGGCCGCGCTTGTCGACCACCGGGTCGCCGTTGTGCGCCATGCGCACGCCGGTTTCGTTGAAACGGAAGCGCACCACCACTGCGTTGCGTTCGGCTTCTTTTTCCAGGAAAGCATCGCGGCCGATGAACCAGGGCTTGTAGGTCTTGACGTAGCTGCGGAAGCCGGCGTCGCCCACCGAAAGGTTCATTTCGCCGCCCATCTCGTGGCCGTAGAGCGGCAGCCCGGCTTCGGTGCGCAGCGAGTCACGCGCCCCCAGGCCGATGGGCTTGATGCCGAACGGTTCGCCGACTTCGATTAGCTTGTTCCACAGGGCCACGGATTGGTCGGGGTGCACAAAAAGTTCGAATGCCATGCGCTCGCCGGTGTAGCCGGTGCGGGAGACAACCAGATCGAAACCGCCCACGGTGGCGTCACACAATTCGGTGCGCTGGAGTTTGCGGATGCGCTTTTCGGTTTCGTAGTCGCAGCCCAGGGTTAGCAAGATGTCGCGTGAACGCGGGCCTTGCAGCGCCAGGTCGACGCGCATGTCCGCGCCTGCCTTGGGATCGCGCAGGTTGCGCAGGGTCACCCCGCGGCCGAAGGCTTTTGCCCAGGGGCGCTGGCGGTCGATCATTACGTTGCCGTCTTTGACGGCGTTCAGCCAGGCCCAATCTTTATCGTCGTTGGCGGCGTTAACCACCACCAGATATTTTTCCGCCCCACGCCGGTACACGAGCAGGTCGTCGATCACATCGGCGTGCGGGGTGAGGAATTGGGTGTAGAGCGATTCGCCTATCGCCAAACTGCCAATGTCGTTCCCGCACACGCTGTCCAGGAAAGCGGCCGCGTCCGGGCCTTCGGCCTGGTAGACGCCCATGTGCGAGACGTCGAACAGCCCGGCGGCCTGGCGTACGGCGAGGTGTTCTTCGATCACCGAAGAATACCAGACCGGCATATCCCACCCGGCGAAGGGCACCATCTTGGCGCCCAGTTTGCGGTGGGTTTCGTTGAGGGCGGTCTTGCGGACCTCGCCTTCTTCGGGTTCTTCCCAGGTGAATTCAGGTAAAGACTGGCCGGAGCCAGCTTCGATACCAATGAAATAGGGCTTGGTCTTGGATAATGAATCACCTTCGGCAGAGATACCTTCGGTATCCGTTTCCTGCACCCACACCGGGCCGGGAGCCTTGCGCAGCAGGTCGGCGTCCAGCGCCATGAAGCCATCGGAGAGGTCGCGCAGCCAGGTAGCGGCCAATCCGGCTTTGTCACGCGCTACGCTCAGGCGGTATTCGGTTGCGGAAACGCAAGTCAGCGTGCCTTCCACTTTGCCTTCCGGGGTATGCAGTGCAGTCGGTTGGCTCTCACCGGAAGCCAAGGCTTCGATGTCGCTGGTCAGGGCGGTGTTCAGGAAAGTACGCACGCGCTCGCCGCCAATGTTGTAGGCGACCGAATCGCCTTTTGAAGCCGGTTCGTCGTCGCTGTAGTAGAAATGCGGATAGCCATGCGCTTCCGGTTCGAAGTCGATCCCGGCCGTTTCGGCCAGCTTGCGGACGCGTAGACGCGCGTCTTGCAGGGCGGCGAAGCCGACTTTGGCGCGCTGGTTAAGGCGCTCGCGCGATTCCAATTGATACGGGGTGGTGGCGTGCAGCAGGTCGGCGATGATGTCCGCCAGGGCGACAGATTCTTTTTCCTTGAAGCCGCGCTGTGTGACCCACGAGGTGCCCATGCGCACGCCGGATGGATTGAGGGCCGATTTGTCGCCGGGGATAGTATTGCGGTTGACGACGATCCCGGCCAGGTCGAGGATGCGGGCAGCCTGGTCGCCGGAAAGCGGCGTGCCGTCCGGGCCGGTGATCGAATTGCAGTCCAGGTTCATCAGGTGGGTGTTGGTGCCGCCGAAGGGAATGCGAAAACCGCGTTCCTGCAGGCGGTCGGTGAAGGCCACACAGTTCTTGACGACCTGGGTTTGCAGGTCTTTGAATTCGGGTGTTTTGGCAATCTTGAAGGCTACCGCCAACGCTGCAAATGTGTTGACATGTGGGCCGCCCTGTTCGCCGGGGAAAACGGCGCGGTCAAGCTTGCGCGCCAGCAAGCGATTGGTGGTCATGATGATAGCCCCACGCGGGCCATTGAGGGTCTTGTGGGTGGTTGAGGTGACCACATCGGCGATGCCAAGTGGGGAAGGATAGATGCCGGCGATCACCAACCCGGAAACGTGGGCGATGTCCGTCATCAGGTAAGCGCCGACTTCATCGGCGATGGCGCGCAGGGCCAGCCAATCGGCTTGCCAGGGATAGGATGAAAAGCCGCCGATGATCATCTTGGGCTTATGCTCACGCGCCAACTCGGCAACTGCTTCATAGTCGATCTTTTCGGTGTGTGGGTCGACGGCGTAGTGCACGATGTTGTAATACTTGCCAGAGCGGTTGACGGGCGAGCCGTGTGAAAGATGCCCACCGTGCAGTAAGTTCATGCCCATCACGGTACTGCCGGGTTCCACCAGGGCGTGGTAAACGGCATTGTTGGCGGGGGCACCGGAAAGTGGCTGCACGTTGACGTAAATGTCGTCGGCCGAAATTTTGTCGGTGGCAAAGGCTTCGGCACAGCGGCGGCGGGCCAGCGCTTCGATGATGTCGGCGTATTCCACACCTTTGTAATAGCGCGGGTCGGAATAGCGGCGGTAGTCGGCCAGCCGTTCTTTGTAGTCCAGGATTTGGTCTTCGGGCAGCCAGCGGGTATCCTCGGAGGGGTAACCCTCGGCGTAGATATTATGAAAGGCGGTGGAGAGGGCTTCGCGCACGGCGATGGGAGAAGTGCTTTCGCTGGGGATCAGAATCAGGCGGCGGTATTGGCGCTCGGCCTCGATCTGGGCAAGTTCATAAACATCGGGGTCCAGGTCGGCTAATGAACCTCGAAAGAGATGGTCTGACATAGATTTGTCTCCTTAGGAAACGATTCGGTTTCGGGAGAGTATTGTATTACCGGGCTAATTTATGGTCAAGGCGGAAGTCTAGACGCTTTGGTCGGCAATGGCTGGGGTCTGGCTCTCCAGTTTTTCTTGGGCGCGTCTATAGGCCTGTCCGGCTAGATTTGCCATGATGGTATACAGGTACAGCATCGCTGGGAAGATGGTGATACATAAGAGGTAAGCCGGGAGGAGCAAATATCCCAGGCCAAAAGTCAGCAGGATGAAGATGATATAGTCGACCAGGTTTGTGCGCACGATCTTGAAGGCATTGGCCGGATTGAGCGCTTCTGTGAATGATCCTGTGGTTGCCAGGATGCCGTACATGGGATAGGTCAAAAGCTGCAAGCCAAACGAGTACACCATAATGATTGGGAACATGCAGAAATTTGCCATGCTTGTAATTATTATGACAGTCTCAAACAGCTGCTCATTCTCTGGGGAGATGAATATAGGTACGAAGGATAAGAAACTGAAGGGCAAAATGAAGATAAGCATCGGAATAGACCAGATCAATGAAATGCCATACATTTTCAATCCATTGAGTGCATAGGTGCCGATATCATCCCAATCGGGTAATTCGTCGGCGTTGTCGTCTTCGCTCACCCGCCGAATGATTTCCAGGAACCAACCCATTACCGGGAACATGCCGATGATAGAAATGATCAGCAAAGACCCGATCAGGAATTTATTGATCCAGTGTTCGTCGCGTTTGAAATACGTAAAAGCTGCGCCAACGTCCATTTGCAATTCCTCTATGCCTTTTTGGTTCAATTATATCATTTTGGAGAATGACAATTGACGGTTTCATGGTTCTTCGCTAGAATAAACGCTTGTTCATTATACGCATATAGGAGGAGGATCATGGATAAGAAAGAGATTATCGAGAGGGTGGAGGCAGATCAGGTCAAGTTTGTTTCTTTGCAATTTACCGACGTAACCGGTACGGTGAAGAGCGTAGATATTCCTGAAGACCGGTTACCGGGTGTACTCGAGGACGGCATTTGGTTCGATGGGTCGTCGGTGCAGGGTTTCGCTCGCATTCAGGAGAGCGATATGCGCCTGGTGCTGGACCTGGATACCTACGCCGTGCTGCCCTGGAGTCCGGAAGAAATGCGCCGAGCGCGCATCTTCTGCGATATTTACCAGCCGGATGGCAGCCTGTTCCCCGGGGACCCGCGTGGCACGCTGAAGCAGATGCTGGCGAAGATCAAGGAACGCGGCTGGGTGCTCAATGTGGGGCCGGAGCCGGAGTTCTTCCTGTTTCGCCGCAATGGGCCAGACAGCACCCATCCTGTGCCGCACGATGTCGGTGGATATTTCGATTTTTCGGCCGACGACGATGCCGTGCAGGTGCGCACCCAGTTGATGGATGCCCTGGCAGGGATGGGGCTGGAGATTGAGATGGGCCATCATGAGGTTGCTCTGGGACAGCATGAGATCGATTTCCGCTACGCCGATGCGTTGCGAGCAGCGGACAATGTGCTCACGCTTAAATACACCGTCAAGGCGATTGCTGCCCAGCATGGCCTG
The DNA here is from genome assembly GCA_016935415.1 of Anaerolineales bacterium. Taxonomy (GTDB): domain Bacteria; phylum Chloroflexota; class Anaerolineae; order Anaerolineales; family UBA11579; genus JAFGRA01. Next base: position 18,369 of record JAFGRA010000114.1, read on the forward strand.
GTGGCTTCTTTCATGCCCAAGCCAATTTATGGCATCAACGGTTCCGGAATGCACTGTCACCAATCCTTGTTCGACGAAAAAGGTGAGAACCTGTTTTTCGATGCAAATGATGAGAACTACCTTACAAAACTCGCCTACGGGTACATCGCTGGACAGTTAACCCATGCCCGGGCGTTGTGCGCCGTGATCGCGCCGACCATTAACTCGTTCAAGCGGTTGGTCCCTGGTTATGAAGCACCCGTATACGTGGGTTGGGCACAGATCAACCGCTCGGCGCTGATCCGCATCCCGCATTATACCGAGGGGCGCAGCAAATCCGTGCGGGCCGAACTGCGCTGCCCTGACCCGGCGGCCAACCCGTACCTGGCGTTCACGGTGATGTTGGCGGCTGCTTTGGATGGGATTGACAATAATCTTGAGCCTCCTGCGCCGCTCAACAACGTGAATGTATACGATATGACCGAAGAAGAGCGTAAAGCCAGTAAAATTGATACCCTGCCGGGGTCATTGGCCGAAGCGCTCTACGAACTCGAGAAAGATACGGTCCTGCAAGCCGCGTTGGGAGAGGAGATTTACGGTGCTTTTATGCGCGCCAAGTGGAGCGAGGTCGAAGAATATCGCACCAAGGTGAGCGATTGGGAACTGGAACGTTACCTGGAAACTGCTTAAAAAACGATCCCCGCAGCAATGCGGGGATTTTTTATGAATATGTTGGTATTTCGATTTCACGTCAAATGCGGTGTGATTTGAATAACAGAATTCAGGCTACCCACCAACCGTTTTTTTCTTCCGACCATTCACCGTGATCGGGAGATTTTTTTAGGGCTTTCTCTACGTCCCAGACGAAATACAGCATGCCGCGCTGGTCTTTGATCTCGTAGCGCGGAATGCCAAAGCGCTGGAAATCGGTCTGGGTAGGGCGGTTGAGGGTGATGGTTGCTGGAGGGCCGCCCTTATAGCGGATCCACCATTCCCACAACTTGCGAACGGTGCCGCTTTTAGGAGGATTCTTTTTGTTGAAACGGTTAGCTGACATTTTATTTGAAATTTGATTGTGAGTAAAAAAAAAGCGGGGATGCGGGCAGAATGTTGGCGGTATTATACCGGAAGTGTTTTTGGAGTCAAGTGCTCACAAAAGTTGTTTTAGGATTTGCAGGGAGATGAGCGAAGCGAAATGCGCTTAAAAAATAAACAGACCGCAGGTCTGTTTATTCTCAGTGGGCGGAAAGGGACTCGAACCCCTGACTTCCTCCTTGTAAGGGAGGCGCTCTAACCAACTGAGCTACCCGCCCGGTTCAGACCACCTCTCTCGTTCTACAGACTAGGGAGGTGGTCTGTAGTTCGACTGCTCGTTTACACAAGGGAGGGGGTCCAAAGGTCGATTAAATTGTGGTTTGAAACGGGAATATTATACCCCGGGCAGATATAAAAAGAAACCCCTATTTGAGAAGGTGTAAGACAAAAAAATAGGGCGGTGTAAACCGCCCCGGTGCTCACCTTGAGAATAATGCGTTCCGACGTCGGAACTGCCTGCCTCGCAGGATCATTGCTATATGTCTCACGATCTTTCTACACTCTTTTTCGTGGTGGATCCCGTCAATCTTTCTTGCCAGGTCGATTACCTGCACAATGGCAGGGCTTTGATGTTTAGGCATACATTTCAGTAGCTCCCAACTACTTTTTGTCTCTTTCAACCCCCAGACGAAACGCTGCAAATGAAACCAGTTCATTGATCGCCTGTTGGTCGACTTCTCCAGCCTCGAGCCGGTCGAGGGCAGTTTCAAAAATTTCTTTGACTTGCGGATACGACTGCACGACCAGGGCGATCTTCGCAGCCAAGGCATCCTCCGTAATGCCTTCCGCATTCAACACGGATGAGGGTGAAACTTCGAGCCAATTGCAGATCGCGATCAGCGTGTCCACATCAACTGTGTAGCCCTGAATGGCTCTGGACAAAGTAGTGTGGGCAATGCCGATTTTATCTGCGGCCTTGCGCAATGAAAGGCCGGTCTCCTTCAGCTTATCTTCGACGAGCTGAGCTAACATTGTGTGCCTCCCGGTAGTTCTGTTTCAAGTGAGCCTAAAGTAATTCTAGCATAGTTCTCTCGACTTGTCAACCATTTGGTTGACAAGTCTCCCGACTAGTGGTAAAATTGTAATCCAGTTGGATAATAAGAGGTGATATGAATGATAAATTTATTCGATCCGAAGTACGAACCGTACTTCGTTCCGTTCCTCAACACCAGCTACACTCCTAAAGCGGTACAACATATATTGCGAAAACAGTTCTGCGGCCCCGCTGCTGTCGCAGGTATCTGCGAAGATAATATCAAGGAAGCCGGTTTCTGCACAGAGTGTTCACTCTGTGAAACGGCTTTCAAAAATGCAGTGCGAACTGCGCGCCAGAGCAATGACCCTATCCGCAACCCATACGCCTTGATGACCTGGCTGATCAAGAATGAGCTCGGCAAAGCGCGCGAGCTGAAATTCGAGAAGAAGCCAACGGCGAAGACGAAGCGCGACCTTTTCGGTGAGCGCGTCGAAACAGTCAACCCGTTCGACACCGTCCTGGAAACCCTATGAAAGCGAGACCGCGCGATGTGGAGAACCGTGTTGCCGAAGAATTCTCGAAGATCTTCGCTCGCTATGGCCTCGAGCCGGTAGAGCGTATCCCGGTGTTAGGTCGTACGGGCCCGGACATTTCTATCAACGAAGCCGGGTTCGTGATCGATGTCAAGTCAAGACTGCAATGCCCGAAAACCTACATCTATCAAGACTGGCAAAAGCACGGCATCATCAAAGCCGGTGGAGTATTGCTGTGCCCGATCAAATTCTTCGATGAATTTGTGCTGCAAGGGGAACGCGAGCCTACACCAATTGACTTCGTATCCAAGATGGTCGCGGAGTGGTGGTGCCACATGCACGGGTGGACCAGGGACAACTGCCCCGACAATTACTCCATGATCGTATTACACAAACCCAGATTACCTATCGGTAATTCTATCGTTGTATTTTTACCCTATGACAGGAGACCCATTCATGAACAGTTTGCAAATTTTAGAAAATGACACCCAACTGGCTCAGATGATGACTGGCGTTGACGAATACGTCACACTCCAGGCTGAAGCCAACCTGAACGCCCTGCTCGCGCAGACGCCAGGTTCTCATTTCACCATCCCGGAGAAGCGCGCCATGCTGCTCGGCGAAGAGCTGAAGCTCGTGGGCGACTTCGATCTGGTAGCCATCCTGATGCGCGGTAAGCGTATCGCCAACATCGAGAGCGAGGGGCTCGAGCGCGTCCATCCCAACCAGTACGGTACGGTTGAGGCGATGGCAAACGATATGGGCATCTCCAAGTCCCTGTTCTCTGACACCCGTTCGCTCTACGAAGTGATCTTTCCCTACGTTGTAGATGTCCTGGGCCTAAACCTGGTCGTGTTGTGGGAGGATATTGGTATCTCTCGCTTCCGTGACCTGATCCCCTACCTGCGCCCGATCATCGAAGGCACGGGCGGCACGAATGTTCGCATTCAGGAACGCGTTGCCCAACTGCTGCAAGCAGCCGCCGAAGGGCTGGGCATCACGCTGGAAGAAGGCGAGAACGCTGAAATCCCCGCTGACGTCATCCAGGCCGCAGTCGCCGATCTGCTGGACAACGGCGCACAATTGCCGGTGCGTGAGATGCGCCGCATGTTGCGCAACGGCGGCACGACCCCCAGCATTGACGTCGCCATCCTGAACTTCGATGGGCGTTACTACTGGATTGCCGAAGCCGACGATGACCAACTGACCCTAC
>JAFGRA010000115.1 GCA_016935415.1 Anaerolineales bacterium
AAGTCTGCCCCGCGCAGGGATTCGACCACCGGGCAGGACGCTCCCGGCGGGACGTCGACGATCACGGTGTCTCCAAGGGAGGTCCGGGCGATGAACTCATTTTTCAGCTGGCGAATCACCGGGACGGCCATTGGTTGTCCGATGTCGAGCACGCCGCGTCCAAAAGCCATGCCCGTCGCAGTGATTCCGTTCTCCAGGTTGCCGGTTACCGAAAGCCGTTCGGAAATGGCGTTTTCGGGACAAACCAGCATGCAGCTACCGCAGCCGTGGCACAATTCTGGGAAGACCAGTGTATTCTGGCCGATCACCGTGATAGCGTGGAACTCGCATACTTCCATGCAGCGCCCGCAATGCGTGCATTGACTTTCATCAACGACCGGCACAAGCACACCGACCTCAGTGGAATCGATGAATTCCGGTTTGAGGTAGAGGTGGCTGTTGGGGGCTTCGACATCGCAGTCGATCAGCAGCGTGGAATTAGGATCAAGCGCCAACGCCAGACTGGTGGCGATGGTGGTCTTGCCTGTGCCCCCTTTTCCGCTGGCAACGGCAATGCGCATTAATGCCCACCGCCGTGATGCCCGGCATGACTTGGCGCGTTGGCTTGTTGGAGTTGCCCTGCTTTGTAGTGCTCCAGCAGATCGGCAGCGAGCAGTGCGTCTTTCGTCGGGGCAAGATAGGTGGCGATGTTGGCAGCTTGCAAAGTTCTAAAGGCGTTCGGGCCAAAGCTGCCACTGATCACGGCGTCCACGCCCTGGTCGGCAATGAACTTCGCAGCCTGCACTCCTGCGCCCCCCTTGGCACTGAGGGCCGGGTTGGTGTGGCCGGTGGTTGCTCTGGTGTCTACATCAACGATGCAAAAATAGGCTGCCCTTCCAAAGCGGGGATCAAAGCCAGTGTCTAGGGTTTTACCGGTTGTCGAAATGGCAATTTTCATGCGGTTTCCTTTGCTATCTTAATTTTGTTCCTCAACGTTTGTGGTTGAGTCTGTGCTGGTGCCGCGCTGCCACCAGCCACGCCCACCCCCGAATCGTCTGCCGCTCCGGCCAAATCTTTGGCCGAAACCTCGCCCGGCGCTGCGTCCGAAGCGCTGGCGAAAACCGCGCCCGAATCCGGGTTGGAAATCGTTATCGCGGGATTCCTGTTCCGTGATCCCTGCGCATGGGCCAGCGCCCCGGCCTGTGCTTGGGCCATTTCCTTGTGGCCCGGTTCCGTCTCTAGCTGGCATTTGTCTTACTCCTTTTCATCACGATCTTCGTCTGGATTGATATGTTCGTAGGCCCGGATCAGGGCGTCGATCTCCCCGCGAGTGCGGCGTAGGTCTTCCACCCAACCGGCCAGGTGGCTCTCGCCCAGGTCGGTGATGTGGTATTCGCGGCGCTGTGGCCCCAGGCTTTCCTCGTTCCATTCCGAGTTCACTAGCCCGGCATCTTCCATCTCACGCAGGGCGCGGTAGACCATGCTGGGGTCGAGGCGTTCGGAGTTGAAGCCGAACTCATCCAGCCCGCCCAGTAGATTGTAGCCGTGTGTCTGACTGCGATGCAGTAGCACGAGCAGGCAGGGTTGTAAAAAGCTCATTACCCTGCGGCGTCTTCTACCTCTACCACGACCTCTACCCGGCATTTGTGCTCCTTTTTCGATCAATTATTACAAGGTAATTGACCGTGTAAAAGCTTTGAAAATAATAGGTTAGCAAATAATCAATTACTATCTATAGAATAACTAACTATAGACTATTTGTCAATAGATAAAATGTCGAAGCTGTCACAAATCCGGTTGGCGAATTTTTAACCACCACGGGCAGGGGTTCCATTAGCTACAAAACCGGTGTATCTGGTGGTTTAAAACACCTAATTCGAAAAACCCACCAACTTTGTGACAGTCACTGTAGTCAGTGCTATTGGCAGGCTGAACAATTCAGATAGATTATTTCAGGCCATTGCGAATGGATGTTTGCGAATGCCAGGGAAAACAAACAGCGCCGGTATTTCCCAATAATTCCGGCGCTGTCGATGTTTAGTGTGCGAATTTTCTAAATAGAGACTTTATGCTAACCTTTGAGCGCCCCCGACATCAGGCCGCGCAGGAAGTAGTTGCTGAGGAAGACGTAGATCAGCAGAGTGGGCAGCGCAGCCAGGAACGAACCGGCCATCTGCACGTTCCAGGCGATAATCTGGCTGCCGGCCATATTGTTCAGTGCCACGGTTACCGGCCAGTGCTGTGGGTCGGTCAGCACCACGGCGAAGAGGAAATCGTTCCAAGCCGAGGTGAACTGCCAGATCAATACGACCACGAAACTGGGGATCGAGATCGGCAGCATAACGCGCGTGAAGATGCGGAAAAACCCGGCCCCGTCGATGCGGGCGGCTTCGATCAGTTCGGTGGGGATCGTGGCGTAGTAGTTGCGGAAGGTCAGTGTGGTGATCGGGATGCCGTAGATCACATGCGCCAAAACCAGCCCGGCGGTACCGCCGTATAGGTTGATGCGGCGCATGAATTCGACCAGTGGGATCAAGATGCTCTGGTAGGGGATGAACATGCCGAACAGAAGCATCGGGAAGATGAAATCGGCTCCCCGGAATTTCCATTTAGCCAGCACGTAGCCATTCATGGCACCCAGCAGTGAAGAAAGGATCGAAGCCGGGATGACCATTTTTAGACTGTTGATAAAAAACGGGGCCAGTTGTTTGTAAGCCGCTACGAAGTTCTCGCCAGCCAAGCCTTTTGGCAGCGACCACATGGTCTGTAAGCTGACTTCTTCGAAAGCCTTGAAACCGGTTACCAGCATCAGGTAGATGGGCAGCAAGTAAAACAACGCCGCGAAGATCAGGGGCAGGTAGATCCAGTTTTGCAGCAAAGTCCTTTTGGGGGCGATCATATTTGGGCCTCCGATTTGAGGCTATAGCGTAGGTAAGGGACGACCAATACAGTTACACTGAGTAACAACAATATCCCGATCGCCGCGCCGCGGCTGAAGAAATAGCCATCGAACGTGGTTTGCCACATATAAATAGAAGGCACGTCCAGGGCGATCTGCTTCCCTGCGGTGGCAATGATCAGATCGAATACTTTCAGTGAAATGTGCCCCAGGATAATCATAGCGCTTAGCGTGATCGGGCGCATAAGCGGCATGATGATATAACGGTAGATCTCTACTTCGTTTGCCCCGTCCACCATGGCTGCTTCCCTAAGCTGCACTGGAATGGAGCGCAACCCGCTCAAGTACAGCGCCATCACGTAGCCCGACATTTGCCAGACAGCCGGGATGGCGATAAATGCAATTCCCCAGTTTGGGGTGGTATACCATTTGTTGACTAGAAAATCGAGGCCGAGTGAATCGAACAGCAAATTTAAGCCGCTTATGCGCTCACCTTGAGCCGGGTTCATCAGCCAGCGCCAGACGACACCAGCCACAATGAACGAAATTGCCATTGGGAATAAATATAAATTACGGAAAAATGCCTCACCTTTGATGCCTTGATCCAATAAGATCGCCAGGATCAGGCCAACCAGCAATGCGACCACCACAAACAGCACCGTGAACAAGACCGTATTGCGAATATCGATCTTGAAGCGCATATCGGTGGTCAGTAAGTTGATGTAATTTTCAAAACCAACCCATTCGTAGTTTGGCAGCAAGCCTTGCCAGTTACTCAACGATACGCGTACCGACCAGCCAATAAAACCATAAACGAAAATCAGGATGGCAATGATGGAGGGCAAAATCATGAGGACTGCTATGATTTTATCTTTATCTTTGCGCATGGGGTCTCCAGGACAAACAATGAAAAAACATCTCAGGGATGGGCATATGCCCATCCCTGAAATTGATTATAACCAATTTTACTCGCTGCAAGGACCGTAAGACTGGCAGGCGGTAACCAGGCCAGACTGGAAGGTCGCCACATCTTGCGTTCCGAGGAACAGGCCAAGTGCGGTGTCGATCTCGGTCTTCCAGGAGTCGTTGGCAACTACGCCGTGGGTCAGGCTGCCGACTACAACGTCGGAGGCCCAGTCATCCATCGCGGATTGCAGGTAGACACCATAGAGTGAGCGGTCGCCGTCACTGCGGGCGGGGATGGAACCCTTGACGGGGTTGAAAGCATCTTGCCCTTCCTTAGAGCCGCAAATCTTCAGCCATGCGATTGTGGCTTCGGGGTGCGGTGCATTGGCGGAAAGCACGAAGCTGTCGGAGAGGAACTGGAAGTTGCCGACCGAACCAGGAACAGGTGCCCAGCCATAGTCGACCATGGGTTCCTTGCCGAGTTCGCGGAAGTAACCTTCAGCCCAGTCGCCCATTACGTTGAAGGCGGCTTGACCATCGACAACCAGAACGGAGGCGTCCTGCCAGGTCAGGGAGGTGGCGTCGCTGTTGGTGTAGCCCAAGATGGTCTTGTAGTTTTCAAGCGCCTGGGTCACGGTTGCGCTGCCCCAGTCACCGGTGCCGTCCCAAAGTGCGTTGTATTCTTCAGGAGTCATTGAACCAAGCAGCACGGTTTCGAAAAGGTGCATGGCGGTCCATTGCTCGCCCATCGCCAACGGGGTTTCCACGCCGGCGGCCTGCAAGGTTTCCAAAGCGGCAATGAATTCATCCATGGTGGTAGGAACTTCAACACCGGCGTCTTCGAGCACGGCGGGGTTGTACCACAACACGTTGGCGCGGTGGATGTTCACCGGCACGGAGTAGATATTGCCGTTGTCCGAGATCAAGGGGATCAAGGTCTCGGGCATGACGTCCAGCCAACCTTCTTCTTCGTACAGGTCATTGAGGGGTTGGATCTGATCGGCGGCAACGTACGTACCGATAAGTTCCTGCCCAGCGTGGCCCTGCCAGCTGTCGGGGGATTCGCCAGCCTGCAAGCGGGTCGCGAGCACGGCACGCGCATTTGTGCCGGCGCCACCAGCCACCGCGGCGTTGATGAATTCAATGTCAGGATATTCAGCATTGAAAACTTCGATCATGGCTTCAAGGCCAGCAGCCTCGCCGCCACCCGTCCACCAGGAGAATACCTCAACCTGATTGGCCATATCTTCCATTGGCTCTTCGGCTGATTCTTCTTCCATCGGTTCTTCGGCTGCGGGGGTCTCTGCCGGTCCACATGCGCTCAAGACGAACGCCAGGACGAGCAAAAGCGTAAATAGTTGAGATAACTTCTTCATTTTTTTCTCCTTATTTCTCCTTATAAAATTGTTTGCGGGGGACAACATAATCTTCTTTTTTCTACTTCAGCCTCCTTTTCCTAAAAGAGATTATCACGGTATGGTTATACCCGGCATGCATTGCTATTCCCCATAATAGTGTTAACATTATATTAAATAATCCCCTTTAATGGGATAGGTATTTTGCCATATTCATGACACGGGTATGACATACGCCCTCAGCGGTCAGGTTGTTGGGGGTAGGATTATCCGTTAAAATTTATGCATGACTTAATCGACACAAGCAACAGACGTGTTCGAGGAAGGAACGCCTCTTGATAGCTCCTGATGATCCGCAGAACGACATCCCCGATGATTTCATTGAACAGGTCAAGGATGTCCTGGAAAATCTCTATGACATCCCGTATCTACAACGGCATGCGTTGGCTGCTTTTATCAATACGGAAGCCGCATCTGCCAAGCGATTGCAAGGTCAAACCTTGCGGCGCAAAATCCTGGAACTGCTCGAATACTTAAGCCCCGGGGTAAGTGTGAATTTTCGTTCTCCCCAGGCGCGCTTGTATAACCTGCTGCACCTGCGTTACGTCGAAGGAATGACCGTGCAGCAGGCCGCCAATAAATTGGGCATCTCTCCACGGCAGGCCTACCGCGATCTGCGCAAAGGGGAGGAACGCATTGCTATGCTCTTGTGGGAAGAAATCCACAGCGAAGGTGGGACCGAAATTGACGAACTTGCTGCCAATCATGAAGAAATCGAAATGCCCGCTTATTCGCCCAAAATGAGCCGAGTGAATATCAATTCACTGGTGCTGCAAAGCTTGAAGGCGGTGAGTTCGCTGGCCGAACTGCGTTCTATCGCGGTGGCTTTTTCCGAAGCACAGTCGGCGGCGTTTTTCTATTCCGACCCGGTCGTGGCCCAACAGATCATTACCAGCGTGATCAGCCATACCTTGCAATCGATCCAGAACTGTGAATTGGGGATCGCGATCGAGGAGAAAGCAGACAAACTGCATCTGATCCTCTCGTTCGACCATGCCCGACCAGATGGTGATTCTGTGATTCTCGACCAGGCCACGAAAACCCTGACCTCGAAACTGGGTTGGGTTATTGAAGAATATGCTGAAGACGCGCGGCATCATGTCGCCGTGCAAATCTCTTCCCAGAAAGCCAGCATCCTGGTGATCGATGATAATGAAGGCATTATTGACCTGTTCAAGCGCTTCTTGGTGGGTGTGGAATGCCAGGTGATCGGTGCAACCGACAGCGGCGAAGGTATCCGGCAGGCCAAGACAGTCAAACCGGACGTGGTCTTCCTCGACGTGATGATGCCCGACGTAGACGGCTGGGAAGTGCTCCAGATTTTACGGAACCATGAAAGCACCCGGCGAATCCCGGTGGTGATTTGTTCGGTCTTCAATGACCCGGAACTGGCTTTGTCTCTGGGAGCAGAACAGGTCATGTCCAAACCCATCCGGCAGGAAAACCTGATCGCTGTCTTGCAAAACTTAGGAATTGTATGATGTCAAACATGCCGACTTACGAAGGAATTAAAGAAAACCTGGAAGAATTGCGCAGTCAGTTGGCTGCGCAACTTGCATCTATCCTGCTGGTTGCCAGCGTTTTCTTCATGTGGATCGACTTCGCCGATATCAAATTCCCAACCATGAAGCTCTTTTTATGGGGATTGTTGCTGGTGGTAAGTCTTTCTGTCCGCAGCTTGCTGGAAAAGCATACCCGGCTTGCCAGGCATTTACTGGTTTGGGGGTCAGCATTTGTATTGGGGCTGTCCTATCTTTATTACCAGCAGGTCTGGCTGCCATTCTTGCCTTTGCCGCTGTTGATCTTGTATTCTTTATTAGTAAACCGCAGCCAGTTCATTATAGGTGCGGCGTTCCTGATCGAATTCTTTGTCCTGGATAACAATTACGGGTATGACTATCCTTACCTGGTTTTGTTTGTGAGCTTGCTGGCCGGAATCTTGATTGCCTGGTCGGTGCAGCGCGTGCTGTTTACGGCGTTGGACTGGGCCTGGACGTCTCAGCGGCGGGCGGATGAACTTTTGCATCTGGCGCGCGATCGCCAGGGTGAACTGAACCAGACCTTGAAGTCCCTCGAGCTTTCCTACGAACTCCAGAAAAAGACCCAACAGCAGTTATACCTGGCGCGCCAGCAGGCCGAAGAAGCCCGCCAAACCAAAGAGCGTTTCGCGGCCAATATCAGCCACGAACTGCGGACACCGCTCAGCCTGATCCTGGGGTTTAGCGAAATCATGTACCTCTCACCGGAGGTGTATGGCGACTATGCCTGGCCGGCTTCCTTGCAGCGCGATGTTTACCATATCTACCGTAACAGCCGCCACTTAATGGAAATGATCGATGACATCCTGGACCTTTCGCGTTTCGATATCCCCGAATTCACCTTGAACAAGGAAACCACCGCGCTTACCGAACTCGTTCAGGCCGCGGCCGAGATCGCCGCTGACCTGTTCCGGGCAAAAAATGTCAACCTGGTGCTTGACATCGAATCGGATTTGCCCGACCTGGAGATCGACCGCACCCGCATCCGCCAGGTGCTGCTCAATCTGTTGA
>JAFGRA010000116.1 GCA_016935415.1 Anaerolineales bacterium
AATTGATCGTGCAGAGCTTTAGAAGTGATTATCGTTTACAATAAGCTTTCGGTTGATGATTGCTGCCAAAAACATCCAGGAGAAAACCCGGCGTGTCTGAGAATACATCTGCCATTCGATATCCGCGCAAGCGATTTGTGCGGGGGCTTTTGCGCGGATTTGGAAGATTGGCGCTGCCGCTGCTTTTTGAAATTGAAATCCAGGGCAACGCTAATTTTCCCAAACAAGGGCCGTTGATCGTGGTTGGAAACCATACTGCCATCATGGAAGTGGCGATGATGGCAGTATATACCCCCTGGCAGGTGGAGTTTATTGGATCGGTAGATATTCCCCACGAAGCTTCGACCGCCTTTTTCGCGTATGCTTTTGGATTTATCCCCATCATGCGCGGCCATATGGATCGCAAGGGACTGAACGTTGCCCTGGATGTATTGAAACAGGGTGGCGTGATCGGGATTTTCCCGGAGGGCGGCATCTGGGAGCCCGGCAATATGCGTCCACAGACTGGCGTTTCCTGGTTGAGCTACATGAGTGGTGTGCCGGTGCTGCCGCTGGGTTTCACCAGCGCGCGCGGCGCGTTGGGTAAAGCGTTCAAGCTTCAACGCCCAAATCTACGCATGGACGTTGGCGAACTGATTGCGCCTGCCAAGGCACCGGAGGGAGTTGCCCGCAAAGCGTATTTTGTTTCCTATGCCGAGCAGGTGATGGGTGCGGTGAATGCACTGCTGCCGCCCGAGGTGCGCGACCGGCCGTCGGAAGTGGTCGACGAGCGATTTGAGCTTGAGGTGGTAGTTGCTGATCCAAAAGGGAATGGAGTGGAAATCCCGTCTGATTTATGGGTCACCAAGGCGGAAGCGCTGACTAAGCTACTGCACCGGCCAGGGATATTGAAGATTTTCGTCAAGAATTTGAAGATGCCGGTTGTGCCGCTGCAAAATTTACATACTCAGCCGGCTCCGGCTGAACTTGTGCCCGGCCTCGAGCAGATCATGCATTACCTGGAACGCGAAAATCCTTATTTCCTGGCGTATCGTTTTGGTCCCAAACAGGCTGAAGAAATGCAGGTCGGCTTGCAGGAGTTCTTGAGATTAGTGCAGTGGGCGGCAGGCAAGGAGTACACCTTGCTGGTTAAGCCGATCAGGCGTTTCTATTCCCCAATCGAGGAAAAAGAAATCATGCAGGTGGAACAGGGGGAGTACGTGAACTGGCGTTAGGCCACGGCTTGTTTATCCCTGGCAGTTGCCAATGTTTTGAGCGTTTCCACCAACAAATCTTGCCAGTTATCATCTTCGTCCTGATAAATCCAGATTGTATTCTTACTGGTGCGTACCTTGCTGTCCAGGCGGGGGTAATTGCGCGGCGGGGCATCGGCGGGCAGTGTGGGAAAACGCAGGGCGATCTGCCCGTTTTCCTGAGTGACGGCGGACAGACCAGCACCTTCGGCCAACAACTTGATCTTCAATTGGTAGAAGGTGTTCAATACCTGCTCGGGTGGTGGGCCAAAGCGGTCGGTGAACTCATCGGTGAGTGGTTCGATCTCGGCGATTGTGCGGATATCAGCCAGACGGCGGTACAGGCGCAGGCGCATATCCTTGTCGGGGACGTATTCGGCGGGGATGTTTATGACTAGCGGCAGGTCGACGTTGATGAGCGGGTGGTAAAGCGCTGCTGCAGCAGTTGCGGCACCTTTGGGAAGCTTACCGCCATCCTGCAAATTCTTGACGGCCTGGGACAGTAAGCGCGTGTAAAGGTGGAAGCCGACTGCCGCGATATGACCGTGCTGGCGTGTCCCCAGGATATCCCCGGTACCACGAATTTCGAGATCGCGCATGGCAATCGAAAAGCCTGCTCCTAATTGGGTATTCTCGGCCAGGGTCTCCAGGCGCATACGGCCTTCTTCGCTGGGTGAACGGTTTTGGTGCCGGAAGAAATAAGCGTAAGCACGCTGTGCCCCGCGCCCGACGCGCCCGCGCAATTGGTAGAGCTGTGCCAGGCCAAAGGTATCTGCCCGGTCGACGATCAGGGTGTTGGCATTAGGAATGTCCAAGCCAGACTCGATAATGGAGGTGCTCATCAAGACGTCGATCTCCCCGGCGGTGAACTCGCGCATGCGTTTCGCCAGCGTTTTTTCGTCCATCTGCCCGTGAGCGATGGCAACACGCGCTTCCGGTACCAGGCTCTTGAGTTGGTTGCGCATTCCAGCAATGGTTTGGACGCGATTGTGCACGAAGAATATCTGTCCGCCGCGTTCCAGTTCGCGTAAAACTGCCTGACGGACCAGTTTGGGTGAATACGGGCCAACGTGGGTAACGATAGGCAGGCGTTCTTCCGGCGGGGTATTGATCGTTGAAATATCGCGTACACCGGTCAGGGCCATGTAGAGTGTGCGCGGAATCGGGGTGGCGGTAAGAGTGAGCACGTCGACTTCGGCGCGCAATTGCTTGAGGTGTTCCTTGTGGGTAACGCCAAAACGCTGTTCTTCGTCGATAATCACCAGACCAAGGTCTTTGAATTCTACGTCGGGCTGCACCAGGCGATGGGTGCCGATGACGATGTCGACCGAACCTTCTGCCAGGCCGTACAGGATGCTGCGCTGCTGTTTTTGGGTGCGGAAGCGCGAGAGCATCTCGACCTCGACCGGGAAAGCGGCCAAACGTTGGCGGAAGGTGCGGAAGTGCTGCTGGGCCAGGATGGTGGTAGGTACGAGCATGGCAACCTGTTTGCCATCCATCACAGCTTTGAAAGCGGCGCGCAGGGCCACTTCGGTCTTGCCGTAGCCCACATCGCCGCAAATCAGCCGGTCCATGGGCATCTGGTTCTCCATGTCACCCTTCACTTCGGCAATCACGCGCATCTGGTCGTCGGTTTCGATGTAAGGGAAACTGGCCTCAAGTTCCTTCTGCCAGGGCGTGTCCTGTGCAAAGGCATATCCCTGGCTGATCTTGCGTTTGGCGTACAGTTCCAGCAGGTCTTCGGCGACTTCCTGCACGGCGTGGCGGACGCGGCTCTTGACATTGCGCCACTCGACCCCGCCCAGACGGGTGAGGTTAGGGCGGCTGTCCTTGGTACCGACGTAGCGGGTCAGACGGTCGGCCTGATGGACGGGGACATAAAGCTGGTCGCCCTCGGCGTACTCCACGCATAGGTATTCGTTTTCGGCGCCTTCGATCTCGCGCTGCACCAGGCCCTTGAAGCGCCCAATGCCGTGGTCGATGTGCACTACCACATCGTTGATCTGGAATTCAATGTAGGGCGATTCGGGGGCTTCGGTCTGGGCGCGCGGACGGTGGCGCGGCTGCGGGCGCTTCCAGCCAAAGATTTCACCGTCAGTCAACAGGTGTAAACGGCGCGCCTCCGGGGGAGCGAGCACCCAGCCGTCTTCCAGGCTGCCCTGGATAAAACGCGGTGGCTGGTTCCCGTCCGCTTCGAAAATATTCTCGTTCCACAATTCTTGTAGGCGGGCGGCTTGCCGCGAGACGATCACGATCGGTTCGTTGTAGGCGTGTACCTTGAGCAGATGGTCGATCAATGGGCGCAGTTGTCCGCCAAAGCGCGGCCCGGAGATGAAGGCACGCGCAAGTTCGTTGGCTTCAGCATCGGCGTAAGGGCCAAGCTCGATTGTCTGTGGTTTGGTGAGCGCGTCTTCGATCTCATCGATGGTCAAGTAGGGAATGGGGTAATCCGCGGTAATCGAACCATCAGTCAGGTAATCCTGGCGCAGGCCGACGGCCTGTTCTTCGAATTCGGTGACGGTGTCGCGCAGTGCTTCCAGGTTGTCGATCATTACTACCGCACTGTCCGGTAGATAATCGAACAGGCTGCTTGGGTGAGGGTGCAGCAATGGAATGTGGAATTCGTTCAGGGACTGAGCTTCTTCCAGATCGAGTTTGTCGCGGTTGGTGGTGAGGAATTCGCGCGCTGGGGGAACAAGCAGACGCTCGTGGCTTCCGGTGGTGCGCTGGGTAGCAGGATCGAAATAACGGAAGGTGTCGATCTCATCGCCGAAGAAATCCAGGCGAGTGGGTTTTTCCTGGTTGGGCGGCCAGATGTCCATGATCCCGCCCCGCCGAGCGAATTGGCCGGGTGCGGTTACGGTAGTGACCGGTTCGTAACCGTGAGTCACCCAGGTGCGGGCCAGTTCACCAAGATCAATAATTTGGCCGGGTTTGAGGTTTTGGGTGGCTTTGACGAATTCCCGGCGGGGCATCGACTGCGCCATTGCGGCGCGGGCTGGAGCGACGATAATGGGCGGGGCTTCTGGTTTGGGCGCGCCGGGCATGGCATAGGAAACCAGCGTGGTTAGCGCCAGCAGGCGTTCCCGACGGGTGTTCTCGCCCCAGGCTACGTTCTCATAGAATAGAGCGGTTGGTTCAGGGAAGAAAAGCGTAGGGATATCTGGGGCCCACAGATCAAGTTCGTCGACCAGGGTGAGGGCGCGGTTTGAGC